>JANNTQ010000156.1:0-8957 GCA_031394435.1 Betaproteobacteria bacterium
CGCGTCGTAGCGCGGGAAGAACCTGCGGTCGTCCTCCAGCGCGCGCAGCTGGAAGCGCTCGATCTTGGCATCTGTCGGATAGATGTCCATGACGTCGATCCTGCCGGCCGCGATCGCCTCGTAGGCGAGGCCGTGATCCAGGCCCGAAGGCGTGGCCGACAGCAGGCCGTAGGCCGCCTTGAGCCCCGGCCAGCCATCAGCGCGGCCGATGAATTCCTGCGACAGACCAAGCTTCAGCGCCGGATGCTTCGCCAGGTCGCCAATCGAGCGGACGCCGAGCGCCTGCGCGCGCTCCTCGCGCATCGCCAGCGCGTAGCTGTTGTTGAAGCCGAGCGGCACCGCGACGCCGAACCCCAGCGGTGCAAGCGCGCGGTTCAGCTCCGCGAGACCCGGATTGCCGTCAAGTTTGAGGATCTCTTTCGCGATGGTGCCGGTGTATTCCGGATAAAGATCGATCGAGCCGGATTTGAGCGCCGCGTAAAGGATGCCGGTATTGCCGAGTCCGGGCCGGTGCACCGCATCGCCTGCTGCCTGGATCAGAATCTCGCCCAGGATGTACGACTCGGTGAAGCGCTTGGAGCCGACCTTGAGCGTCTCAGCCTGCGCGCTGGCGCAAAACAGCAGCAGCAGCGCCCACCTCATGCCGCCCGCTCGAGTCGCTCTGCGCCGCCGTGCAGGAACTGCAGCCGCGCCAGGCTGGCGTACAGGCCGCCCTGGCGCATCAGCTCGGCGTGGGTGCCCTGCGCGGCGATGGCGCCGCGCTCCAGCACCACGATGCGGTCGGCATGCTGCACGGTGGCGAGGCGGTGCGCGATCACCAGCGTGGTGCGCCCGCGTTCCAGTGCCTCGAGGGCCTGCTGCACCATGCGCTCGCTCTCCGCATCGAGCGAACTGGTGGCCTCGTCCAGCAGCAGCAGCGGCCGGTCGGCGAGCAGCGCGCGCGCAATCGACAGCCGCTGGCGCTGCCCGCCCGAGAGCGTGACGCCGCGCTCGCCGAGCGGCGTGTCCAGGCCCTGCGGCAGGCGCGCGATGAATTCGGCGGCAAACGCCTCCTCGCAGGCGCCGGCCACCTCGTCGCGCGTGGCCTCGGGACGTCCATAGCGCACGTTGTCGAAAACGCTGGCGGCGAAGATCACCGGCTCCTGCGGCACCACCGCCATCAGGCGACGCAGCTCGCGCGGCTCCATCTCGCGCAGGTCCACTCCGTCGACGCGGATCGCGCCCGACTGCGGATCATAGAAGCGCAGCAGCAGCGCGAGCACCGTGCTCTTGCCGGCGCCCGAGGGGCCGACCAGCGCCACGCGCTCGCCGGCCCCCAGGCGCAGCGTGAAGCCGGCGAGCGCCGCTGCAGCGGGCCGCGCGGGGTAGGCGAAGCTCACATTGTCGAACTCGAACACGCGCGGCGCCGGCGGCGCTCGACGCGGCGCCGCCGGGGAGATGATTGCCGGCTGCGCGTCGAGCAGCTCGAACAGGCGCTCGCTGGCGCCGGCGGCGCGCTGGATCTCGCCCCACACCTCCGACACCGTGCCCGCCCCGGTCGCCACCACGCCCGCGTAGAACACGAAAGCCGACAGCTCGCCCGCCGACATGCGTCCGGCGAGCACGTCGTGGCCGCCCACCCACAGGATCACGCCCACCGCGCAGAACGCGATCAGCATCACCGCCGCGATGAGGCCGGCCTTCTGCCCGATGCGCGCCGCGGCGGCGCCGTAGGCGGCCTCGGCGTGCCGCGCGAAGGCCTCGCGGTCCCGCTCCTCGTGCACGTAGGCCTGCACCGTGCGCACTTCGTGCACCGCCTCGTCGACATGCGCCGACACGTCGGCGACGCGGTCCTGGCTCGCGCGCGACAGGCGGCGCACGCGCCGCCCGAGCAGCAGGATCGGCACCAGCGTCGCCGGCACACCGAGCAGCACCAGGGCCGCCAGCTTCCAGCTGGTGAAGAACAGCATCCCCGCCGCGCCGGTCATCATCAGCAGGTTGCGCACGAACATCGACAGGCCGTAGCCGATCACCTGCTGCAGCACCGTGGTGTCGCTGCTGAGGCGCGAAATCACTTCGCCGGTGCGCGTGGTCTCGAAGAACGCGGGCGAGAGTCCCAGCAGGTGGTCGAACACCGCGCGTCGCAAGTCGGTGACCACGCGCTCGCCGGTGGTCATCATCAGGTGGAAGCGGAAGAAAGTGGCGACCGACAGGGCCATCGCCAGCGCGACCATCGCGCCGAGCGCCTGGTCGAGCAGCCGCGGCTCGCCGCTGCCGAAGCCGTTGTCCACCACGTGCTTCAAGCCCTGGCCGAGGGCGAGCACGCTGCCTGCGGCGACCAGCAGGGCAAGCAGCGCCGCGGCGACGCGCCAGCGGTAGGGGACGAGAAATCGCGCGAGCCGCAGCATGGAGGCCATGCGGCCACTCTACCGCAGCGCCCGGCGAGGAAGCTACCGCGGCCGGGGCCGGCCGGTGCCGCTAGGAAGCGGCCACACCGGTGCGTTCGACCTGCACCAGGCAGTCGTAGAAGGTCGCACCGCCGCCCAAGTCGGCGGTGCGCTGGTCGGTGAGATTGTTCGCGTTGCCGCCGTCGGGAGAATATTTCTTCCACCACACCGAGGGCGCGACCACCACCCCGCAGCGCGGCTTGCCGTTGACGCGCGCGCGCAGCGCGAGGCTGCCGCGGGCATTGAACACGCGCACGCGGTCGCCGTCGCGGATGCCGCGCGCGGCCGCGTCCTCGGCATGCATTTCCAGGCTCGGCTCGCCTTCCAGCTCGCGGAAGCGCTTCAGGTGCGCGAAGCTGGAGTTGAGGAAGTTGCGCGCCGGCGGCGACAGGAAGGCGAGCGGATACGCCAGCGCCAGCGCCGGATTGCTCTGCGCCGACTCGGCCGGCGGATTGAAGAACGGCAGCGGGTCGATGCCCTGCTTTTCCAGCGCCACGCTGTAGAACTCGCATTTGCCCGAAGGCGTCGGGAAGCCGCCTGCGGCAAACGGCGCGAAGCGCTCGGCAACGTTCAGGCGCTGCCAGCCGGTCTCCTTCAATCGCTGCCACTCGATGCCGCGCATGCGCGGGTTGGTCGATTCGAGCGCGGTGCGGCAGATGTCCTCGTCGGAATCGCGAAAGCATTCCTCCTCGAAGCCCATGCGCGCGGCCAGCCGCCTGAACACTTCGGAGTTCGGCAGCGATTCGCCCACCGGCGCGATCGCAGGATTGTTGGCCAGCGCGTACAGGTGGCCGTAGGACTTGTGCACGTCGTAGTGCTCGAGCTGCGTGGTGGCCGGCAGCACGAGGTCGGCGTAGTCGGCCGTATCGGTGAGGAAAGAGTCCATCACCACGCAGTACAGGTCCTCGCGCCGGAAGCCGGCGAGCACCTTGTCCGAATCGGGGCACACCGCGACCGGGTTGTTGTTGTAGACGATCACTGCCTTCACCGGCCGCTCGGTCGAGGTGAGCGCGTCGCCGACCTTCGAATGATTGATGACGCGCGGCTTCCTGCCGCCGAGCAGGTCGGGGCGCTCGAGCGCCGCGTGGTCGAAGCCGAAGAAGTCCGCCGTGGTCAGCACGATGCCGCCGGCCGCGTCGCGCCAGGCGCCGGTGAGCGCGGGCAGGCAGGCCACCGTACGCGCGGCGATGCCGCCGCCGGCGTGGCGCTGCATGCCGTAGTTGAGCCGGATCGCCGCCGGCTTGGCGGTGCCGTAGTCGCGCGCGAGCTGCACCACCTCGTCGACCTGCAGGCCACAGGTGCGCGCGGTCCACTCGGGGGTGTACTGCCTGACGCGCTCGGCAAGCTGCTCGAAGCCCAGGGTGTGGCGCACGATGTAGTCGCGGTCGATGAGGTTCTCGGCGATCAGCACGTGCATCATGCCGAGCGCCAGCGCGCCGTCGGTGCCGGGCAGCAGCGCGACGTGCTGCGTGCACTTTTCCGCCGACAGGCTGAGGTAAGGGTCGATGGCGATCACCTTGGCGCCACGCCGCTTGGCTTCCTGCACGCGCGACCACAGGTGCAGGTTGGAGACCACGGGATTGGCGCCCCACAACAGGATCAGCTTCGATTCGTCGAACCGCTCGGGATCCATGCCGACTGAACCGCCGAGGGTCGCCTTGATGCCGGACTTGCCGGCGGAGGAGCACAGCGTGCGGTCGAGCAGCGAGGCGCCGAGCCGGTGGAAGAAGCGCCGGTCCATCGAGCTGTACTGCACCATGCCCATGGTGCCGGCGTAGCTGAGCGGCAGGATGGTCTCGGGATCTTCCGCCGCCAGCGCCCTGAGCCGGGCCGCGATCTCATCGAGCGCTTGGTCCCAGGTGATGCGCTCGAAGCGCGCGCTTCCCTTGGGCCCGGCGCGCTTCATGGGGTGCAGCAGGCGATCCGGCGCGTAGGTGCGTTCCAGGTAGTGCGCGACCTTGGTACACAGCGTGCCCTGGGTAAACGGCATCGACGGGTCACCCTGGATCTTCACGGCCACGCCGTTCTCCACCGTCACCAGCATCCCGCAGGTGTCGGGGCAATCATGCGGACAGGCACTGCGCACCAGCATGACTGGAATCTTACCTCCGCAGCGCTTCTTCGAGCAGTTCGATCCAATGGCGTACCGGCACCTCGGCGGCAGCGCCCAGGTGCGTCAGGCAGCCGATGTTGGCGGTGGCGATCGCGGCCGGTCGGCCGCCTTGCAGGGCCGCCAGCTTGCGCTCGCGCAGCTGCGTGGAGAGCTCGGGCTGCAGGATCGAATAGGTCCCGGCCGAGCCACAGCACAGATGCGCATCGGGGACCGGCGTGAGCTCGTAACCCGCCTGCTCGAGCAGCGACTCGATGTTGCCGCGCAGCTGCTGGCCATGCTGCAGCGAGCAGGGCGACTGGAATGCGAGCCTTCCCTTGCCGGTTCCGGCGGCAGGCTGAACGACTTCGCCCAGGTCCTTGGTCAAGGCCGAGATCCGCGCCGCCTTGTCGCAGTAGGCCGGATCGTGCGCGAGCAGGTGAGCGAACTCCTTGACGGTCGCGCCGCAGCCGCTCGCCGTCATGACGATCGCTTCCACCTCGCCCCGCTCCACGTACGGCCACCACGCATCGATCAGCGCGCGCATGTCGTCCCTGCCCTGGTCCTGCAAATTGAGGTGGAAGCGCAGCGCGCCGCAGCAGCCCGCGCCGGGCGCCTCGAGCAGCGAGATACCGCTGCGGTCGAGCACGCGCGCGGCCGCCGCGTTGATGCGCGGCGCGAGCGCCGGCTGCACGCAACCGGCCAACGCCAGCATGCGGCGCGCGTGGCGCGGTGCGGGCCATGCGCCCGCGGTCGGCGCAGGAGCGGGCACCAGGCCGGGAAACAGGAAACGGAACATCCGGCCCAGGCGCAGCAGGGCCGTGAAGATGGAGCGCCGCGATAGCGCGAAGCCAAGCACCGCTCGCTGCACGTTCTCCCAGGGGCCGCGCGGCACCCTTTGCTCGATGACGGCCCGGCCGATGTCGGCCAGCCGGCCGTACTGCACGCCCGACGGGCAGGCGGTCTCGCAGGCGCGGCAAGTCAGGCAGCGGTCCAGGTGCAGGCGGGACCTTGCCGAGACTGGCGCGCCTTCCAGCGCCTGCTTGATCAGGTAGATGCGGCCACGCGGACTGTCCAGCTCATCGCCCAGCAGCTGGTAGGTCGGGCAGGTAGCAGAGCAGAAACCGCAGTGCACGCACTTGCGCAGGATGGCGTCGGCCTCGCGTCCCTGCGGCGTGTCGCGGATGAAATCGGCCAGTTCGGTCTGCATCGGGCGGGCCGCTATACTCGCCGCGTGAAAATCGTCATGAGCCTGATCGTGCTAGGCATCGCCGCTGGCGGGGCGGTCTGGATCTTCATCGCGCTGCGCAATTTCAAGGCGCGTAAGGCCTTCGAGCAGGAGCGCGAGGCGAACTTCCTCGCCGACATGCTGAAGAACAAGCCGGCTGCGTCGGCCTCGGTCTCAGCCGCGACCGCGACCACGCCGAAGGCGCCGGCAGTCGCCCCCGCCGACCCAATGGCGGTCGTGGCCGAATCGATCAGGACCGCGCTCGCAGCGGGGCGCGCCGCGGACGCAGCCAAGGCCTTCCTGGCCGTCGTCGACAAACGCACCAAGCTGACCCTGGAGCCGCCGATCTGGGAAGGTCTCGGGCGCGCGTTGCTCGCGCAGAGCGCGTACATGGAGGCGGCATGGGCGCTGCACGCCGGCGCCGCGCTGGCCGGCGACCTGGTCGGCGCGCAAAAGCGCCTGGTCGAAGTGGCGGCGCGTGCGGGCGACGTCGGGCAGCCGCAATACGCCCTGAAGCTGTACGCCACGCTGCTCGCCAAGTACCCGCAGTCGCCGTACGGGGACTTCGTGCGCGCCAACATGAAAGCTGAAGAGAAGAAATTGCCCAAGGGTTGAGGTGCGGCTAGAAGTCCGGGTGCAGCCGGCCGCGATTGAAGATTCCAGCGGGATCGAACGCCGCTTTCAGCTCGCGATGCAGGCGCAGCAGCGCCTGGGAAAGCGGCGCAAAGGCGCCCGCTGCCTTGTCCGCGGCGCGGAACAAGGTTGCGTGCCCGCCCGCCCGCTCCGCCGCGGCGCGCACTGCTGCCGCATCCGCCCGGGTGCGCAGCCAGCGCAAGGCGCCTCCCCATTCGATCATCTGTTCCCCTGGCAGCCCGAGGCCCGGGCTGTGCGAGGGCAGCGACAGTCGCCACAGCGGCGCATCGCCAGAGAAGAACGGGTCGGCATGGTCGCGAATACCCAACCAGAAGCGCGCCGCCTGCCCGGCCTCGACTTGCGCGCCGCCAATTTTTCGTGCCGCCGCCTGCAGGGCGCTCGCCGCGCCCGATAGCCTGAGACCCAGCGTGCCGCCACGCCAGGCGCTCGCCGAAACCGGCAGTGGCTGGCCGGCCCAACGATTGAGCGCCTCGAGCGCCTGCTCCTCGGACAGCTCGAGCTGCAGCGTCAACTCCGCTGCCGGTCTCGGCAGCACCTTGAGCGAGACCTCCAGGATCAGGCCGAGGGTGCCGAGCGACCCGGCGAGCAGGCGCGAGACATCGTAGCCTGCGACGTTCTTCATCACCTGGCCGCCGAAGGACAGCTCGCGCCCACGGCCGTCAAGCAGGCGCGCGCCGAGCATGAAGTCGCGCACCGCGCCGGCCGCCGCGCGGCGCGGGCCGGAGAGGCCGGCGGCGACGCAGCCACCAAGAGTCGCCCCGGCGGCGAAGCGTGGCGGCTCGAAGGCGAGCATCTGGCCGTTGGCGGCCAGTGTCGCCTCAAGTTCCTCGAGCCGCGTGCCGCAGCGCGCCGTGACCACCAGCTCGGTCGGCTCGTAGCTGACCACGCCGGCGTAGCCGCGCGTGTCCAACACCTCGCCGGCCAGCGCTCCGCCGTAAAAATCCTTGCTGCCGCCGCCTCGCAGGCGCAGCGGCGCGCCGCGCCCGGCGGCGTCGCGGATGCGCTCCTGGAAGGCAGCGAGCATCAGTAGCGCGGCAACCCGGGTTGCGGCAGCCGGCCGCCGTGCACGTGCCGCCGGCCGAACTCGGCGCAACGCGCGAGCGTCGGCACCGCCTTGCCGGGGTTGAGCAGGCCGCGCGGATCGAAGGCGTGCTTCACCGCGTGAAACAGCTCCAGCTCCGCGGCGCTGAACTGCAGGCACATCTGGTCGATCTTCTCCACGCCGACGCCGTGCTCGCCGGTGATCGTGCCGCCTACCTCGATGCACTTCTCCAGCACCTCGGCCGCGAATTCCTCGGTGCGGCGCAGCTGGTCGGCGTCGTTGGCGTCGAACAGGATCAGCGGGTGCAGATTGCCGTCGCCGGCATGGAACACGTTGGGGCAGCGCAGGCCGTACTTCTTTTCCATGGCGCCGATGAAATTGAGCACATCGCCCAGGCGCTTCCTCGGGATGGTGCCGTCCATGCAGTAGTAGTCGGGCGAGATACGGCCCATCGCGGGGAACGCTGCTTTGCGGCCGGACCAGAACTTCAGCCGCTCGGCTTCGTCGCGCGACACGGTGATGCGCGTCGCGCCGGCGCGCTCGAGCACCACTTTCACCCTGGCGATCTCGTCTTCGACCTCCTCCACGATGCCGTCCGCTTCGCACAACAGAATCGCCGCGGCCTCCAAGTCGTAGCCGGCGCCGACGTACTGCTCCACCGCGTGTGTCGCCGGCTGGTCCATCATCTCAAGGCCGGCCGGGATGATGCCGGCGGCGATCACCGCGGCCACTGCGTCGCCCGCTTTCTGCACGTCGTCGAACGAAGCCATCACCACGCGCGCGGCGACCGGCTTGGGCAGCAGCTTGACGGTGATCTCGGTGGCCACCGCGAGCAGTCCCTCAGAGCCGATCACCAGCGCGAGCAGGTCCAGGCCGGGCGCGTCGAGCGCCTCGCTGCCGAAATCCAAGGGCTCGCCGTTCATCGCATAACCCCGCACGCGCAGGACGTTGTGCACCGTGAGGCCGTACTTGAGGCAATGCACGCCCCCAGAATTCTCGGCGACGTTGCCGCCGATAGTGCAGGCGATCTGGCTCGAGGGATCGGGCGCGTAGTAAAGACCGAAGGGTGCGGCGACATCGGAGATCGCTGCATTGCGCACGCCCGGCTGCACCACGGCGACGCGCGCGCGCGCGTCGAGCCGCAGCACGCGCATGAACTTCGCCATCGACAGCAGCACGCCGTTGCCCGGCGGCAGCGCGCCGCCCGACAGGCCGGTACCGGCGCCGCGCGGCACTACCGGGGCGCCTAGCGCATGGCAGGTCTGCAGGATGCGCTGCACCTGGTCGGAGGTCTCGGGGAGCGCGACCACCATCGGCAGGTTGCGATAGGCGGTGAGCCCGTCGCACTCGTAGGGCCGCGTGTCCTCCTCCTGCCACAGCACGGCGCGTGCGGGCAGGAACTCGCGCAGCGCACGCGCCACCGCGGCCTGGCGCGCCGCGTCCGCCCTCGCTAGAGGTAGCGCTTGGCCCACGCCAGCCCCTGCACCGTGTCGCCTTGCGGGATGTATTCGCAGCCCA
>JANNTQ010000256.1:0-1505 GCA_031394435.1 Betaproteobacteria bacterium
AGCCCGTCGGTGAGCAGCGACAGGTCGAGCCCCACCGTCCCGCGCCGCAGCGAAGCGCGCTCGACCGCGGCGAGCTGGTCTTCCTGCAGCACGCGCGCGTCGAACAGCATGCGCCCGATCAGCGTGCTCTTGCCGTCATCCACGCTGCCCGCGGTGGCGAACCTGAGCGGTTGCATGGCTAGAAGTAGCCTTCCTTTTTCCGCCGCTCCATGGAGGCTTCGGAGGTCTGGTCGTCCATGCGCGTGGCGCCGCGCTCGGTCAGTTTGGCCGCCATCGTCTCCTGGATGATTTCTTCCAGCGAAGCGGCGTCCGATTCCACGGGGCAGGTGCAGCTGATGTCGCCCACGGTGCGAAAGCGCACGGAAACCGTCTCGACCCGCTCGCCCGTGCGCGGCAGGGTGATCGGCGTCACCGGCACCAGCAGGCCGCGCCGGCGCACCACCGGCCGCTGGTGGGCGTAGTAGATGGAGGGCACTTCGAGGCCTTCGCGGGCGATGTACTGCCAGACGTCGAGCTCGGTCCAGTTGCTGATCGGGAACACGCGCACGTGCTCGCCGGGGTTGACGCGCGCGTTGTAGGCGCTCCACAGCTCGGGGCGCTGGTTGCGCGGGTCCCACTGGCCGAGTTCGTCGCGCACGGAGAACACGCGCTCCTTGGCGCGCGCCTTTTCCTCGTCGCGCCGCGCGCCGCCGATGGCCGCGTCGAAGCCGAACTCGCCAATGGCTTCGAGCAGGGTCACGGATTGCGCGGCGTTTCTGCTTTGATTTTCAGAAATTAAACGAACAGAACCCCTTCGAATCGAATCCTCCAGGCTGCGCACCAGCAGCCGCTCGCCCAGTTCGGCGGCGCGGCGGTCGCGGAAGTCGATGACTTCCTGGAAGTTGTGCCCGGTGTCGATATGCAGCAACGGAAACGGGAAGCGCCCCGGACGGAAAGCCTTCTCGGCCAGGCGCAGCAGGACGATGGAATCCTTGCCGCCGGAGAAGAACAGCACCGGGTTCTGGCACTGCCCCGCGACCTCGCGCAGGATGTAGATGGCCTCCGACTCGAGCCAGTCGAGGTGGGTGCGCTCAGGCAGCATGGGTAGTGGAAATCGGGGACGGAGCCCGATTTCCGGTGCTCGTTTCGTCGTCAGGGGAAATCGGGCTCCGTCCCCGATTTCCGGGGTGCAGGCCGCATTCGGTGTGGCCCGACTGCTCCCACCACCAGCGTCCGGCGCGCAGGTCTTCCCCCGGCAGCAGCGGCCGCGTGCAGGGCGCGCAGCCGATCGAGCGGTAGCCCTGGTCGTAGAGCCGGTTGTAGGGAATGCGCCGCGCGCGGATGGCGTTCCACACGTCGGCCTCGCTCCAGGCGGCGAGCGGGTTGAATTTCTCGAGCGCGTGGACGTTGTCGTATTCGCGCTCGGGCAGCTGCGCGCGGCCCGCCGAGTGCTCGCGGCGCTGGCCGGTGATCCAGGCGCGCTTGCCGCGCAGGGCATGCTTGAGGGGCTCGACTTTCCGGAGGTG
>JANNTQ010000201.1:0-4458 GCA_031394435.1 Betaproteobacteria bacterium
CAGGAATACCATCAGGTTGGTCTTGGTTTGCCTGCGCCTGTCGTAGCGGAACAGGGCGCCCAGGAAAGGGATGTCGCCAAGCAGCGGCACCTTTTCGACGGACGTGACGGTGCTGTCCTGCACCAGCCCGCCCAGCGCCACGATCTGCCCGTCGTCGACCAGCACCATGGACTCGATGGACCTCTTGTTGGTGATGATGCCCGCCGGATTCGAGGTGTCCTCCACACTGGACACCTCCTGGAAGAGCTGCAGCCGCACGGCGCCGCCTTCGGAAATCTGCGGCTTGATGCGCAGCGTGAGGCCCACGTCGCGCCGCTCTATGGTCTGAAACGGCGTGGCGGTGGTCGAGCTTCCGGTCTGCGCATACTGCCCGGTGATGAAGGGCACGTTCTGGCCGATGACGATTTTCGCCTCCTCGTTGTCGAGGGTCAGCAGGTTGGGCGTGGAAAGAATGTTCGCGCGGGCATCCGTCTCGAGCGCACGCGCCAGAGCCACCAGGTTGGTCACGGTGCCGACCCCCGGAATCGTGATCTGCCCCTTCACCACGCCGATGTTGAGGCCGGTGCCCAGGGTGCCGAGGTTGGTGGCCGCGTCGACGATGTTGGTGCCGACCCCGCCGAAATTGGTGCCGCCGATCACCCGGGTCTGCGGCGAAGTGAGATCGCCAACCGACTGCCACTGGATGCCGAACTCGGCGCCCCGGTCCGACTTGAGCTCCACGATGAGGGCTTCCACGTAGACCTGCGCACGGCGCACGTCCAGCTTGTCGACGATCGCCTTGATGTTGGCGAACATCGCATCGGATGCCGAGATGAGCAGGGAGTTGGACGCTGGATCGGCCTGCACCATGCCGCCGCCCGAGCCTGCCGAGGGCTGCGCCGACGCGCCCGCCGCCCCTGGCGCCGGCGCGCCGGCGGCCGGTGCCGCACCCGCCTCGCCCGAGAGGATGGAGCGCAGTGTCTGCGCGACTCGCAGCGCCTCGGCGTTTTTCAGGTAGATGACGTGAATGTTGCCTGCGGTGCCGGTCTGCACATCGAGCTGCTGCACCATGGCCTGCACCTGCGCCAGCCGCGCCGCATTCTCCGAGCGCACGATGACGCTGTTGGTGCGCGCATCGGCCGCGATGAACACGCGCGCCGAAGCGTCCACCGCGGTCGCCTGCGCCCCGGTGCCGATGACGCTATCGGCGAGCACCCGGTTCAGGGTCTGCACCACGTCCGCCGCGGAGGCATGGCGAACCGGGATGATGACCGGTTCGCCGCCTCCCGGCCGGTCGATGGCGTCGACGATGCGGTCGATGCGGCGCAGGTTGTTCGCGTAGTCGGTGATCACCAGGGAGTTGTTGGCGGCGAACACGGTGATGGTGTTGTTCGGGCTGATGATCGGGCGCAGCACGGGAAGCAGCTGATTGGCCGAGGTGTACTTGAGTGCGTAGACCTGCGTGACCAGGCGATCGCCGCCCGCCGTGCCGCGACCGGCGACAGCGCCCAGTTGCAGCTTCGCGTCAGCCTCGGGCAGGATCTTGGTGACGCCGCCGGCTTCCACGGCGGTGAATCCCTGCAGCCTCAAGGCGGACAGGAAAATGCCGTAGGCGGCGGACGCCGGCACCGGCCGCGAGGAAACCAGGTTGACCGTGCCCTTGACGCGTGGGTCGATGAGGAAATTGCGCCGCGTGATCTTGCCGATCGCGGCCGCGACCGTTTCGATGTCGGCGTTGACGAAATTGAGCGTGACCGGTTCATCCGCCGTCTGTGCGCCGGCGAAGGCAACGTGTCCTGCCACGAGCAAGGCGGCGAGCAGGCTGCGCATCACTTGGGGGCCGGGCGCGGCGCGCCGGGCTTGGTTTCCACGGCTGCAGACCGGCGTTCCAGATTGATGCGCTCCACAACGCCGGCGCGATTCACGAGTACAAAGTCTGCGTGCACTTCCTGCAGCACGATGCCTGCGGCGATGCTTTCTCCCGCCGTCACCGTCGCCGGCTTGCCGTCCTCCAAAGCCACGATGGCGCGTCCAGCACCAGGTTTCCCACGCGCGAACACTCCCAGGACTTTCAGCCGCAACGCCGAGCTGGCGCTGCCCTCCCCGCCCGCCATTCCTTCCCGCGCCACGCCGAACAAATGCCGTTGCACGATCGCGCCCGGGCGCAGGTTTTCCACTTCTACGGGAACTGCCGCAGCGGCCGTCGCCGGCGGCGCAAGCGCGACCCAGGTCCAATGCGCCAGCGTGACCGCCAGCGCCGCGACCAGCGCCAACTCGAGCAGCACGGCCCACCCTTCAACGAGCATCCAGTCCTTCAGCTTTTGCATCGGTAGAGAGCCATCGCGAACGAACGGGAGACGCAATTCTCAAGGTATAGTACACCGTCCCCCACAGCCGGGTACCTGCAGGCGATGCGTCGCAATTCTCCCGAAAAATCCCGCGGTTTCACCCTGATCGAGATCATGGTGGTGGTGGTGATTCTCGCGATCCTCGCGGCATTGATCGTGCCCAAGCTGATGAGCCGCCCCGACGAGGCCAGGGTGATCGCCGCGCAGCAGGATATCCGCGCCATCGTCCAGGCGCTGAAGCTCTACCGGCTGGATAACCTGCGCTATCCATCGACCGAGCAAGGGCTGGCGGCGCTGGTCAAGCCGCCGGGCATCCCGCCGCTGCCGGCCAACTGGAAAGCGGGCGGCTACCTCGAGCGCCTGCACAAAGACCCCTGGGGCAACGACTACCAGTATCTCAGCCCCGGTATCCGTGGCGACATCGATGTGTTCAGCTTCGGCGCCGATGGCGTCCCGGGCGGCGACGGCTTCGACGCCGACATCGGCTCGTGGAACCTCTGATGCGCGGCGCGGCAGCGGTTGCGCGTGCACGGCACGCGGGCTTTACGCTCGTAGAGTTGCTGATCGCGATGGCGATTGCCGGCGTACTGTCGGCCATGATCGTGATCATCGCGGCGCCCGGCGATGGCGCGTTGGCGAAAACCGAGGCGCGCCGCCTGGCGGCGCTGCTGGAATTCGCGCTGGCTGAAGCCCAGTCCACCGGGCAAAGCACTGCCTGGTCTGCGGAACGCGGCGGATACTCGTTCTGGCGCAAGGTGGACGACGGCGAGTGGACCCGCTACCCGGAGTCGAGCATCTACCGGCGCAGGTCGCTGCCGGATGCGACGCAACTGCACGAAGTTCTCGTCGACGCGCAGCAGTTGCCCGAGGGCGAGCGCATCGTCCTGTCTCCGTACGGCGTGCGCGCAGTGCTCGAGGCGACGGTGTCCGGCGGCAGCGCAAGTTTCCTGGTTCGCGCCGGCATTCTCGGCCGCGTATCGGTACAAACCGACTCCCATGCAGGCACAGAGTTTCGCCGCCCCCCCGCGGGGCCGCGGATTCACCCTGGTTGAAGTCCTGGTCGCGCTCGCGATCGTGGCCATCGCGCTCGCCGCGGCGAGCCGGTCGGTCGCGCTGTCGAGCACGTCGGCCCTCGATCACAAGTTGCGCGTACTCGCCGGCTTCGTCGCGGAGAATCGCATGGGCGAATTCTCGGCGCGCCGCGCCTGGCCGGGCGTGGGTATTGCCGAAGGATCCGAGAGCCAGGCGGGCATCGAATTTCGCTGGCGCGCCGAAGTCTTCAGCACGCCGCATCCCCAGCTGCGGCGCGTCGAGATCCAGGTCATGGACCCTAACGATCCCGCGCACGAGCTGCGGCGCCTGGTGGGCGTGCTCGCCAGGGAGAACTGAATGCGAGGCGGCCAGCACGGCTTTACCCTGATTGAATTGCTGGTGGCGATGGCAGTCCTCGCCGTACTCAGCGCGCTCAGCTTCCGCGGCCTGAGTTCGGTCCTGGAGGCGGAAGCGCGCGTGCAGGAGGAATCGCGCCGCTGGAACGACGTGTCCGTGCTGCTCTCGCAGATGAGCCAGGACGTGGCGATGGCCATCGAGCGCCCGGTGCGGGACAGCATGGACCGCGTACGGCCCGCTTTGCTGCTGCCCGGCGCACCGGCCGGCGCAGGGGACGCTGACGAAGGCCAACTCGTCATCACGCGCCTGGGCCGCGGCGATGGCGGAACCGGCCAGCGCCGCGTGGCTTACCGGGTGCGCGAGGGCACGCTGGAATACCTGGTGTGGCCCGCCCTGGACGCCGCTCCCGGATCCGTGCCGATCGTCGAGCCCGCTCTCAATGAAGTGACGGAACTGCAGATCCAGGCGCTCGACCATGACGGCAGCTGGACTTCCGTCTGGCCCGCAGCCAGGCCGGCGAGCGCGCTGCCGCGCGCGGTGGCGGTGCACATCGCGTTCGCCGGCGGCGAGCGCATCATGCGCGTTCTTCCGCTGCGATGAGCCTGCCGATGCGCCAGCGCGGCGCCGTGCTGCTGGTTGCGCTGCTGATCGTCGCGCTGGCGGCGGCGGCGGCGAGCGCCTTGCTCCTGCAACAGGACCTCGCCGTGCGGCGACTCGAGACCAGTCGCGACTTCGAACAGGC
>JANNTQ010000217.1:0-8540 GCA_031394435.1 Betaproteobacteria bacterium
GGTTTCCAGCCCGACGCAATTGTCGGTTCCCTGCATGAAGTTTTGCTCTAACTGCGCTGCGCCCGTGGTCAAGCGCGTCCCGCCGGGGGACAACGCGCCGCGCTGGGTGTGCGACGCCTGCGGCGAGATCCATTACCAGAACCCGAAGCTGGTGGTCGGCGCCGTGCCCGAGTGGCAAGGCCGGCTGCTGCTGTGCCGCCGCGCCATCGAGCCGCGTTATGGCTACTGGACCCTGCCCGCCGGTTTCATGGAAAACGACGAGACCGCGAGCCAGGCCGCGCTGCGCGAGACACTGGAGGAAGCCGGCGCGCGCATCGAGCTGCTGGCGCCCTGCTCGCTGATCTCGGTGCCCTATGTGAATCAAGTGCATCTGTTCTACCGTGCGCGCCTGCTCGATTTGGAATTCAAGCCCGGCGAAGAAAGCCTGGAAGTGGCCCTCCATGACGAGGCGCAGGTGCCCTGGAAGGACATCGCCTTCCGCACCGTGGGCCTCACCCTCAGGCACTGGTTCGCCGATCGCAAGTCCGGCAACTTCGGCTTTCACGCCGAGGACCTCCCGCTCCGCTAGAATCCGGCCAAAGGGGGAAACCATGAAAAAAGCGCTGCTGGCCCTGTTGCTTGCCTATGCACCACTCGTGTTGGCGGCCGAGCCGCCCAAACTCGACCCCGCCAACACCGCATGGATGATTACGGCCTCGGTGCTGGTGCTGTTCATGACACTGCCCGGCCTGGCCTTGTTCTACGGCGGCCTGGTGCGCGCGAAAAACGTGCTCTCGGTCCTGATGCAGTGCTTTGCCATCACCTGCGTGGTGACCCTCGCCTGGGTGGTGGTGGGCTACAGCATCGCCTTCGGCGACGGCGGCGCCGCCAATGCCTGGTACGGCGGCTTCGGCAAATCGCTGCTCGCCGGCATCGACGTGAAATCGGTCAAAGGCAGCATCCCCGAGACCGTGTTCGCCATGTTCCAGCTCACCTTCGCCATCATCACCCCCGCGCTGGTGATCGGCGCCTACGCCGAGCGCGTGCGCTTCGGCGGCATGCTGCTGTTCAGCGTGCTGTGGCTGCTCGCCGTCTACTGCCCGATCGCGCACTGGGTTTGGGGCGGCGGCTGGCTAAACACGATGAACGTAATGGATTTCGCCGGCGGCCTGGTGGTGCACCTGAACGCCGGCATCGCGGCGCTGGTCTGCGCTCTGGTACTCGGCAAGCGCAGAGGCTTTCCGGACACGGCGATGCCGCCGCACAACCTCACAATGACGGTGGCCGGCGCCTGCATGTTGTGGGTGGGCTGGTTCGGCTTCAACGCCGGCAGCGCGCTCGCCGCCGACGGCAGCGCCGGCATGGCGATGCTGGTGACGCACATCGCCGCGGCCACCGCCTCGCTGGCCTGGCTGGTCTGCGAACGGGTGCGCTACGGCAAGCCCTCGGTGCTCGGCATCGTGACGGGTATGGTGGCTGGCCTGGGCACCATCACGCCCGCCTCGGGCTTCGTCGGGCCGCTCGGCGCGATCGCCATCGGCGGCGCGGCCGGCGTGATCTGCTTTTTCGCCACCAGCTACTTGAAGCGCAGGCTGGGCGTGGACGACTCGCTTGACGTATTCCCGGTGCACGGCGTCGGCGGCATCCTCGGCACGACGCTGACCGGCGTGTTCGCCGCAGCGGCATTGGGAGGGGTGGGCTTCCCCGACAAAGTGACGATGGGCGATCAGGTGCTGGTGCAGCTATACGGCGTGCTCGCCGTGGCCGCCTGGTCCGGCATCGTCACCTGGCTCCTGCTGAAGCTTACCGACTCGCTCGCCGGCCTTCGCGTGACGGGGGACGAGGAGACCGAGGGCCTCGACACGGTGCTGCACAACGAGAAGGGCTACAACCTGTAGCGCGGCAGCCGTTACAATCCGGCGCATGCAGCGCCGCGAATTCATCGGGTTCTGCGCCGCATCCGCGGCGGGCGCCGGAATGCCGGCCCTTGCCGCGGACGCGCGGCCGCAGCTCTACGGCAAGGTCAGGCTGGTGGGCGAAAACGGCGTGCCGCTGCGCGCGAAGAACATTCCCGTCCACCGCAACCTGATCTTCCACTACCCCTACGCCTCGACGCCGTGCTTCCTGCTGAACCTGGGGCGCCCGGCCAAGGCTTCGGCGCTGCTCAAGACTGCCGACGACCAGTCCTACGAATGGCGCGGCGGCGCCGGCGCGCAGCGCTCGATCGTCGCCTACTCGGCGATCTGCGCGCACAAGCTCAGCTACCCGACGCGCGACATCAGCTTCATCAGCTTCCGCGCGGAAAAAAGCGCGCGCAACAGGTTCGCCAACGTCATCCACTGCTGCTCCGAGCACAGCCAGTACGACCCCGCCGAGGGCGCCCGCGTGCTGGCCGGACCGGCGCCGCAGCCGCTCGCCGCGATCCTGCTCGAGCACGACATGGCGACGGACGAGCTCAGCGCGGTGGGCACGCTGGGCGGGGAGATGTTCAACCAGTTCTTCGCCAAATACGAGTTCCGCCTGGCGCTGGACAACGGCGCCGCGCCGCGCCAGGCGATGCAGGGCAGCGCAGTAGTCACCGAGCTCGAGAACTACTGCAAGCAGCAAGTGAAGTGCTGATCTGGCTGCGCGCCGGCGAGCGTTTCCCGCCGGCCGAAAAGGCGCTCAAGGATCCCAACGGCCTGCTGTGCGCGGGCGGCGACCTGTCGAGCGCGCGACTGCTGGCGGCCTACCGGCACGGCATCTTTCCTTGGTATTCCGGCGCCGAGCCGCTCCTGTGGTGGTCGCCCGATCCACGCATGGTGCTGTACTGCGCCGAGTTCAAAGTAAGCCGCTCGCTCGCCAAGAACGCGCGCAACAAGGGCTACGAGCTGCGCGTCGACACGGCGTTCCGCGAAGTGCTGGCGGGTTGTGCAGGCCCGCGCCGGGACCGGGGCGGCACTTGGCTCGGCGAAGACATGCGCAAGGCCTATCTCGCCCTGCACCGCGCCGGGTACGCGCATTGCTTCGAAACCTGGCGCCAGGACGAGCTGGTCGGCGGACTGTACGGGGTGGCGCTGGGCCGCATGTTCTACGGCGAATCGATGTTCTCGCGCGCCACCGACGCCTCCAAGGTGGCGCTGGTCGGCCTGGTGGAGGAACTGCGCCAGCGCGGCCTGCCGCTCATCGACTGCCAGGTACGCACGCCGCTGTTGGCGTCGCTCGGCGCGCGCGAGATTCCGCGGCGGACCTTTTTGCGCGAAATCGCAGCGTTGGTACACTACGACGAGGCACCTGGGAAATGGACTCGACGATCGGACGCGAATGTCCCGGCTGAATGACCTGCCGCATGCGGTACTGCAGTTCTACGTCACCGCGCCCTACCCGTGCAGCTACCTGCCCGACCGCATGGCGCGCTCGCAGGTCGCCACGCCCAGCCACCTGATCAACACCGACCTCTACGGCGACCTGGTCAAGTCGGGTTTTCGCCGCAGCGGCATCTTCACCTACCGGCCGCATTGCGACAGCTGCCGCGCCTGCGTGCCGGTGCGCATCCCGGTGGCGGAGTACGTCGCCACCCGCTCGCAGCGCCGCGCCTGGAAAGAGCACGCCGGCCTCGCGGCGCACGTGCAGCCCCTCAAGTTCCGGCTCGAGCACTACGCGCTGTACCTGCGCTACCAGTCGCGCCGCCACTCCGGCGGCGGCATGGACAACGACAGTCGCGACCAGTACTCTCACTTCCTGCTGCAGAGCCGCGTCGATACGCGGCTGGTGGAATTCCGCGACCAGGGGCAGCTGGCGATGGTGTCGATCGTGGATTTCCTGCCCGACGGCATGTCCTCGGTCTATACCTTCTTCGAGCCCGACCGGCGCGGCGCGAGCTTCGGCACCTACAACGTGCAGTGGCAGATCGAGGCCTGCCGCGCGGCCGGATTGCCCTACCTGTACCTGGGCTACTGGATCCGCGAGAGCCCGAAAATGGCCTACAAGTCGCGCTTCATGCCGATCGAAGGCTTCACCGGCGGCGGCTGGCGGCGGCTGAGCGAGAACGATCTCGCGCGCATGCGCTTCTGAGGATGCTGTATGCGCTGGCGCGGCCGCTGCTGTTCGCCCTCGACGCCGAGCTGTCCCATCAACTGACGCTGGAACTGGCCGACGCGCCTTTGCGCTTCGGGCTGCTGCGCGTCGCCAGGGTGCCCGGCGCGCCGGTGCGCGTGATGGGCCTGGACTTTCCCAATCCGGTCGGTCTTGCCGCCGGCCTGGACAAGAACGCCGCGCACGTCGACGCCCTCGCCCGCCTCGGCTTCGGTTTCATCGAAGTCGGCACCGTCACGCCGCGCCCGCAGCCGGGCAACCCGAAGCCGCGCCTGTTCCGCCTGAGCGCCGCACAGGCGTTGATCAACCGCATGGGGTTCAACAACGTGGGGCTGGACGAATTCCTCGCCAACCTCGAGCGTGCGAGCTGGCGCGGCGTGCTCGGCATCAACATCGGCAAGAACTTCGACACGCCGCTGGCGCAGGCCGGCGACGATTACGCCACCTGCCTGGAGCGCGTTTACGCGCGCGCCAGCTACGTGACCATCAACATCTCCTCGCCCAATACGCAGGGATTGCGCTCGCTGCAGGACAAGGACCAGCTCGACAGCCTGCTCGCGCGCCTCGCGTCGATGCGCGCGCCACTCGCCGAGCGGCACGGCCGGCGCGTGCCGCTCGCACTGAAGGTGGCGCCGGACCTGGAAGCCACGCAGATCCTGCAGATCGCCGACGCCGTACGCCGCCACGGCATCGACGCCGTGGTCGCCACCAATACCTCGCTCGCGCGCGAAGGCGTTGCGGGCCTGCCGCACGCGGGTGAGGCCGGCGGCCTGTCGGGTGCGCCGATCCGCGCGAGCGCCACCGCCGTGCTCGCCGCGCTGGCCGCCGCGCTCAAGGGTGAAGTACCGCTGATCGGCGTGGGCGGCATCATGAGCGGCGCGGATGCCGCGGGAAAGTTCACCGCCGGCGCCTCGCTGGTGCAGCTCTACACCGGGCTCATCTACCGCGGTCCCGACCTGGTTGCCGAATGCATATCGGCCTGCCGAGAGAAAGCAAGGACGGCGAGTCCCGCGTCGCGCTGACACCCGGCGGCGTCGCCCAACTCGTTCGCGCCGGCCACGCTGTGGCGTTCGAGCTCGGCGCGGGCTCGGGCGTCGGCTTCGCCGACCAGGACTACCAGGGCGCCGGTGCCCGGCCGGGCCAAGCCTGGGATTGCGAGCTGCTGGTGAAAGTGAAAGAGCTGCAGCCAGCGGAATACCACAGGCCGCGCCGCGGCCAGACCCTGTTCGGCTTCCAGCATTTCGGACCCGACCCGGAGCTGCTCGATGCGGCGCTCGCCTCGGGCGCGAATTTCATCGCTTTCGAGACTGTCGGCCAGACCGGCGGCCGCTTGCCAATCCTTGCGCCGATGTCGGCGATCGCCGGGCGCCTCGCAGTGCAGATCGGCGCCTGGTGCCTGCAGAAGCAGAACGGCGGCAGCGGCGTGCTGCTGCCGGGCGTGGCCGGGGTCGCGCCGGGGCGCGTGGTGATCCTCGGCGCCGGCAACGTCGGCTCGAACGCCCTCGCGGTCGCCCACGGCATCGGCGCATCGGTCACCCTGTACGCGAAAAGCGAGCGTCGCATCGCTGCGCTGCGCGCGCAGTATGCCGGCGTGCGTTTCGAGACCGCCGCGCCGTCGGTGGCAGATGCCGACCTGGTGATCGGCGGCGTCCTCACGCCAGGGCAACTGTCGCCGAAATTGATCTCACGCAGGATGCTGCGCGCGATGCGCCCGGGCTCCGCGCTGGTGGACGTGGGCATCGACCAGGGCGGCATCGCCGAGACTTCGCGCCCGACCAGCCACAGCGCGCCCCTCTACGTGGAGGAAGGCGTGGTGCACTACTGCGTGCCGAACATGCCCGCCGCCTGCGCGCGCACCGCGAGCCTCGCGCTCGAGCGCGCGGTCCTGCCTTTCGTCCTCAGGCTGGCGGCGCACGAGGCCGACGAGGACCTGCGCACGGGCTTGCAGGTCGCCGGCGGCCGCGTGACGCACGAACAACTGGCGCGCGACACGCGCCGCCCCTTCCACGCAGCATGAGGCGCACGCGCGTCGCACTGATCGACGAGGCGCGCTGCATCGGCTGCACACGCTGCATCGACGCCTGCCCGGTGGATGCGATCGCCGGCGCCAGCGGGCTGATGCATACCGTGCTGACGAAGCTGTGCATCGGCTGCGACCTTTGCCTGCCGCCCTGCCCGGTGGACTGCATCGAGATGGTGCCGGCGCAGGCGCCGTGGACCGAAGAGGACGCGCGCGCCGCCAAGCGCCGCGCGGCGCAGCGCAGGAAACGCGTGGCGAGCCTCGAGCCCCGCACGCAGACCGACCGCGCCCGTCGCCGCGCGATACTCGCGGCGGCACTGGCGCGCGCCCGCCGTCGATGAATCCCGCAAAACGCCACGCGATATTCAGCCGGTTGCGCGCGGCAAATCCGCATCCGAAAAGCGAACTCGACTACCGCACGCCCTACGAACTGCTGGTGGCCGTGGTGCTCTCGGCGCAGGCGACCGACAAGTCCGTCAACCGAGCCACGGCGAAGCTGTTTCCGGCGGCCCGTACGCCACAGGCCATGCTCGCGCTGGGCGAGCAACGGCTGAGCGAGGCCATCCGCAGCATCGGCCTCTATCGCACCAAGGCAAGGAACGTGATCGCGCTGTCCAGGCTGCTTGTCGAGCGCCACGGCGGCGAGGTGCCGGCGCAGCGAGACGCGCTGGAAGCGCTGCCGGGCGTAGGCCGCAAGACGGCCAATGTGGTGCTGAACGTGGCGTTCGACCAGCCGACCATCGCGGTGGATACGCACATCTTTCGCGTCGCCAACAGAACCGGGCTCGCCCCGGGCGGCGACCCGATGGAGGTGGAGGAGAAGCTGCTCAAGTTCACGCCCGACGTATTTCGCCTGCACGCGCACCACTGGCTGATCCTGCACGGGCGCTACGTGTGCGTGGCACGCAAGCCCCGGTGCCCGTCGTGCCCGATCCGCGACCTGTGCGATTTCAGGCCCAAGACGCGCGATGCCGCAGAGAGCGCGCGACTATAATGCGATTTTCGCCTAGGGTCGCCAATGCGTTTCTCAGGTTCGGCCGAGTACGTCTCCACCGAGGACCTCACGCTCGCGGTCAACGCGGCGATCACGCTGCAGCGGCCGCTGCTGGTCAAGGGCGAGCCCGGCACCGGCAAGACGATGCTCGCCGTGCAAGTGGCCAAGTCGCTCGGCGTGCCGCTGCTCGAATGGCACATCAAGTCCACCACCAAGGCGCAGCAGGGCCTGTACGAGTACGACGCGGTGAGCCGCCTGCGCGATTCCCAACTGGGCGATCAGCGCGTGCACGACATCCAGAACTACATCGTCAAGGGCATGCTGTGGCAGGCCTTTTCCCAGGACAAGCCGGTGGTGCTGCTGATCGACGAGGTGGACAAGGCGGACATCGAGTTTCCCAACGACCTGCTGCGCGAGCTCGACCGCATGGAGTTCTACGTCTACGAGACGCGCGAGCTGGTGCAAGCGAAGCAGCGGCCGATCGTGTTCATCACCTCCAACAACGAGAAGGAGCTGCCCGACGCCTTCCTGCGCCGGTGCTTCTTCCATTACATCCGCTTCCCCGACAAGGAAACGATGGAGAAGATCGTCGGCGTGCACTTCCCCAACCTGAAGAAGTCGCTGCTGCGCGAAGCGATGGAGGTGTTCTTCGAGGTGCGCGAGGTGCCGGGGCTGAAGAAGAAGCCCTCCACCTCCGAGCTGCTCGACTGGCTCAAGCTGCTGCTCGCCGAGGACATCCCGCCCGAGGCGCTCAGGTCGAAGGACCGCAAGACCATCATCCCGCCGCTGCACGGCGCGCTGCTCAAGAACGAGCAGGACGTGCACCTGTTCGAGCGGCTGGTGTTCATGACGCGCGCCAAGGGCGCGTAACTTGCAAAAAGGAGCCCTGCAATGAAAATCTACTATCACCCCGCCTCCACCACCAGCCGCCCGGTGATGCTGTTCGTCGCCGAGAACGGCATCAAGGCCGACCTGCAGGTGGTCGACCTGTTTACCGGCGAGCACACCAAGGAACCCTTCGTCAAGGTCAATCCGAATCGCCTGGTGCCGGTGCTGGAAGACGGCGATTTCCGCCTTACCGAGAGCTCGGCAATCCTCAAGTACCTGGCCGACAGCATCCAGTCGCCGGCCTACCCGAAGGAGCTGCGCGCACGCGCGCGAGTCAACGAGCGCATGGACTGGATCAACACCCAGCTATGCCGCGATTTCGCCTATGGCTTCGTCTATCCGCAGATTTTCCCGGGGCACAAGCGCCAGAGTGACGCGGTGCAGGCGGCGACGCTGGCATGGAACGGGGAGCGGGCGCGAGGCTGGCTGAAGGTGCTCGACCAGGACTTGCTCGGGCCGAAGAACAATTACCTGTGCGGCGAGCAGATCACCATTGCCGATTTTTTCGGCGCCGAGTTCGTCGCGCTGGGCGAAGTGCTGCGCAGCGACTTTGCCGCCTATCCGAACGTGCGGCGCTGGCTCGGC
>JANNTQ010000271.1:0-7649 GCA_031394435.1 Betaproteobacteria bacterium
CCGCCGATCTCGATCGTCTCGACGCGGCCGGCGAGCGACTCGCTCGACTGGCGCAGCAGGCCGGGCGAGGCGCTGCCCAGCAGCAGGAACTTCGCCGGCACCGCGTCGCGGTCCATCAGCACGCGCAGCGCCTTGAACAGGCCCGGGGCGCGCTGCACCTCGTCGATGACCACCAGCCCGCGCAGGGGCTCGAGCAGCAGCATCGGCGAGTCGAACTGCGCCTCGACGCGCGGATCCTCCAGGTCGAAGTAGTTGGCGTCGCCGGCGGCGACGAAGCCGCGCGCGAGCGTGGTCTTGCCGACCTGCCGCGGCCCGACCAGCACCACGCCGCGGCTGCGCTGCAGAGCCGCGGCGATGCGGGCCCGGACGGCGGGGCGGGCGACGGACATGCGGGGGAGTATACCTTGAAAATCCCGCTTTATACACAGGATTTTCAAGGTATAAATTCTAGCGTTCCTCCCGCGCCTCTTTCTGGGCGATCGCCAGATCCGCCTTCGCCATCTCCTGCACCAACGCCTTGAACCCCGTCTTGGGCCGCCACCCCAGCTTCCTCCTCGCCTTCGAAGCATCCCCGAGCAGCGTATCCACCTCCGCCGGCCGGTAATACCTGGGGTCCACCTGCACGATCTTCCGCCCCTCCCACACCGCCGCCTCGCTCTTTCCCTTTCCCGTCCACGCGAGCTTCATGCCCAACTCTTTCGCCGCCGCGTTGACGAAATCCCGCACGCTGTGCTGCACCCCCGTGGCGATGACGTAATCATCCGGCACCCGCTGCTGCAGCATCAGCCACATGGCCTCGACGTAATCCCGCGCATGGCCCCAGTCGCGCCGCGCATCGAGATTGCCCAGATAAAGTTTGGACTGCCCGCCGAGCCGGATGCGCGCCAGCGCCCGCGTGATCTTGCGCGTGACGAAGGTCTCCCCGCGCAGGGGAGACTCGTGGTTGAACAAAATTCCGTTGCAGGCGTAGAGGCCGAAGGCTTCGCGGTAATTCACCGCGATCCAGTAGGCATAGAGCTTCGCCACGCCGTAGGGCGAGCGCGGATGAAAGGGGGTGGTCTCCTTTTGCGGCGTCTCCTTCACCAGGCCGAACATCTCGGAAGTCGAGGCCTGGTAGAAGCGCGTCTTGTTCTGCAGCCGCAGGATGCGGATCGCCTCGAGCAGGCGCAGCGTGCCCACCGCATCCGACTCGGCGGTGTACTCCGGCTCCTCGAAGGACACCGCGACGTGGCTTTGCGCGGCGAGGTTGTAGATCTCGGTGGGCTGGGTCTCCTCGACGATGCGGATCAGGCTGGTGGAATCGGTCAGATCGCCGTAGTGCAGGAAGAAGCGGCAGCCGGGTGAATGCGGATCCTGGTACAAGTGATCGATGCGCGCGGTATTGAAGAGCGAGGTGCGGCGCCGGATGCCGTGCACCGTGTAGCCCTTCTTCAGCAGCAGCTCCGCCAGGTAAGCGCCGTCCTGCCCGGTGATTCCCGTGACCAAGGCGATTTTTCCCGCGGCGATTTTTCCCGCGGCGGCTTTTCGTTGCGGCATCGGCGGAGTCTACAATAGCCGCCCACCCGCAGATGGAACCGCGACGCGCCCTGATCCTCGGCGTTACCGGGCAGGACGGCGCCTACCTCGCGGCGTTCCTGCTCGGCAAAGGCTATGCAGTGACCGGCACCGGGCGCGGCGCCGAGACGGCGCGGCTGGAAGCGCTCGGCATCGCGAATCGCGTGCGCCTCGAGCGCGTCGAACTCGCCGACGCGGCCGAGGTGCGCGATACGATCGAGCGCGCGCGCCCGCAAGAGGTCTACCACCTCGCCGGGCAGTCCTCGGTGGGCTTGTCCTTCGAGCAGCCGCTGCAGACGCTGCAGGACATCGCGGTGGGAACGCTGCACGTGCTCGAGGGGGTGCGCGCGCTGCAAGAACCCGCGCGCCTGTTCCACGCCGGCTCGGGCGACTGCTACGGCGACACCGGCGAGAGGCCCGCCGACGAGGACACGCCGCTCGCCCCGCTCAGCCCCTACGGCGCGGCCAAGGCGGCGGCGCAACTCATGGTGACGAGCTACCGCAATGCCCTGGCCCTGCACGCCAGCACCGGGATCCTCTTCCCGCACGAGTCGCCGCTGCGCGGTGAGCACTTCGTCACCCGGAAGATCGTCGACGCGGCGAAGCGCATCGCCGGGGGCGCGAAAGAGCGGCTGCGCCTGGGCAACCTCACCGTCGAGCGCGACTGGGGCTGGGCGCCCGAGTACGTCGAGGCGATGTGGCGGATGCTGCAGCAGGAAAAACCTGCGGACTACGTCATCGCCACCGGCAGGCCGGCGCGTCTGGAGCGCTTCGTAGAGTTCGCCTTCGCAGGCCTTCGCCTCGACTGGCGCGAGCACGTGGACGTGGACCCGGCGCTCTTTCGCCCCGCCGACCCGGCGCGCATCCGCGCCAACCCGGCGAAGGCGGCGCGCGATCTGGGCTGGCGCGCGCGCTACGGCATGGAGGATGTGGTGCGGGAGATGATCGGAAAGTAGGGTCTGACCCTATTTTTTAACTCCGGTTGTACCGGTCGTCGAACCTTTCGATGTCGTCCTCGCCGAAGTACGTCCCCGACTGCACTTCGACCACGAATAGCGGCTCTACCCCCGGATTCTCCAGCCGGTGCTTGGCCCCCAGCGGGATGAAGATCGACTCGTTTTCCTCCACCAGGTGCACCTCGCCCTCGCGCGTGACGCGCGCCCGCCCGGACACCACCACCCAATGCTCCGCGCGCTTGCGGTGCCGCTGCAGCGACAGCGCCTGCCCAGGTTTCACCATCAGCCGCTTCACCTGGAAGCGCTCCCCGCCGTCCACCGACTCGTAGTAGCCCCACGGGCGGTACACGCGCGCATGCGACAGGTGCTCGCTCCTTTTCTCCCGCTCCAGCCGAGCCACCACCTCCTTTACCTCCTGCGCGCGTTCGCGCGTGGCCACCAGCAGCGCGTCGCCGGTCTCGACGATCACCAGGTTTTCGGCGCCGAGCACCGCCACGTGCCGGCCGTCGGCGCGCACGTAGCAGCCGCTCGCACCGTGCAGCGCCACGTCGCCTTGCGCCACATTGCCTTGCGCGTCCTTTTCGCCCAGTTCCCACAACTTGTCGAAGGAGCCCACATCGCTCCAGCCGAGCTCGCACTCGATCACTGCGCCGGCCTGCGTCTGCTCCATCACCGCCACGTCCACCGGCTCGGCGGCCGCAGCGGCGAAGGCCTTCTCCTCCAGGCGCAGGAAGTCGAGATCGCGCGCGGCGCCCGCCACCGCGCGCCGCACGGCCTCGAGGATCGCGGGGCGGTGCGCGCCGAGCTCCTCGAGGAAACGCGCCGCGCCGAACAGGAACATGCCGCTGTTCCACAGGAAGGACCCGGATTGGACGAAGCGCTGCGCGGTTGGCGCGTCTGGCTTTTCCACGAAGCGCTTGATCGCGCGTGCCCCGGGCAGGCCCGGCAGCGGCGCACCCGCCTCGATGTAGCCGAAGCCCGTTTCCGGGCCGGAGGGTCGCATGCCGAAAGTGGCGAGCATGCCCGCCTCCGCGGCGCGGCGCGCCTGCGCCACCGCGGCGTGAAAGGCGGCGAGGTTGCGGATCGCGTGGTCGGAGGGCAGTACGAGCAGGAGCGCCTTCGGCTCAGCAGCCTTGGCGAGGAGCGCCGCAGCGGCGATGGCGGGTGCGGTGTTGCGGCCGATCGGCTCGAGCAGGATGCTCGCCGGCCGCACGCCGATCTCGCGCATCTGCTCGGCGGCGAGGAAGCGCTGCTCGTCGCCCGCCACCAGCAGCGGCGCGCCGCAATCGGGCAGCGCGGCGACGCGCAGCACCGTCTCCTGGATCATGGTGCGCGCCGAGACGAGCGGCAAGAACTGCTTGGGCAGGAGCTTGCGCGACAGCGGCCAGAGCCGCGTGCCGGAGCCGCCGGAGAGGATCACGGGGACGAGCATGCGCGCAGTGTGCCGGAAAATGGGGTCAGACCCCATTTTGCTAGGCGTCCGGCGAATAAGGCTCGAGGACCTTCAACCGCGCATACAGCGGCGTGAAATCCGGCGCGGTGTCGCGCATCAGTTGGCGGAACGACTCGATGACGAAGTAGCTGTCCTGGTAACGATCGATGCGGTACTCGGTGCGCAAGATGCGCTCCAGCTCGAACTGCCGGCGGCGCGGCTTCGGGTCGTCCACGCAGTAGGCGAGCTCCCCGCCCGAGGAGAGCAGCCCTGCGCCGTAGGCGCGCACGCCCGCGGGCGTCTGCACCAGCCCGAACTCGATCGTGTACCAGTAAAGGCGCGCGAGCATCTTGATCGCATCGAGCCGCATCGCCTTCAGGCCGCCCTTGCCATATTCGACCAGGTGCTCGGCGTATACCGGGTCGTAGAGCAGCGGCACGTGCCCGAAGAAGTCGTGAAACACGTCGGGCTCGACGATGTAATCGAACTCCTCGGGCTTACGCAGCCACACCGTCACGGGAAAGCGGCGGTTGGCGAGATGCGTGAAGAACGGTCCGTCGGGAATCAGCCCCGGCACCGCGACGATCACCCAGCCCGTGGCCTTCGAGAGGCTCTTGTTGATCTGGTCGAACTTCGGGATGCCGCCGCCGGCGTCGAGCCGGGCGATGGCCCCGATCCACTCCGGGCAGGCGTAGCGCGCGACGAGTTTCGACTGGCGCTCGTAGAGGCGCCGGAAGAGCGCATGCTCATCCGCGCTGTATGCACCCCAGTCCTGCGCCACCATGTAGTCGGCAGCGGCATTGCTGTAGTCGCCCCGTAGTTCGGTGTTGGAGCCCGGTTTCATGCCGCGCGCAGTGCCCGGCCCCTCAAACCACCAGTTCGTAGCGCACGCCGATTCTCTCGTAGGTCGCGACGGCGCGCCGGTCCCGGGTGAGCAGCAATGCGGCTGCGTGCCTCGCGGTGGCGGCGATCAGGGCGTCGTAGATCGCGCCGCCGGCCAGGCCGGCCGACGCCGCGGCGCTCAGCAACGCCCGGTGCGCATGTCCCGGCAGCGTAAGCGGCGCACCCGGGAAGCGTTCGGCGAGGTAGGACTCGACCAGGGGCGCGGCCGCCCGGTGCGGCGGGGGCAGGCGCGTGAGCACGGAATAAGTCTCGACCAGCACCTGCGCCGGGAGCCGTACCTTGCGCCGCAGCGCGCCGATAGCCGCTGCATGACCCTCGTGCCACGAGGCGAAGGCGGCGACCACCACGCTCGTGTCGGCGGCGATCACCGCCGGTTTTTCTCGAGCGTGTCCCGGACGATGGCGTCGGTCAGCCTTGGCAGCTTGCGCGAGGGAAGCGCGACGCGGCCGCCGCGGCGCTTGACGAGCGCCATCGGCGTGGGCGCGGGCTCGATCTCCAGCCGGCCCTCGCGCTCGCGAATCTCGAGCGCGCGGCCCCCGTCCAGCCCGAGCTGCTCGCGCAGCGCCTTGGGCACGACGATGCGGCCGGCGGCGTCAATGGTAGTTTTCATGGCAGGAGTCTACCATCGCGCCCCGGCAGCTTTGGCAATGCCAAACCCGTGCGCGCCGGGCAATCGGGCTCTGACCCCGATTTACCCCGCTTTCCGCACAATCCCCGACGCTTCGCCGAAGCCGATCGCCACGGCCCCTTCGCGCTCACAGCGCCCGCGCTGAATTACCTCGTCGCCGTCGGCGATGAAGCTGCGTGTCTCGCCGGAGGGCAGCGTCAGCGGGTTCTTGCCGCCCTGGGTGAGCTCGATCATCGAGCCGCCCATGTCCGGCGTCGCTCCGGAGATGGTGCCCGAGCCCAGCAGGTCGCCCGGCTGCAGGTTGCAGCCGTTGGAAGTCTGGTGCGCGACCATCTGCGCGATGGTCCAGTAGGAGTCGCGAAAGCTGCAACGCGAAAGCCGCGCCGGCGGGAGCTTCTGCGCGCGCATCTGCGCCGAGCGCAGGAACATCTCCGTGCTGATGGCGTAGCCACCTTCGAGTTGGTCGGCGCGATCGAGCAGGTAGGGCAGGGGTTGCGGGTCGGCGGCGAGGCGCGGGAAGGCAGGGCAGCGGAAGGGCTCGAGCGCCTCCTTGGTCACGATCCATGGCGACACGGTGGAGGCGAAGCTCTTGGCGAGGAACGGCCCGAGCGGCTGGTACTCCCAGGTCTGGATGTCGCGCGCCGACCAGTCGTTGAACAGCACCACGCCGAACACGTGATCGAGCGCGCGGGCGATGGGCACGGGCTTGCCGAGGAGATTTCCCGGCCCGACGACGAAGCCCAGCTCCACCTCATAGTCCAGGCGCTTCGAGGGCCCGAACACTGGCGACTCGGCGCCGGGAGGCATGGTCTGACCGTTGGGGCGGGTCACCGGCGTGCCCGAGATGACGATGGACGAAGCGCGGCCGTGATAGCCGATCGGCACCCACTTGTAATTCGGCAGCAGCGGGTTGTCCGGGCGGAACATCTTGCCCATGTTCGTTGCGTGATGGATGCCGGTGAAGAAGTCGCTGTAGTCGCCGATCGCGACGGGAAGGAACAGCTGCGCCTTCTTCATCGGCACGAGGAATTTCGAGAAGCGCTTCGCCTGCTTCGGGTCCGAGAGACCGATGGACAACACCTTGCGCAGCTCGCGCCAGGCCTTGCGCCCGGCGGCAGCGAGCTTGTTCAGGTTCGGCCCGGTCTTCAGGCCTACCGCGGCAAGGTCGAGGATCTGCTCGCCGATTGCCACGCCCCCGCGCGGCGCTTCCTTCGAACCCTTGCGGCGGAACACGCCGAAGGGCAGGTTCTGGATCGGGAAGTCGCTCGCCGGGTCGTTGGCCGACTCGACCCAGCTCTTCAGCTTCGGATTATGCGTGGCGTCCACGCTTGAAGCCATCCCACACCCGGTCGTAGTTCATTTGCAGCTGCGGCGACGAGAGCGCCGCTTTGGTTGGCCGGAAGACGTAACGCGACTCCCACATGAAGGCGAGGGTGTCCTGGATCTTGTGGGGTTTCAGCTCGACGCTGGAAGCCTTCTCGTAGGTGGCAAGGTCCGGCCCATGCGCGCTCATGCAGTTGTGGATCGATATTCCGCCGGGGAGGAAGCCTTCGGCCTTGCCGTCGTACACGCCGTGGATCAGGCCCATCAGCTCGCTCATCACATTGCGGTGGAACCAGGGCGGGCGGAAAGTGTGCTCGGCCACCATCCAGCGCGGCGGGAAGATGACGAAGTCGCAATTGGCGACGCCCGGCTGGCCCGAGGGCGAGGTGAGCACGGTGAAGATCGAGGGGTCCGCGTGGTCGAAAGTGACCGTGTTCACCGCCATGAAGCGCGCGAGGTCGTACTTGTAGGGCACGTAGTCGCCGTGCCAGGCGACGACGTCGAGCGGCGAATGGCGGAACTCGGTCGCCCACAGGCCGCCCATGAACTTCGCCACCACTTCGCACTTGCCGGATTTGTCCTCGTATGCCGCCACCGGCGCGAGGAAGTCGCGCACCTGCGCGAGGCCCTGCGAGCCGATCGGCCCGAGCTCGGGCAGGCGGAAGGGAGCGCCGTAGTTCTCGCACACGTAACCGCGTGTCGCGCCATTCACCAACGCCTTGAACTTCACGCCGCGCGGCACCACCGCGATCTCGCCCGGCGCGATTTCGAGCCGGCCGAGCTCGGTGCAGAGCTCGATCGCGCCTTGCTGCGGCACGAACATCAGTTCGCCGTCGGCGCAGTAGAAATAGCG
>JANNTQ010000275.1:0-15138 GCA_031394435.1 Betaproteobacteria bacterium
GCCGAGCTTGGCGATCACCGGCATGAAGATCGGCGTGCAGATGAGCAGCATCGGCGCGAGGTCCATGAAGGTGCCGAGCAGCAGCAGCAGGATGTTCACCAGCAGCAGGAACACGTACTTGTTCTCCGAGATGCCGAGGAACAACGCGGTCACCTTGGCCGGGATCTGCATGATGGCCATCATGTAGCCGAAGGCCACCGAGAAGCCGATCAGCATCATGACCATGGCGACGGTCTTCACCACGCGGTGCACCAGGTGGGGCAGGTCGCGCCACTTGTAGTCGCGGTACACCAGGAAGGTGACCAGGAAAGCGTAGACGCAGGCCACCGCGGCCGATTCCGTGGGCGTGAAGACGCCCGACAGGATGCCGCCCATGATGATCGCCACGGTGACCAGTCCCCACAGCGCTTCGAGCACGATCTGCGGCACGTCGCGCAGCGCCACCGGCGCGCCCCTGGGCATGTCGCGCTTGCGCGCGATCCACAGCACGAGGCCGATGAGGCACAGGCCGAACAGCAGGCCGGGAAATATTCCGGCGAGGAACAGGTGCGCCACCGAGACCGTGCCGCCGGCGGCGAGCGAGTAGATCACCGCGTTGTGCGAAGGCGGGATCATCAGCGCCTGCACCGAGCCGCAGATGGTGACGTTGGTGGCGAACACGCGCGGGTAGCCCTGCTTGACCATCTGCGGGATCATCACCGAGCCGATCGAAGCAGTGTCGGCGACCGAGGAGCCGGAGATGCAGCCGAACAGCGTCGAGGCAAGGATGTTCACCAGCGCCAGGCCGCCGCGGATGAAGCCGACGAACACCTTGGCGAGGTTGATCAGGCGCACCGCCATGCCGCCCTCGGCCATGATCGCCCCGGCGAGCACGAAGAACGGGATGGCGAGCAGCGCGAAATCGTCGGTGCCGTCGGAAATCTTGAGCATCACCGCCTCGAGCGGGATGTCGACCCACAGCGCTGCGATGATCGCGGCAAGGCCGAGCGCGTAGGCGACGGGTACGCCCAGCGCGCACAGCAGGGCGAAGGAGCCGAGCAGGACCAGGATGTCCACGGCCTACTCGAGTTCCGGCGCTGCGTCGCTGTACATGATCGAGGTCTTGGGCGGACTGCCCAGCCAGACGCGCTCGATCAGGAACAGCAGCGTCAGCAGGCCCGCGACCGGGATCGGCGCATAGACGATCGCCACCGACAGCCCGGGAAACTCCGCCATCGTCTGGTACTGGGTAATGATGCACAGGTGTACGCCGTAACCGAGCATGAATAGCGTGGTCGCGGCCATGCAGGCATCGACCCCCTGCAGCATCGCCTTTTTCATTTTGGCGCTCACCGCGTTGAGCAGCGCTTCCACCGCGACGTGCACGTTGGCGCGGTACACCGCGGCACCGCCGAGGAACGAGAACATCACCATCATCACCACCGAGGCCGGCTCGGGCCACGACAGCGGGTTGTTCATGACGTAGCGCATGAACACGCCCAGCGGGATGATCAGCGTGATCGCCACCAGCGCCGTCCCGGACAGGACGACGCAGGCGAGATACAGCCATTCCATCGCCTGCCGGTATTTCTGTTTCATGGCAAAAAAAGGGCCGCTTGCGGCGGCCCGATTCCTGGGTCGGGAGAAGCCTACTTCGTGTCTTGAATGCGTTGCAGGATTGCGGCGTACTTGGCGCCGTACTTGTCGCGTACCGGCTGGGTCGCGTTGTAGAAGGCGGCCTTGTCGGCCGGCAGGAACTGGATGCCGGCGGCCTTCAGCTTGGACTCGGCCTCGCCCACGTAGGCATCCCACAACTGGCGCTGCTCGCTCTGCGCCTCGCGCGAGAGTTTGCGCGTCAGTTCCTGGTCTTCCTTGGACATCGTTTCCCAGTTGCGCTTGGAGAACACGAAAATCTCGGGAATGATCAGGTGGCCGGTGAGGCTGTAGATCTTGCTCACCTGGTAGTGGTTCTGCGCCAGCAGCGTCGGCGGGTTGTTTTCCGCGCCATCCACCACGCCGGTCTGCAGTGCGCCGAACAGCTCGTTGAAGCCCATCGCCACGCCGTTGCCGCCCATCGCGTTCATCGTTTCGACGAACAGCGGGTTGCCCATCATGCGGATCTTCATTCCCTTCAGGTCCGAGGGCTTGGTGGCCGGCTTGTTGGCGTAGACGTTGCGCGTGCCGGCGTCCATCCAGCCGAGCACGATCAGCCGCGAAGTCGGTGCATTGGAGGTGCGCTGCAGCAGCTCCTGGCCGATCGGGCCGTCGATCACCTTGCGCATGTGCGCCTCGTCGCGAAAGACGAAGGGCAGGTTGAAGACGTTGAGGTCATCCACCACCGGGCCCATGGCGCCCACCGAAATGCGCGCGATCTGCAGCGCGCCGACCTGCGCCTGCTCGATCATCTCCTTCTCGCCGCCGAGCTGCATCGAGGGGAACATCTGGATCGAGATGCGACCGCTGGTCGCGGCCTCGAGCTTCTTGCCCATGCGCTGGATCGCCTCGACCGTGGGATAACCCAGCGGGTGCACGTCGGAGGCCTTCCAGACCTGTTTCTGCTGCGCTGCGGCAGGCATCGCCGACGCGACCAGCAGCGCGGCGAGGAACAAACGGGGACTCATGGCCATCTCCTTTGGTAATCGGTCTTGTTAACTATCCGGGTAATTAGTAGCACAGCGCGCAGGGCACTGGCAATCGCTATACTCGCGGCCCGTGCCTCGCATACTCCTGACGCATACGCCCGAACCGCTGCAGTATTACTACGGCGAGCGGGCGCTCGCCGCCCTCCAGGCGCTGGGCGAAGTACGCCTGCACCGGGGCAGTGCGCCGCTCGATGGCGAGGCACTGATTGCCGCGGCTGCGGATTGCGACCTGGTGGTCTCCTACCGCCAGTCGCCCGGGCCGGCGGCGGTATTCGAGCGCCTGCCGAAGCTGGTGGCCTTTCTGCGCTGCGCGGTGGATATTCGCAACATCGACGTCGCCGCCGCGAGCAGGGCGGGCGTGCTGGTGACGCAGGCGAGCGCAGGCTTCGTGCCGGCGGTGAGCGAACTGGTGGTCGGCTTCCTGGTGGACCTCTCGCGCGGCGTCTCGCGCGCGGCTGCCGCGTACCACGCCGGGTGTGTGCCGCAGGCGGCCACGGGTCGCGAACTGCGCGGCAGCACGCTCGGCATCATCGGCTACGGCGCCATCGGGCGGGAACTTGCGCGCGTGGCGAAGGCGCTCGGCATGCGCGTGCTGCTGAACGATCCCTACGTGAAGCACGTGGCACAGGTTCCGCTGCACGCGCTCCTCGCGCAGTCGGACTATGTCGTGCCGCTCGCGACGGCGACCCTGGAAACCGAAAATCTCATGGATGATGCGGCTTTCGCGGCGATGAAGCCGGGCGCTTTCTTCGTCAACGTGTCGCGCGGCAACCTGGTGGACGAGGCGGCGCTCGCGCGCGCGCTCGACTCCGGGCGCATCGCCGGCTGCGCGCTCGACGTAGGGCGCGCGCCCGACCAGATGCCGACGCCCTCGCTCGCCGCGCGACCCGACGTCATCGCCACGCCGCATACCGCCGGGCTGACGCTCGCGGCGATCGAGCACCAGTCGCTCGAAACGGTGGCACAGGCTGCCGAGATCGTGCAAGGGCGCGCGCCGCAGGGCGCCGTGAACGCCGAACACTGGAAGAGGAAAGGATTGCTCAAGCCATGAAGACCATTCTGATCACCGGCGCCGCCGGCGACGTCGGCACCCACCTGCGGCGAGAGCTGGCGGGGAAGTACCACATCCGCGCTTCCGACCTGCGCGACCTGAAGGAGAAATTCAAGGGGCAGAAGTTCATGCGCGCCGATATCTCCAGGATGCCCGACGCGCTGCGCATCACCAAGGGGGTGGATGCGGTGGTGCACCTCGGCGGCTATTCGGTGGAGGGGCCCTGGGCGGGGATCCTCAGCGCCAACATCGTCGGCTGCTACAACGTATTCGAAGCAGCGCGCCGGAACGGCGTCAAGCGGATCCTGTTCCCGACCTCGAACCACGCGACGGGTTTCTACCGGCGCGACCAGACCATCGACCACCGTGTCTATCCCAAACCCGACAGCCGCTACGGCGTGTCCAAAGTGTTCGGCGAAGCGCTGGGCAGCCTGTACGCCGACAAGTACGGCATGCAAGTGTTCTGCATGCGCATCGGCAACGTCAACCCGGCGCCGATCGACAAGCGGCGGCTCGCGATCTGGTTCTCACCGCGGGATCTAGCGCAGCTCGTCACCATCGGCATCGAGCACCCGGAAATCCGTTTCGAGATCGTTTACGGGGTCTCTGGCAATACGCGCAGCTGGTACGACAACGCCAATGCGCACCGATTGCGCTACAAGCCGCAGGACGACTCGGAGGTCTACGCGAAGGAGATCCTGGCGCGCGAGAAGCCGGGCGGCGACGCGAAGGCGGAGATGTACCAGGGCGGAGCGTTCGTCACGGCGGAGGAAATTCAGAACCCGGCTCCGCTGCCGAAGGGCGGGAAAAGGAGCAGAATGAACTGATGGAAGGAGTTCGCAAAAAAATGGCGATACCGGGGAGGCAGAAGGAATCCTCCAGCGTTTTTTTTCAGAATCTGAGGCCGAAATTTCTCGACTGGCAGCCGTCGACGAAGGAAGAAAAGGCGCTGGAGGTGAAGGCGCGGAGTGAAGCAAGAGAAGTCGAGTTGAAAAGGGTTACCGAACTGGCGAGGGACAGGGAGGCAGGAAAAGCGGTCATCACAAACCGCCGCGGTGGCGGTCGGCCCACCAGGACCAGGCGGTGAACAGCGCGGTGCCGACGATGCCCGCTATCGCGATGGCTTGCACATTCGGCGGCGGCGGGCCGAAGACGTTGCCGAGGTAGGCGAGCACGAGGAAGCCGATCAGTCCCCAGAACGCCCAGGTGCCGATGCGGTCGCGCGACGGTGTGCTGCGCACGTAGATCCAGACGCCGGCGGCGAACATCGCGCACTCGACGATCATGGTCGCTGGTACCGAGTTCCACAGGCCCAGGCCGAGCAGCGTTCCGCTGCCGGGATATAGCGGCATGTCCGCTCGGTGCGTCAGCACGTCGAGCACCCAATGGCTGAACACGAGCAGCCCGAGGATGACCGCCTCGCGTTTTCCAATCCTGATGAATACTAGGGCAAATAAAACGCTCCAGGCGAATGCCGCCGCGAGGCTGTGCGTCCAGGGGTAGTGCACGAAATCCAGCGGCGTGAACGCGGTGTTGCCTGGATCGATGCTCACCCGTTCGATGCCCAGGAGCAGGAACACCGGCCACACGATGTCCACCCAGAACGCCGCCGCGAGCAGGAGCGCAAGCGAGGTGCGCGGCGCGAGAGGCTTGGAAGCGAGCGCTACGGCTGCATGCCCGATGAACATCGCTAGTCGTCGGCGTGCGCGGCGGGCCTGTGCACCGAGACGAGCTTTTGCTGCAGCTGCGGCGGCGCAGGTTCGTAGTGGCTGAATTCCAGCGTGTAGGAGCCGTGTCCGGCGGTGATGGATTTCAGGCGCGCCGGGAAACCCTCCAGCTCCGCCAGCGGCGCCTGCGCCGAGATCTGCACGGTGCCGGGGCGCGGCGCATCCGAGCCCTTGATGTGGCCGCGATGGCCGGAGAGCTCGCCGGTGATGTCGCCCATCTTCTGCTCCGGCGCGACGATGCTCACGTTGACGATCGGCTCGAGCACGATGGCGTGCGCCTTGGCGAGCGCATCGAGGAACGCCTTGCGCCCGGCGGAGACGAAGGCCACCTCCTTCGAGTCCACCGGGTGGCTCTTGCCGTCGTAGACGATGACGCGCAGGTCCTGGATCGGGTAGCCGGCGAGGAAGCCCGTGCCGAGGACTCCGCGCACGCCTTTTTCCACCGCCGGGATGAACTGGTTCGGGATCGAGCCGCCCTTCACCTGGTCGACGAACTCGAAGCCCTTGCCGCGCGCCAGCGGCTCGACCTTGAGGAACACTTCGCCGAATTGCCCGGCACCGCCGGTCTGCTTCTTGTGCCGGCTATGCCCTTCGGCGCGCGCCGCGATGGTCTCGCGGTACGGAATGGAAGGCGGTCGCGTGTCGAGCTCGACCTTGTACTGCGTGGCAATCTTCTCCAGCGTGGTTCTCAGATGCATCTCGCCCAGGCCGCGCATCACCGTTTCGTTCGCCTGCGCATTGTGCTCGATGCGGAAGCACGGGTCCTCCGCGATCAGCCTGTGCAGCACGTCGGACACCTTCTGCTCGTCGCCGCGCTTTTTCGGCTGCACTGCGAGGCCGAACACCGAAGTCGGCAGCTCGAGGGGCCGGGCGTGGATGTGCGCATCCTCCGCCGAGTCGTGCAGGATGTGGTCGAACTGGATCTCGTCCACCTTGGCGATGGCGCAGATGTCGCCGGGGACCGCCTCGGAGACTTCGAGCTGGGTCTTGCCGCGCAGCATGTACAGGTGCCCGGGCCTGATCGGCTTGCGCCCTTCGCCGACGTAGAGCTGCATGCCCGGGGTGATGCGCCCCTGGTGCACGCGGAACACCGCCAGGCGCCCGATGTAGGGATCGATCTCGATCTTGAACACGTGCGCGAGCGCATGCTTGCCCGGATCGGGCACGGCCAGCATCTCGCCCGGCGCGCCGCCGCCCACCGGCACGTTGAGGTAGGTCGGCGGATTGCCCTCGCTCGGATTCGGCATCAGCCTGACGATCACGTCGAGCAGTTCCCGCACGCCCGCGCCGCTCTTCGCCGAGCAGAACACCACCGGGATCAGATGCCCCTCGCGCATCGCGCGCTCGAGTGGCTCGTGCAGCTTTTCGGGCGACACCTCGCCCTTGTCCAGGTAGGCCGCCATCAGCGTCTCGTCCACCTCGACCACCTGCTCGACCAGGCGCCGGTGCGCTTCCTCCACCGAGGAGAAGTCCGCTTCGCCCGACGGGGCGAAGAAGCAGTCCGATACTTTCGTCGCCTGAGCCGCGGGCAGGTTGAGCGGCAGGCACTCCTTGCCGAACGCCTGCTGGATGCGCTCCAGCAGGCGCTCCAGGTCAACGTTGTCGGCGTCGATCTTGTTGACCACCACGAGGCGGTCCAGCCCGCGCTTGGCGGCCCACTGCATGAAACGGCCGGTCATCATCTCGATGCCGTTCTGCGCGTTGATCACGATGGCCGCGGTCTCCACCGCGGCGAGCGCGGGCAGCGAATGGCCGAGAAAATCCGGGTAGCCGGGCGTATCGAGGAGGTGAATGCAGGTGGGGCTCTCCCCTCCGTTCACTTCAAAGCTCGCGACCGCGAGCTTGAGCGAATGCTGCAGCAGCTTTTCCTGCGGGGTGTAGTCGCACACGGTAGTGCCGCGCTCGACGCTGCCGGCCGCGGCGATCGCCCCGGCGCGCACCAGCAGAGCTTCGGCCAGGCTGGTCTTGCCGCTGCCCGCCTGGCCGACAAACGCGATCGTCCTGAGGTGCTTGATGAGGTGCTTGGCCAATGACCCTCCCCCCTTTTGCCTCTTTGCCTCGCCACCGCCGACTTATGCTACTTCGGGACGCGTGAGGCGCGCTACTTCTTGCCGGCTTGCTTCTGTTCCAGCAACTCCGCGCGCTTCCTGAGAACGTCGTCGAACTTCGACTTGGCGATGAGCAGGGTGTGGCCGGCGAGCGCGCGCTCGCGCGGCAGCCGCTCGGCCAGTTTCTTGCCGCGCTCGGCGGCGTCCGGACCGCCCGCCTTCGCCTCGCCGGCGATCGCGACCGTCGCGTAGGTGTTGTCGCCCTCGAGCTTACCCAGCCTCACCGTGTAAGTGAGGCCGTCGAAAGTCGCGGCGACGATGGTGGCGGAGGGCCTGTCCAGGCCGCTGTCCGCGCCTTTCGCGCCCGGGGCTGCGACATCCGCAAGTTCCACGTTGTTCAGGGAATACGAGGCGGAATTGGCGCGCATCACATCGAGCTTCTCTGCGCCATGCATCGGGTTGAGCTTCCAGTTGGCGTTGTCGCCCGGGCGCTCGATCTTCCAGCGTTCGCCACCCGCCAGCGCGACGTCCATCGACTTCACCTTCTCCGCCGCGAAGCCGCTGCGGCTGAGCCAGTCGGCGCTTTTCGCGCTCGCCAGGGTGAGCGGGTCGGCGACCACGATCACCATCGCCGTGTCGTCGGGCAGCATGACGTAGCGGCCGTCGCCGATGGCGCGCGCCGGGTTCTCCGGCTCGCGCTTGAAGAACTTGGCGCCGACGATCAGGCGCGCGAGCGGCTTGCCGTCGGCGTCGCGGAACTCGAGCTGCGTGCCCGAATCGTCGAGCTTAAGGCGCGCGCGGTCCTTCTCGCCGATCGGCTCGCTCTGGCCCACTTTGAGCTCGTGCGCCTTCAGCACCAGGTCGCGCACCTTGTCGAGGTCGGCCGGGAAGGCGGCGCGCTCGGCGATGGTCCACTCGCCCGCCTTGCGCTCCAGCGTGATGGCGCTGCCGGGCTCGCGGATCGAAATCGCGGCGATGTCGGCCGTTTTGAAATTCTTGAGCAGCGGATGGCCGAGCGCGGCGGCGCCCGCCGGGCGTTGCAATTGCCCCTGCTGCTGCAGGAGCAGTGCGCCGCCGCCCAGAGCGAGCAGCAGCACCACCAGCACCGCCGCGATGCGCGCGCTCATGCGGCGGTGGCGCGCGCCTGCTGCCGGCGCCGCAATAGCGCGATGGCGATGCCGAGCAGCGCCACCAGCAAAGGCATCAGCGCGATATTGGCGACCTTGGTGAGGAACACCATGCGCTCGGAGTCCTGGCGCAGATTCTTGCGCAGGTCCTTCAGGGTCTTCCTCGTCTCGGCCACCTTCTTGCGGAAATTTTCCAGCTCGGCTTGCTGCTCGGGCGAGAGGATCTGGCCGCCCTTCGCGCCGGCGCCCGGGCCCTTCTGCAGCTTTTGCAGGTTGTCGGTGGTCTTCTGCAGCTCGTCTTCAAGTTCCTTGATCTTGCCGAAGTACTGCGCCTGCGCCTGGGCCTCCATCTCGCGCACCACGGTGAGCGGGCGCAAGGCCGAAGCGCGGCTTTTGAGCGACAGCAGGCTGCCGTCGGCGGCGAGCTGCTCGACCAGCCCCTGCGCGAAGGCGAGGTTGCCGTTCGAGGGCACCACCACGCGGCGGCCGAACATCTCCTGGATGTCCACCGCGGCGCCGTCCTGCAGCATGTCCACGTCGGCCACTAGCACCACGGCGTTGTCCTGCGATGACTCCCTGAGCTGCGGCTCGGTCTCCGCGGCCGCCGCAGGTTTCGATTTCCTTCCCTGATCCACGGGCTTGCCATCCGGGAACGCGGTCCTGAACTTCCCGGACAGGCGCAGCGCCAGCGGCAGGGCATTGCCGCCGGGCTGGAAGCTCTTGGTGGCGGCGTCGCCCGCGGCCGTGGCCGTCATGTTGTCCACCAGCATCGAGTTGGGCGAGCTTTTCACCAGCTCGCTCGCGGTCAGCCCCTCCGCCGGCTTGAGGCGGAACGCGCCGCCGAACGCGTAGAGCAGGGTCTCGATCTGGCTGGTCACCACGTCGTCGCGGGCGAAGGCCGTGCGGTTGAGCGACAGCACGGTCGGCGTGTATCGCTGCCCGCCGCCCGAGGCGAACACTACGTCGGAGACCACCTTGCCCGGATCCATCTCCACGCCCCAGGCCTTGAACAGCCGCGGCAGCGTCGAGCTGGAGGCGCTACCCGGCATGCCAGGCATTGGCCCCGGCTGCTGGTCGAAGTAGGCGTAGGGATCGACGAAGGCGATCAGTTTGCCGCCGCGCAGGACGAACTGGTCGAGCGCGTATTCGGCCTGCTCGCCGATGTCGCGCGGGTGGATGAGCAGCAGCACGCCGATGTCCTTGGCGATCGACTCCGCGGTCATGTTGACCTGCAGCACGTCGAAATCGCGCTTCAGCTCATTGGCGAGCACCCAGGGCTCGGAGCTCTGCCGCGTCATCGGGTTGAAGCGCTCGCCCATCACCGGCAGGCCGCTCATCAGGCCGATTTTCGGGCGCTCGGCGCTGCCGGCGCGCGCGACGGCGCGGATCAAATCGTACTCGAGCAGCCGCTCGCGCGCCGGGGCGAGCACCGGGATCGATTGCTTGCGCTCGAGCTGGTTGACCGACACGCCGAGGTAGAACTGCTCGCCCGACATCAGCTGCTGCGGCTCGATGCCGTCGAGCTGCGCGGCATCCTCCTCGTCGGAGTCCGGGCGCGGGTTGTACTTCTCCACCACCAGGTTCACGCTGGCGACGGACTTGAACTCGCGCACCAGGTCCTCGACGCGCTGCGCGAAGCTGCGCAGCGGCACCGGCATCGCCTCGCCGGAGGTGATGTAGAGCTTCACCTTCACCGGCGCCTGCAGGTTCTTGAGGATCTTGCGCGTGCCGTCGGACAGCGTGTAAAGCTTGCCCTCGGTGAGGTCGGCGCGCAGCGGCGCGGTGGCGGCGAGGTAGTTGAAGGCCACCAGCAGGAAGAACAGGGCCGCGAGGCCCACTGCCGAGTAAACCAGCGCTTCGTGCTTTTTCAGGAGCGGTTTCATCGGTTGCGCAGGATCACGCCGGTGGCGAACAGCGCAAAGCCGATCACCGACACGAAGAAGAACAGATCGCGCGTGTCGATGACGCCCTTCTGGAAGCCGTCGAAATGCGTCACCACCGAAAACGCGGCCACCGTGTCGACGAACGCCGGGCTCGCCCAGCGCACCAGCAGGTCGGTCACCGGGTTGAAGCCGGCGAGGATCAGGAACAGGCAGATCACCACCGACAGAATGAAGGCGACGACCTGGTTGCGCGTCATCGCCGAGGTCATGCAGGAAATCGCCAGGTACGCACCGGCAAGGAACAGGCTCCCCAGGTACCCCGCGAAGATCATGCCGTTGTCCGGGCTGCCGAGCACGTTCGCCGTCACCAGCACGGGGAAGGTGAGCGCCAGCGCAATGGCGAGGAAGGCCCAGGAAGCGAGGAATTTGCCGAGGATCGCCTGCCACGCCGTGACCGGCATGGTGAGCAGCAGTTCGAGTGTTCCCGAGCGACGCTCCTCGGACCACAGCCGCATGCCGGCCGCGGGCACCAGGACCAGGTATACCCACGGGTGCCAGCCGAAGAACGCGCCCAGGCTCGCTTCGCCGCGCTCGAAGAACGCTCCGGCGGTGAAAGTGAGGAAACCGGTGAGCAACAGGAAGATCACCAGGAACACGTAGGCCACCGGCGAGGTGAAGTAGGAAACCAGTTCTCTCTTGGCGATGGTGCGGATGGCGTGCCAGGCGCTCATTTGCTTTTCACCGTGTCGGGAAGAGTGATGCGGCGGAACACTTCGTCGAGCTGGCCTTCCTCGGTATGCAGCGCATCGAGCTTCCAGCCCTCGCGGCCGGCCAGATCCACCACCGCGCGCGCCAGCTCTCCGGCGGCGCCCTTGTTTTTCGGATAAACGCGGAACGCACCGTCCAGCGCCTCGACTTTGCCGAGCGCGGCGAGCTTAGGCGCACTCGCGCCTTGCGCGTGCACCGTGACAGCTCCGGCATAAGCCGACATCGCGCGCAGCTCCGCCGGCGTGCCGTTGGCGACGATCCTGCCGCGGTCGATGATGATGGCGCGCGTGCAGGCGGCGTCCACTTCCTCGAGGATGTGAGTGGAGAACACCACCGCCTTGGTCTTGCCCAGCTCGCGGATCAGGTTCCTCACCTCGTGCTTCTGGTTCGGGTCCAGGCCGTCGGTGGGCTCATCCAGGATCAGCACCTCGGGATCGTGAATCAGCGCCTGCGCGAGGCAGGTGCGGTGCTTGTAGCCCTTGGAAAGCGTTTCGATCGTCTGGTGCAGCACGGAAGAAAGAAAACACCGCTCGACTGCGCGGCCGATCGCCTTGCGGCGCGCGTCGCCGTCCAGACCGCGCAGTTCGGCGGCAAACGACAGGAAGCCCTGCACCGTCATGTCGGGATAGGAAGGCGCGGCTTCCGGCAGATAGCCGATCAGGCGCTTGGCTTCCAGCGGCGCCTCGACGACATCGTGCCCGCCCACCGATACGCTGCCGCTGGTCGGCGGGAAAAAGCCGGTGATCATGCGCATGGTGGTGGACTTGCCGGCGCCGTTCGGCCCGAGGAAGCCGAGCACCTCACCGCGCTCGACGGCGAAGGACACGCCGTCCACGGCGCGCTTGACGCCAAAGGTCTTTACCAGGTTTTCAATGCGAATCATTTAAGCTTGCAGCAGGCTTTCGCGGGGGCGCATTATCGCAAAGAATCGACCATGCACTAGAATCAATTCGAGCCAACCCGGAGGGAGACCATGCTCAAGCTCGTCAAGTTCCTCGCTTTACTGCTGTTTGCGGGTGCCGCTGCCGCCCAGCCCAGCCTGAAAATGATGATCCCGGCCAATCCGGGGGGCGGCTGGGACCAGACCGGGCGCAACCTCGCCGCGGCCATGCAGAGCGCCAAGCTGGTGGCCAGCGTGCAGTTCGAGAACAAGGGCGGCGCCGCGGGCGCCATCGGCCTGGCGCAGTTCGTCAACGCCAAGGGCGATCCCAATGCGGTGATGATCGGCGGCATGGTGATGGTGGGCGGCACCTACCTGCAGAAATCGCCCGTGACTCTCGCACAGGTGACGCCGATCGCGCGCCTTACCAGCGAATGGGAAGTTATCGTGGTGCCGGCCAACTCGCCGCACAAGACGATGGCCGACCTGGTGAGCGCCTTCAAGGCCGACCCGGGCAAGGTGTCCTGGGGCGGCGGCTCGGCGGGCGGCACCGACCACATCCTGGCGGGCCTCATCGCCCAGGCGGCCGGAGTGGACGCGAAGCGCGTCAACTACGTGCCGTTCAAGGGCGGCGGCGAAGCGGTGGCGGCGATCATCGGCGGGCACGTGACGACGGGAGTCTCCGGCATCGGCGAATTCGCCGAGCACGTGAAAAGCGGCAAGATGCGCGCCCTTGCCGTGTCGGCGCCGTCGAAGACGGACGGCATCCCGAGTCTGAAGGAGCAGGGCATCGACGTGGTGCTAGGCAACTGGCGCGGCATCTTCGCCGCCCCCGGCATCAGCGCCGCGCAGCGCGACGCGCTGGTGAAGCTGGTGCAGGAAGCGACCAACACGCCGGCCTGGAAAGGCACACTGGAGAAGATGGGCTGGTCGGGCGAATTCCTGGCGGGCGAGCCGTTCCAGGCCTTCCTCGACCAGGACACGCGGCGCATCGCCGGCATCATCGACTCGCTCGGTATCCGGAAGTAGCGCGCGTGCGCCGTTCGGCGGCCGAGATCGCGCTGTCGGCCGGCGTGCTCGGCCTGGGCGCGTTCGCGGCCGTCGTCACCGCACGGCTGCCTGGCGAAGGCGGCTATGCCGGGATTGGGCCGAACTTCATTCCTGCAGTGGTGGCCGCGGGCCTGCTGGTAGTTGGAGTGTGGCTGCTGTGGGAGGCGCTCGCCGGCGGCTGGCGCAACCGCGGCACGCGGGACGAAGGCGCCGAGCACGCGTTCCACGCGCCGGCCTTCTGCTGGATCTCCGCGGGGCTCTTCGGCCACATGGCGCTGATCGGCTGGGCGGGTTTCGTCATCGCGGGCGCGTTGCTGTTCGCCTGCGTGGCGCGCGGCTTCGGCAGCAAGCGTGTGATGCGCGACGCTGCGTTGGGTTTTGCGCTTTCGGTCGCGGTGTTCGCGTTCTTCGTCAAGTTGCTGAACGTCAACCTGCCGGCGGGTTGGCTGCAGCCGTTGCTGGGCAGCGCGGGCATCTAGCGTGCAGACCTTCGACGCGCTGCTGCACGGCTTTGCCATCGCGCTGACACCGATGAACCTGCTGTGGGGCTTCATCGGCGTGACCGTGGGCACGGCGGTGGGCGTGCTGCCCGGCGTCGGCCCGGCGCTTACTGTGGCAATGCTGCTGCCGCTCACCGTGAAGCTCGACCCCACCGGCGCGCTGATCATGTTCGCCGGCATCTATTACGGCGCCATGTTCGGCGGCTCGACCACCACCATCCTCTTGAATACGCCCGGCGAATCCGCGTCGATCGCCACCGCGCTCGAGGGCAACAAGATGGCCAAGCGCGGCCGCGCCGGGCCCGGGCTCGCCACGGCTGCCATCGGCTCCTTCGTCGCGGGCAGCATCGCCACGGTCCTGCTTACGCTGCTCGCGCCGCTGGTGGTGGAGGTGGCGCTGAAATTCGGCCCGGCCGAGTATTTCGCGCTGATGGTGTTCGCCTTCACCACCGTCGCCGCGGTGCTCGGCAGCTCCACCTCGCGCGGCCTGGCGAGCCTGTTCCTCGGCCTGTTGTTCGGTCTCGTCGGCATCGACAGCCAGACCGGCGCGCCGCGCTTTGCCTTCGGCGTGCCGGAGTTGCTCGATGGCATCGACGTGGTGGTGCTGGCGGTGGGCCTGTTCGCCGTGGGCGAGGCGCTCTACATGGCCGCCTACACCAGCCGCCTGCCCGAGACGATGGAAAAGCTCTCGGGCTCGCTCAGGATGTCGAAGCAGGACTGGCAGCGCTCCTGGCCGGCCTGGCTGCGCGGCACCGCCATCGGCTTTCCGTTCGGCACCATCCCCGCCGGCGGCGCCGAGATTCCGACCTTCCTTTCCTACGCGGTGGAAAAGAAGCTGACCCGGCACCCCGAGGAGTTCGGCAACGGAGCGATCGAGGGCGTGGCCGGGCCGGAGGCCGCGAACAACGCCTCCGCCACCGGCGTGCTGGTGCCGCTGCTCACGCTCGGCATCCCGACTTCCGCCACCGCGGCGATCCTGCTTGGTGCGTTCCAGAACTACGGCATCCAGCCCGGGCCGCTCCTGTTCCAGTCGCAAGCCGACCTGGTGTGGGGCCTGATCGCGAGCCTGTACATCGGCAATGTGCTGCTGCTGATCCTCAACCTGCCGCTGGTGGGGATCTGGGTGAAAGTGCTGCAAATCCCGCGGCCGATGCTCTACGGCGGGATCCTGGTGTTTGCCACGCTGGGCGCCTACAGCCTGCACCAGTCGTGGATCGATCTGCTCACGCTGTACGTCTTCGGCCTGCTCGGCTTCGCCATGCGCCGCTTCGACATCCCGGTGGCGCCGTCGGTGATCGGGCTGATCCTCGGGCCACTCGCCGAAACGCAGTTCCGCCGCGCCCTGTCCATCAGCCAGGGCGATCCGATGGTGTTCCTCACGCAGCCGATCTCGGCGGCGTTCCTCGCCGTGACCGCGCTGCTGATCGTCGTGCCCTGGCTGGTGCGCCGCTACGGACGCAGGTAGGCGTAGCCCTCGCGCTGT
>JANNTQ010000292.1:0-6155 GCA_031394435.1 Betaproteobacteria bacterium
GCAACAGAAACCTGGCGCGCATTATACACGTTTGCGCGAAGCGAGCGCGGCGGCTTCGTTTCCCGCCAGCGCGACGAGCACCATCGCGCCGCCGAGCAGCGTGGTTCCCGCGGGCACTTCGCCCGCGCCGAGCCAGGCCCACAACGGCCCCAGCACCACTTCCAGCAGCCCGAGCAGCGCGATCTCCGGTGCGCTGAGCGTGCGGCTCACGAGAACGAGAAGCATGCAGGGCACACCGAGCTGGAACACGCCGAGTGCGGCGAGCACCAGCAGGTCGCGCGCGCTTGCCTGAAAGGGCAGGGCGAAGGGCAGCGTTGCCGCGGCCGAGATCATTGCGCCGAGCAGCACCGCGGGCATCAGGTCCAGGTGCGCCGCGCCCCTGCGCAGCACGACGAGGTTGACCGCGCCGGCGATGGGAATGCTGAGCGCGAGCGCCATGCCGACGAGGTGGCGCGTTTCACTCGCCTCGAACCCGGCGCCGAACATCGCCGCCATGCCGATGCTCGCCGCAGCGATGGCGAGCCAGGCGCGCGCCGGTATCGGCTCGCTCAGGAAGAAGAAGGCGAGGAGCGCGGTGAACAGCGGCCCGAGGCTCGACATCACCAGCACGTTGGCTGTGGTCGTCAGCGTGAGCGCGACGATGAACACAGTGAACATCAGCGCCCACATCGCGCCAGAGACTAGCCCATACAAGCCGGCGGCTCGCAGCGTTTCCCAGGGACGCTTGTCCTGCAGGAGGCGCAGCGCGCACAACACGAAGACGGCGGCAAAGCTCGAGCGCCAGAACGCCATCTCGAAGGCGCCGGCGGACTGGATCTGGCGTGTCAGCACACCCGCCATGCTCCACAGCACGGGCGCAAGGAGCATCAGCGCCAGCGCCACCGGGCGCCGCGGCGGGGCGAGCGGGCTCATGCGGCCTTGCGTTGCGCGAGGAAGCCGGACAGCACCGCGGCGGTGTGGCCTCGGACTGCTCGTTCAGGAGCACCCTGGTAAACCACTCGACCCCCGGCGTCGCCGCCTTCGGGGCCGAGGTCTATCAACCAGTCGGCTTCCGCGATGACGTCCAGGTTGTGCTCGATGACGACGACAGTATTGCCGGCGTCCACGAGGCGGTGCAGCACGCGGATGAGCTTTTCCACGTCGGCCATGTGCAGGCCTACGGTCGGTTCGTCGAGGACGTAGAGCGTGCGGTTGCTGGAAAAAACGGTCTCCCTTCTTCCACGAGTGGAAGAAGGGAGATCTATGGAACCCCCAACCCCAAGTCCCCGGACCTTCGAGAGTTCGGTCACAAGCTTGATGCGCTGCGCCTCGCCGCCAGACAAGGTGGGACTTTGTTGTCCCAAGGTCAGATATCCCAGGCCGACATCCTGCAGAAGTCGGAGCGCATGATGAATCGACGCATGCGCGAGGAAGAACTCCACGCCATCGTCCACGCTCATCGCCAGCACTTCGCCCACCGTCTTGCCGCGCAGGCGCACGGACAGCGTATCGGAGTTGAAGCGCAGGCCGCCGCAGGCCTCGCAGGCCACCTTCACGTCGGGCAGGAAGCTCATCTCGATTTTCTTGATGCCCTGGCCTTCGCAGACGTCGCAGCGGCCGCCCTTGGTGTTGAAGGAGAAGCGGCTCGCACTCCAGCCGCGCATGCGCGCTTCGCTGGTATCGGCGAACAGGCGCCGGATGGCATCCCAGAAGCCAACGTAAGTAGCTGGGCAGGAGCGCGGAGTCTTCCCTATCGGCGCCTGGTCCACTTCGAGCACGCGCTCGACGAGCTTGCGGCCCTGCAGAGCCTTGCAGCCCACCGGGCCGCCGGCTTTGAGGCTGTCGTGCAGCACGTCGCGCGCGAGCGTCGACTTGCCGGAGCCCGAGACGCCGGTGATCGCCACCAGGCGCCCGAGCGGCACGCGCAGGTCCACCTTCTTCAGATTGTGCAGCGACGCGCCGTCGATCTCGATGGCCGGGTCGTCCTTTTTCACCGGGCGTCGCGGCTGCAGCGGATGGCGCAGCGGTTCGGCGAGGAACTTGCCGGTGATCGATTCCGGGTGCCGCATCAGTTCTTCCGCCGTGCCTTCGGCGATCACCCGGCCGCCTTGCTTACCGGCGCCTGGGCCGAGGTCGATGACGTGGTGCGCGCGGCGGATGGTGTCCTCGTCGTGCTCGACCACCACCAGGGTATTGCCCTTGGCCTCGAGTTTCTCCAGCACGTCGAGCAGGATCCGGTTGTCGCGGTGGTGCAGGCCGATGGTCGGTTCGTCGAGGATGTAGCACACGCCGCGCAGGTTGGAGCCGAGCTGCGCGGCCAGCCGAATTCGCTGCGCCTCGCCGCCGGAGAGCGTGGGCGCCGAGCGGTCGAGCGCGAGGTAGGAAAGGCCGACCTCCCGCAGGAAACCGAGCCGGCTGCGCAGTTCCGCCAGCAGGTCGCGCGCGATCTCGCGCTCGCGGCCTTCCAGCTGCACGCCTTCGAACAGCGCGGCGAGGCGCTCGACCGGCTCGCTGCCGTAGGAGGCGATATTGCGGCCGCGCCAGCGCACGGCGAGGGCTTCCGGGTTGAGTCGATCGCCTTTGCACTCGGGGCAGGCCTCGTCGACTTCAAGCCACTCGAGCCACGAGTCGAGCACGTGGTCCTCCTGGCCGGTGCGCGAGCGCTCGGCGTCCCAGCCCACGTCCTTCAGCTGCAATCCGGTGCCGACGCAGGCCGTGCACCAGCCGTGGCGCGAATTGTAGGAAAACAGGCGCGGGTCCAGCTCCTGGAAGCTGCGGCTGCAAGAGGGGCAAGCGCGCCTGGTGGAGTAGGACCGCTGCATGCGCCCTGCGGTGACCAGCACGCTGCCCTTGCCGAATTCGAGCGCCTGCGACAGGTGCCCGCGCAGTTCGCGCTCCGCGCCCGGCGAAACCGTGAGCTGCGCGACCGGCAGTTCGATGTTGTGCTCCTTGAACCGCTCGATGCGCGGAAAGGGCTGCAGCGGGAGGAGTTTGCCGTCCACGCGCAGCTGGCCGTAGCCCTTGGCGCGCGCCCATTTGGCGAGATCCGTGTAGACGCCCTTGCGGGCGACGATGAGCGGGGCGAGCAGGGTGATCTTCTGCTTGCGATACTCGCGCAGCAGGCGCGCGGCGATTGCCTCCTCGCTCTGCGGCTCGATCGGCGCGTCGCAGTCGGGGCAATGCTGCGTGCCGAGCTTGACGAACAGCAGGCGCAGAAAGTGGTGGATCTCGGTCAGCGTGCCCACCGTGCTCTTCCTGCCGCCGCGGCTGCTGCGTTGCTCGATCGCCACGGTCGGAGGTATGCCGTAGATCGCGTCGACGTCGGGGCGCGCCGCCACCTGCACGAACTGGCGCGCGTAGGCGTTGAGCGACTCCAGGTAGCGCCGCTGGCCTTCCGCAAACAGGATGTCGAAGGCGAGCGTGGACTTGCCCGAGCCTGAAACTCCGGTGACCACGGTAAAGCGCTGGCGCGGGATCTCGACGTCGATCGACTTGAGGTTGTGCTCGCGCGCGTTGTGGATGCGGATGGCATTACCGAGATAGCGGCCCGCCGCCTCCGCGGCAGGGAAAATGGGCACAGAGCCAATTTTCTCCTCGTACTCCCTCAGCGCTTTTCCCGTGTGCGAGATCGGGTGCTGCATCACGGCTTCAGGCGTTCCCTCGCACACCAGCGTGCCTCCGGCATCTCCGCCTTCCGGGCCCAGGTCGAGAATCCAGTCGGCGGCGCGGATCACGTCGAGGTTATGCTCGATCACCACCAGCGAGTGGCCGGCCGCGAGCAGCTTGCGGAAAGAGCGCAACAGCTTCGCGATGTCATCGAAATGCAAGCCCGTCGTCGGCTCGTCGAAGAGGAACAGCTTTGGAGAAATGGGGTCTGACCCCTTTTTCCCCCCCAAATGGCCGGCCAGCTTGAGGCGCTGCGCTTCGCCGCCGGAAAGGGTGGGCACCGGCTGGCCGAGGCGCAGGTAGTCGAGTCCCACGTCGGCAAGGGGCTGCAGGCGCGCGAGAATCTCGGCGTGGTCCTTGAAAAAGACGACGGCCTCGGACACCGTCATCTCCAGCGCCTCGGCGATGCTCTTGCCGCGCAGCCGCACTTCCAGCACCTCGGGCCGGTAGCGCCTGCCATTGCAGTCCGGGCAACGCAGGTAGACGTCGGAGAGGAACTGCATCTCGACGTGCTCGAAGCCGTTGCCGCCGCAGGCCGGGCAGCGGCCGTTGCCGGAATTGAAGCTGAAGGTGCCCGCCGTGTACTTGCGCTCCTTGGACACTGGCGCCCTTGCGTACAGGTCGCGGATCGCGTCGAAGGCGCCGACGTAGCTCGCGGGATTGGAGCGCGTGGTCTTGCCGATCTGCGACTGGTTCACCATCACCACCTCGCCGATCCGCTCCGCGCCGCGCAGCGCGCGGTGCTTGCCGGGGGCTTCGGTCGGCTTGCCCTTGGCCTTGAGCAGAGCCGCGTAGAGCACGTTCTGCACCAGCGTGGACTTGCCTGAGCCGGACACGCCCGTCACGCACACCAGGCGCTCGAGCGGAATCGAAATGTCCAGGTCCTTCAGGTTGTGCTCTGCGGCACCCAGCACCTGCAGGAATTTCCCGGGCGGCTTCGGCGCGCGCGGCACCTCGGCGCGTTTGCGTCCCGAGAGGTATTCAGCGGTGAGCGTGTGCGTGCCCCGCAATTGGCCTGGTGTGCCGAAAAACACCGCCTCGCCGCCGCGCTCGCCCGGTCCCGGCCCCATGTCGAGGATGCGGTCGGCGGCGAACATGATCTGCGGGTCGTGTTCCACCACCACCAGCGTGTTGCCCGCGTCGCGCAACCTGCGCATCACCTCGATCACCCGGCCCATGTCGCGCGGGTGCAGGCCGATCGAGGGCTCGTCCAGCACGAACAGCGTGTTGACCAGCGATGTCCCCAGCGCCGTGGTGAGGTTGATGCGCTGCACTTCGCCGCCCGAGAGCGTGCGCGACTGGCGGTCGAGCGTCAGGTAGCCGAGGCCGACCTCACCGAGGTAGGCAAGGCGCGTGCGAATCTCGCCGAGCAGCAGGTCGGTGGCCTCGTCCAATGGCGCCGGCAATTGCAGCGCCGCGAAGAACCGCTGGAGGTCGCTCACCGGCATCAGCATAAGATCGCGGATCGTCCTGCCGTCGAGCTTCCACAGCAGCGCGTCGGGCTTGAGCCGCGCGCCGCCGCAGGCCGCGCATGGGGTGTAGGCGCGGTACTTGGAGAGCAGCACGCGGATGTGCATCTTGTAGGCCTTGCTCTCCAGCCACTTGAAGAAGCGCGCGACGCCGTACCACTTGCCCGGCCAGGATTTCTTCCAGCTCACCCAGTCCGTGTCGCCCTCGAGCACCCAGGCGCGTTGCGCGGGCTTCATCTCGCGCCACGGCACGTCCAGCGGCACGCCGTGCTTCTTCACGTATTTGGCGAGGTCTCTCTGGCATTCCTTGAAGCTCGGCGTCTGCCAGGGCTTGATCGCGCCCTCGCGCAGGGATTTGGACTCGTCCGGAATCACCAGCCCGTAGTCCACGCCGATCACGCGCCCGAAGCCGCGGCAGGTGTCGCAGGCGCCGATCGGCGAATTGAACGAGAACGCCGCGGGCGTGGGTTCGGAGTAGGAGATGTCGCAGTCGGCGCAATGCAAGGCGGTCGAAAAGCGCAGAGCGGTGCGCGTTTGACCTTCCATGGTCTCCTGATTTGGCTCCATGATTCTCGGAGCCAAATCAGGAGATCGTTTTGGAACTTCGGCGTAAACGGTGAGGCGTCCTTGCCCGAACCGAAGCGCCGAGTCGATGGCGTCCATCACGCGCGCTTTTTCGACCGAGCCGGGACGCACGCGGTCCTGCACCACCTCGATCAGGGTCTTCGAGCGCGAGCGCAGCCTGGTGTAGCCCTGGCGCTGCAGCAGCTCCTGGACTTCCTTCTCGGAGAAATTCTTCGGGATCGGCACCGGGAAGGTGATCTCCAGGCGCGCATCCGGCGTTGCCGCAAGCGACTCGTAGATGGACTGCGGCGAGTCGCGCCGAACCGGCCTGCCGCAATTGCGGCAATGCAGCTTGGAAGCGCGGGCGAATAGCAGCTTCAGGTGGTCGTTCAGCTCGGTCATCGTGCCGACCGTGGAGCGCGAGGTGCGCACCGGGTTGGTCTGGTCGATGGCGATGGCCGGCGGGATGCCCTCGAT
>JANNTQ010000043.1:0-3936 GCA_031394435.1 Betaproteobacteria bacterium
GCCGAGGTTCTTGCCGCCGGCGATCAGGTTGGTGACTCGTACCGGCAGTAATGCCCCCAAAGGGATCTGGAATGGCCTGGTACGGCAGCTGGCACCGACATCCTCCGGGCCTGAGCGGTGGATATCGATCGGATACCAGCCAACGCCGACGGAATCCGGGAAGTGCGCGGCGCAGGGCCCTCGCTGGTACTTCGCCGACACTTCCTGCTCGACGATCGTCTTTTTCGCCTGGATGCGCCGCGACTCGCGGATGTAAGGGTGCTTGGAGAGGCCATCGACGGTCCCCATCACGTCGGGCCGCAGGCGGATTTCCGGCGCGCCGAGCCTTCGGCCCGTAGCCGGCGCTTCGGTCTGCAGCCAATGCAGGAATCCCAGGCTCACGCGCTTGGCGTCCTGCAGCGCCCGCGCGGCCTCGATCGGTGCGCAATCAAGAATGCTCCGCTCGCGGTAATCGTTTCCCGGCCAGTTGAAAAGGCTGAGGTCATGGCTGACGGTGCCCGGAAACGACGCGCGGTCGAGCAGCCGCCGGTAGGTCCACAGCCCGCCCTTGGTCCCCGGCATCGTGTCGTACATCCGGTACTCGAGCCAGCCGCTCGCCTCGCCATAGATCTCGCCGCCGTGGACTTCGATCCGGAGGCTGTAGGGCTGCGCCGATCTGTAATGCTCGTACTTCTCCGGACGGGGAATGACATGGTTTTCGCCGTCGCCGCAGCGCTCGCAGGCGAACGCGTAGGTGAAGCTTTGCACGCAATGCGGCTTCGCTGCCACGGGCTGCGCCTGCTTCTCGCCTGTCTGCGCGACGGTCTCCGCGCCTACCACATGCTCCGCGCCGCACAACGGCAGCAGATCGCCCAGCTCGGTCGCGTCGATGACCAGTTCGGGGTGGAACCGGACCAGTTTTCCGTCGTCGAGTCCCATCGCGATGACGGCGGTGACACGATCACTTTCAGTCGTCACGGCAACGGTTTTCGTCCGACGATGGATCGCGAGCCGGCCGGCCTCGACGTGCGGCTGCAGCATCTGCTCGATCACGCCAACGGCTGCGCGCGGCTCGAACGCGAGCCGCGTTACCCAGCAGGCCCCGGGATTGAAATCGGGTCGGTGCCCAGCGTCGACGGCGCGGCTGCGGTAATGATCGCGTAGCATCGCGCGCAGCCTGTAGTAACTCGCCGTGCCCCCGAGCGCTTCGATGTGCTCGTGTTCGTCGAGCGCGGAGACGCCTTGCGCGGTCATCTGGCCGCCCAGCCAGTCCGTTTCTTCTAGCAATACCACCCGCCGGCCGCCTCTTGCCGCCGCAAGCGCCGCAGCCACTCCGCCGGTGCCGCCCCCCGCGATCAGGACTTCGCAGGACTCCTCAGACGCGGATTCATGCCCCGCCACCGGCAGCACTGCAACCGCAGGGTCGCCGCTAGCCGGCACACGCATGACATCGAGCACCGCATCCAGCGAACGTTGCAAGAGGCCGCCCTCACTTCGCCATCGTGCCCGGCAGCCAGAGGGCGATCTGCGGGAACGCGATCACCAAGCCGAGCGCGACAAACTGCAGGCCCAGGTATGGCCAGATCGACCTGAAGATGTCGGCGAGGGAGATGCCCGGAGGCGTGACGCCTTTGAGGTAGAACGCCGCCGGGCCGAATGGCGGCGAGATGTAGGAAATCTGCATGTTCATGCAGAACAGCACGCCCATCCACACCGGATCGAAGCCGAGCGCAATCACCACCGGCACGAAGATCGGCGCCGTCAACAGCAGGATGCCGATCCAGTCGATGAAGCAGCCCAGCACGATCCAGATGACTTGGATCATGATCACGACTCCGATCGGCCCGACCGGCAGCGAGGTCATCACGTCCTGGACCAGCTTGGTGCCGCCGGCGAGGGTGTAAACGCCGATCAGAGCCGAGGAACCGAAGAACAGCCAGTAAAGCATCACCGTGACCTTGGCCGTGTCTTCGGCCGCGAGGCGCAGCTTGGTCCAGGCCAGCTTGCCGTTCCACCACATCGCGAGGACCGCGCCGAGGACGCCGACGCCAGCCGCCTCGGTGGGCGTCGCCCAGCCGAAATACAAGGAGCCGAGCACACCGAAAGCGACCAGCGCCGGAACGACGAGCTCGCGCAGCAGGCCGATCTTCTGCCGCAGCGTGATCGCGAGCTCCGCTTCGCTCGCCGCGGGCGCGAAGTCCGGCCGCTGGTGGCAACGAATCACGATGTAGGCGATGTACATGGCCGCGAGCATCAGTCCCGGTACGACCCCGGCCGCATAGAGCTCCCCGATGGAAACCCCCGCGGTCAGGCCGTACATGATGAACACCACGCTGGGCGGGATCAGCGTTGCCAGGCCGCCGCCGGCGCAGATGCAACCGAGCGCCAGCTCCTTCTTGTAGCCTCGCGACAGCATCGCGGGCAGTGCCACCACCCCCATGGTGACGATCTCCGCGCCGATGACGCCCACCATGGTCGCCATCAGCGCGCAGGAAATGATGACGGCGACCGCCAGCCCGCCGCGCATGCGACCGGCCCAGACGTAGGCGGCGCGAAAGATCGCCTCCGCGATGCCGGCGCGTTCCAGCACGCAGGCCATGAAGACGAACAGCGGCACCGACACCAGCACGTAATTGCCCATCAGCGTGAATACACGGCTGACCACCAGCGTCAACCCGGGCCAGCCGAACAGCGCGACGGCAAACACCACCGCCACCGCTCCGGTGGCAAAGGCGAGCGGCAATCCGGTGAGCAGGATGGCGGCGAATACCGCCACGAACAGCAGGCTCAGCAGCTCGATGCTCACGACGCGCGGCTTGCCGGACGCGCCACACCGGTATCGCGCAGCAGGTTGGCGATGCCTTGCAGGAGCAGCAGCACTGCTGCGACCGGGATCGCCAGCTTGACCGGCCAGATCGGCGGGTTCCACGGCGTGCCGGTCCCTTCACGCTGCAGGAACGAGGTCCACCCCATGGTGGTGCCGACCCAGATCAGCGCGCCGGCGTAAAGCAGGAAGAACACGAAGGTAAACAGGTCCAGCATCGCGCGCGCCCTGGGCGACAGGCGCTCATAGATGATATCGATGCGTACATGGCGGCGATGCGCCAGCGCGTAGCCGCCGCCGATCAGGTAGGCGATCGCCGACAGATAGACGGTGGTCTCGTTGCTCCACAGCGTCCCCTGGCCGAACACGCTGCGCGAGACGACTTCGTAGAGCACCGCCAGCGTGACACCGAAGATCGCGAGCGCCCAGAAGCGCCCGACCCAACTGTTGATGCGATCGACGAGATCGCAATAGCGATCGGCCGGCGAAACCCGCGCCGGGGGTGGATTGCTCCCGCCCCCGGCCGCGCGATTCGGTTCGCTCAAGCCACGACCCTGAGTTCCTTGAGCCAGGCCAATTGCGAGTCATACGCCGCCTTGGCAAGGGGCGTCTTCTTCGACCATTCCTCCCACGTGCGCTCCGCCAGCGGGCGGATGCGCGCCATCTCGCTCTCCGGCCACGCAGCCGTGTTGACGCCCTTGGCGGCCAGTTCTTTCGACACGCGCGCATCGTCGACCGCGACGCGCTGCACCTGGTCCCAGGTCCATTCGCGCACCGCGGTGGACAGCAGCGCCTTCAAATCGTCGGGCAGCTTCTTCCAGGCGTCCATGTTGACCGCGAATTCCTGCATCGGCATGGAATGGAACAGCTTGGTCGGATTTTTCGCGATGGCGTGGAAGCCCATGCGCTCGTTCATCGACACCGTCGCCCAGTCGGCGGCGTCCACCACCCCCTTGTCGAGCGCGGAGTACACCTCGCCGCCGGGAAGCACCACGATCGAGGCGCCCAGCTTGGTGAGAATCTCGGCGGTCATGCCCTGCGGCGAGCGGAACTTGACGCCTTTGAAGTCCTCCATCCTGTTGATCGGTTTCTTCGAAACGATGGACTCCACGCCCCACCAGCTCGCGCCGACT
>JANNTQ010000047.1:0-2263 GCA_031394435.1 Betaproteobacteria bacterium
CAGGAGGACTGGGTCCGGAATCTGGACTTCTCCTCTCTGGTGAAGGTCCCGACCGAGAACGTCAGCGAAAAGGCGCTCCAGAGGCGGAAGAGCGACATCGTCTGGCGTCTTCGGTGGAAAGGCGGCAAGCGGTGGATCTACGTCTACCTCCTCCTGGAGTTCCAGTCCACGGTCGATCCCCTAATGGCCCTGCGAGTGATGACCTACCTCGGGCTCCTCTACCAGGATCTCGTCCGCCAACGGCTTCTGAAGCCCGGCGAGAAGCTCCCTCCCGTTCTCCCGATAGTTCTCTATAATGGGTACGCCCGTTGGGGGGCGCCCCAGGACGTGGCGGATCTGATCGAGCCGGTCCCGGGAGGCTTGGAGATGTACCGGCCGCAGCTCCGCTACTGCCTGCTCGACGAGGCTCGCGTCGCCACCTCGGAGTGGGAGACTGAGAAGAACGTGGCGGCGGCGCTGTTCCGGATGGAGCAAAGCCCGGGGCCGGACGACATGGGGCGGGTCATCATGGTTTTGAGGCAGTGGCTGGCAAAGCCGGAGCAGGCCGATCTCCGGCGGGCGTTCGTAACAGTACTGGAGAAAAGGATCCTCCCCGCCCGGATGCCCGGGACGAAGATCCCCCAGATCGAAGATCTCGAGGAGGCTCATCTCATGCTGACAGAGCGCGCCAACGACTGGACCCTGAATTGGAAACGGGAAGGCTTTGAGGAAGGAGTGCGCGAGGGAATCGAGAAGGGGCTTCAGAAGGGAATCGAGGAGGCCCGTAGCGGTCTACTCAACCAATTGGAGAGACGTTTCGGTCCTCTCCCTGAGGACACACGGCGTCGTGTGCAGGCGCTCAATTCCTTCAAGGATCTGATGGAGCTTTCCGCGCGCATCAGCGCAGTTCCTTCCCTCGCCGCCTTGGGCCTGACCGAAGAGAACGCTTAGGACTTCGGTGTCGCTGGTCGTGTTGATGTGGCGCCGGTCGACGTCGATCAGCTCCTGCTTGAGCGCCTGCGCGTTGGTCAGGTTGCCGTTGTGCACGAGCACGATGCCGAACGGTGCGTTCACGTAGAACGGCTGCGCTTCTTCTTCGCTGTAGGCGTTGCCGGCGGTCGGGTAGCGCACCTGACCCAGGCCCACCGTGCCCGGCAGGCCGCGCATGTTGCGGGTGCGGAACACGTCGCGCACCATGCCGCGCGCCTTGTGCATGAAGCACTTGGTGCCCTGCATCGTCACGATGCCGGCAGCGTCTTGCCCGCGGTGCTGCAGCAGCAACAAAGCGTCGTAGATCAGCTGATTGACCGGCGCCTTCGAGATCACACCCACGATGCCGCACATGCTTTCCGCCTTGGTTCAGTCCGGCGCGCGTTTCACGCCGACGGGTGTTGAGTAACGTTGATCGGAAGCCAGGGCATGATTTCCTTGACCACCGCATTCAGCCAGGCCACGCCTTGCGAGCGTTGCATCGACGGCCATTTTGCGACCGGCGTGAATCCGAGCACCAGCGCCAGCAGCAGCAACACGAGCAGACCGCGCACCAGCCCGAAGGCTGCACCGAGCAGCCGGTCCAATGAACTCAGCGGCGTGGCCCGAATCAGCAAGCGAACCAGCCTGGCGCCGAGGCCCCACAGCACCAGCGACACGAGGAACACACCTGCGAACGCCACGGCGTGATTCAAGGCCGAGCCCGGCTGGCCGATCGACGTGTGCGGCTGCACCAGCGGCGTGAGCAGCTGCGCCGCGATGTAGGCCACGACCCAGCCGGCGAGCGAGAGGACCTCGAACACGACCCCGCGCACCAGCCCGACGACGATCGACAGTGCCATGAACAGCAGCAGAGCGATGTCCACCCAACCCAGATCGACGGTCATAGCTCACATTCACAGCGTGAGCACGACGCCGCTGAGCCCGGCGCCGCGCGCCTTGGCGAGCGCCTTGTCGGCCTCTTCGCGGGAAGCGAACGGCCCGACGCGCACGCGGATGCGGCTGCCGGCGGGCGTTTCAGCCACCTGGGTGTAGGTTTTCAGGCCGAGCTTCTCGACCTTCAGGCGCGTCTCACGCGCGGCGCTGGCGTCGGCGAACGCGCCGACCTGCACAACGAAACGCCCGGCGGTGGCCGCAGCCGGCGGCGCGCCTTCGAGCAGGGCCTTGGCGCGCATGGCGTCGTCGGCCTTGGCGACAGGCTTGTTTTCGGCCGCGACCTTTGGCACAGGCTCGGCCGGAGTCGGTTTGGCCACGGGTTTCGAGGCCGCCTTCTCCGCCACGACAGGCGCCGACG
>JANNTQ010000050.1:0-6446 GCA_031394435.1 Betaproteobacteria bacterium
TATCCTCGCGCGCACGTTCCGCAGATGAAGCCGCGCATTCACTTCGACCCTGCGCTCCCGGTCAGCCAGAGACGGGAGGAGATCGCGCGCGCGGTCGCCGCGCACCCGGTGGTGATCGTCTGTGGCGAGACGGGTTCCGGCAAGACCACTCAGATCCCGAAGATCCTGCTCGAAATGGGGCGCGGCAAGAAAAAGTACATTGGCCACACCCAGCCGCGCCGCATCGCCGCGCGTTCGGTCGCCGCGAGGATCGCCGAGGAATTGAAAGTCGAGCTCGGCACTGTCGTCGGCTACAAGGTGCGCTTCACCGACAAGGTCGGACCGCGCACGGTGATCAAGTTGATGACCGACGGCATCCTGCTGGCCGAAACCCAGAGCGACCCGGAGCTGCGCGCCTACGACACCATCATCCTGGATGAAGCGCACGAGCGCAGCCTCAACATCGATTTCCTGCTCGGTTACCTGAAGCGCTTGCTGCCCCGGCGGCCCGACCTCAAGCTCGTCGTCACTTCGGCCACCATCGACGCGGAGCGCTTCTCGAGACATCTCGACGGCGCGCCGGTGATCGAAGTGTCGGGGCGGCTGTACCCGGTGGAAGTGCGCTACCGCCCAGTGGGCGGCGACGCGGAAGACACCACGCGCGACGAGGAGGAGCAGGCGCTCGGCGACGCGGTGGAAGAATTGTTCCGCGCAGGCCCGGGCGACGTACTGGTATTCCTCCCCGGCGAGCGCGAGATCCGCGACGCCGCGGCCGGTCTCTCGAAGAAGAACCTTAAGGGCGCCGAAGTGCTGCCGCTCTACGGGCGCCTGTCGGTGGCCGAGCAGGACCGCGTGTTCCACCCGGGAGGAGTGCGACGCGTGGTGCTCGCCACCAACGTCGCCGAGACCTCGCTGACGGTGCCGCGCATCCGCTACGTGGTGGACGCGGGCCAGGCGCGCGTCAAGCGCTACTCCTACCGCAACAAGGTGGAGCAGCTGCGCGTGGAGAACATCTCTCAGGCGGCGGCGCAGCAGCGTGCGGGGCGCTGCGGGCGCGTGGCGGACGGCATCTGCATCCGCCTGTACGGCGAGGACGATTTCAAGGCGCGCCCCGCCTATACCGACCCCGAGGTGCTGCGTTCCTCGCTGGCCGCAGTGATCCTGCGTGCGCTCTCCCTGAACCTGGGCAAGGTCGAGGACTTCCCGTTCCTCGATGCGCCGAATTCCCGCGCCATCGCCGACGGCCACGCCCTGCTTGCCGAGCTGGGCGCGGTGGACGACGACAACGAGCTGACTGACCTCGGCCGGGAGCTCGCCCGTCTGCCGCTTGATCCCCGCGTCGGGCGCATGCTGATCGCGGCGCGCGCGGAGGGCTGCCTGGAGCAATTGCTGGTGATCGCCGCGGCGCTCTCGGTGCAGGATCCGCGCGAGCGGCCGCTGGCGAAACAGGGCGCGGCGGACGAGCGGCACGCGCGCTATGCCGACGAGCGCTCCGATTTCCTTGCGCTGCTCAAGCTGTGGAAGCTGCAGGGCGAGCAGGGCCTGCGGCGCATCTGTCGCGACAATTTTCTCTCGTATGCGCGCATGCGCGAGTGGCGCGATGTGCACCTCCAGCTGCAGAACGTGGCGAGCGAGCTCGAGTGGAAGATGTCGAGCGCCAAGGTGGACAAGCCTGACGGTTTCCGCGCCATCCATCGGGCGCTCACTGCCGGGTTGCTCGGCAATGTCGGCATGAAGGACGAGGCGGACAGCAACTACACCGGCGCGCGCGGCATCAAGTTCTGGGTGCACCCGGGCTCGGGCACCAAGAAGCCTGGCAAGTGGATCGTTGCCGCGGAGCTGGTGGAAACCACCCGCCTCTACGCGCGCACGGTGGCGACGATCGAGTCGCAGTGGCTGGAGGAACTGGGCGCGCACCTGCTCAAGCGCCACCGCGACAACCCGCACTGGGAGAAGATGCGCGCTCAGGTGGTGGCTCTCGAGCGCGGCACGCTCTATGGCCTGCCCGTGTACACCAGCCGGCGCGTGCACTACGGGCCGCTCGACCCGGAGCTGTCGCGCGGCATCTTCATCCGCTCGGCATTGGTGGAAGGCGAGTTCGACACCAAGGCGCCGTTCTTCGCGCACAACCGGCGGCTGGTGGCGGAGATCGAGCGCATGGAGCACAAGTCGCGCCGTCCGGACATCCTGGTGGACGACGAGCTGGTCCACGCCTTCTACGAGCAGCGCGTGCCCGCCGGCATCCACAACGGCGCCGACTTCGACAAGTGGCGCAAGCAAGCCGAGCGTGAACAGCCGAAGCTGCTGCACCTCAAGCGCGAAGACCTGATGCGCCACGAAGCGGCGGGCATCACCACCGACAACTTCCCGCACGAAGTGAAGCTCGGCGCGAACGCTTTCCGCTTGGAGTACCACTTCGAGCCGCGCTCGCCGCGCGACGGCGTGACGATGACCGTGCCGGTGGCGCTGCTTAACCAGGTGAGCGCGGCGCGCAGCGAGTGGCTGGTGCCGGGACTGCTGAAGGAGAAGGTGCGCACACTGGCAAAGTCGTTGCCGCAGCGGCTGCGGCACAAGCTCGGGCCGCTGCAGGAGTTCGCGGCAGGTTTCGCCGCCGCCGTGCCGCCCTCGGACACGCCGCTCGCGCAGGCCCTGGCGCGCCATATCCGGGCCGAGTCGAACCTGGAGGTTCCGCTCGACGCTTTCCGCCCGGCTTCCGCGCCGCCGCACCTGCAGATGAATTTCCTGGTGATCGACGAGCACGGCCGCCAGCTGGCGATGGGCCGCAACCTCGTCGAGCTCAAGCGCGAGCTGGCAGAGCACACGGCAGCGGTGCTGCGAAGCGAGGCGCCGCTCGAGGAGGGCGAGCGCTACACCGGCTGGACCATGGGCGACCTGGCGGAAGTGATGGAAATCGCGCGCGGCGGGCAGACGCTGGTGGGCTATCCGGCGCTGGTCGATGCTGAAGGCGCGGTGACGCTCCAGGTGTTCGACGCGCCGGAGAAGGCGCAGGAACTGCACCGCGCCGGCGTGCAGCGGCTCATCGCCATCGCCTTCAAGGACCGGGTGCGCGAGCTGGAGCGCGGCTGGGCGAGGGACGTGGTGCTCGGGCCGGTTAAGGAAGCGCTCGTCGCGGCCGCGCTCGACCGGGCGTTCCTCGGCGAATCGCTGCCGATGACGCAGGCGGATTTCGCGCGGCGCGTGGAGGAGGGCCGCTCGCGCTTCATGCTCATCGCGCAGGAAATGGCGCGCACCGTGGCGGCGATCCTCGCCGCGCACGCCGATCTGCAAAAGAAATTGGCGCAGGCGGCGAAGGCCTGGCCGCAGGCGGCCGACGACGTGAAGCAGCAGCTGGCCCGTCTGCTGCGCGCGGGATGGCTGACCGGGACGCCCTGGTCGCGGTTGCAGCACTACCCGCGCTACCTGAAGGCGGCGGCGCTGCGCCTGGAGAAGCTGCGCGCCGACCCGGCGCGCGACGCGAGGCTGGCGGCCGAACTGCGGCTGCTGCTGGCGGGCTGGTTGCGCGCGCCGCGTCCGCTGAATGCCGAACTCGAGCAGTACGGCTGGCTGCTGGAGGAATTGCGGGTGTCGCTCTATGCGCAGGAACTGAAGACGCCGGTGCCAGTGTCGGCCAAGCGGCTCGCAAAACTGTGGCAAAGTATCCGCAGATGAACGGCATCGCGCGCTCGCTGCTTTTCGCACTGGGCAACCTGCTGCACCCGCGCATGCTCTGGCTGATGCTCTGGCCGGTGCTGGTGGCGGTCGGCCTGTGGGGGACGCTCGCGATCGTTTTCTGGGCGCAACTTGCTGCCTGGCTCGCCGGGCTGATCAACCAGTGGCTGACCACTGGGGTGTTCGCCATTCAGTGGGACATGCAGGGTGCGGCGCTGATCGGCGCCAAGGCGCTGATCCTGATCATGCTGGTGCCGCTCATCCAGCTCACCGCGCTGCTGATCCTCAGCAGCTTCGGCATGCCGGCGATGGTTGAACACGTAGCGGCCCGCGGCTATCCTTCGCTCGAACGCCGCAAGGGCGGAAACCTCGCCGGCAGCCTGTGGAACAGCCTGCTGGCGCTGTGCGGCATGGTCGTGCTGTTTTTCGCCTCGATCCCGTTCTGGATCTTCCCGCCGCTGTGGCCGCTGATCCCGGTGGCGATCCTCGCCTGGGTCAACCAGCGGGTGCTGCGCTACGATGCGCTCGCCGAGCACGCCTCGGCGGAAGAGTTGCGAGCAGTATTCGCGGCACAGCGCGGCACGCTTTACCTGCTGGGCGTGGCGCTGGCTCTGGTGGCCTACGTGCCTTTGGTGGGTTTTTTCGCGCCGGTGCTGTTCGGACTAAGTTTCATCCATACCCTGTTAGCCGCGTTGAAGGTCCATCGCGAAACACCTATCGAGCGGAGGGCAATATGAAACAACTGCTTGCCATACTGGCGCTGTCGTGTACCGCCTTTTCTGCCGCTGCGCAGCAGGCGCCAATGTTCGAAACGCGGAAACTGACCGACAACGCGTACCTGTTCCGCTACCAGTTCCACCAGTCGCTGTTCGTGGTCACCCCTGATGGCGTGATCGCCACCGACCCGATCTCCCTCTATCGGCCGCAGGCCGCGACCACCTACATCGCGGAGATCCGCAAGATCACGCAGGCGCCCATCAAGTACCTGGTCTACAGCCACCACCATTATGACCACATCGCGGGCGGCAAGCCTTTCAATGACGCGGGCGCCACCGTCATTGCGCACCGCAACGCCAAGTCGCGCCTTGAAGACTTGCGCTACGCGGACGTGGTCACTCCGGACGAGGCAGTGGACAACTTCCGCGCCATCGAGCTCGGCGGGGTGCGCGTGGAGCTGCACTACACCGGGCGCAACCATTCGGACAATTCTCTGCTGCTGCTACTGCCAAAAGACAAGCTGGCCTTCGCGGTGGATTTCGTCGGAGTCGAGTCGGTAGGATTTCGCGACCTCCCGGACAGCTACTTCCCGGACTGGTATGAGTCGCTCGACCGCGTGGTGGCCCTGCCCTGGGAGCGCATGATCGGCGGCCACCCCTACCCTGGCGGGCGCTACGCCACCAAGGATGACGTGCGGGCGTACAAGCAGTACTACCTGGACCTGAGCGACGCGGTGCGGGTGGCCGCAGGCCAGGGCAAGTGCTGGGACGCGGCGATGGCGGAGATCAAGCTGCCCAAGTACGAGAAGTGGAGCAACTACGAGCGCAGCCTGCCGATGAACATCGAGAAATTCTGCAACTACTGGGGCCGCGGCTACTGGTGAGGGGCTTCGGCGCCTTCGTCATAGGCGACGAGATCCTGGTCGGCAAGCGCCAGGACAAGCACTTCCCGTGGCTGATCGAGGCGCTGGCGAAGCGCGGGCTGCGACTGGCGTGGTGCGAGCACCTCGGCGACGAGCCGCAGCGCATCACCGCGGCGCTGAAGCGCACGCTGGCGACGGGCGACGTCGTGTTCAGCTTCGGCGGCATTGGCGGGACGCCGGACGACCATACGCGGCAATGCGCCGCCCAGGCGCTCGGCGTCGATTTGCAGCTGCATCCGGAGGCGGAAAAGGAAATCCGCGGCCGCTTTGGCGGCGAAACCACGCCGCAACGGCTGAAGATGGGCGAGTTCCCAGCGGGCGCGCGGATCATTCCCAACCCGTTCAACCGCATCCCGGGGTTTTCCGTGCGCGACCACCATTTCGTGCCGGGATTCCCGCAGATGGCCTGGCCGATGGTCGAGTGGCTGCTGGATACGCGCTACCTGGCGCTGCTCGATTCCCAGCGCTGGGGCGAGGCTTCGGTGATTGTCTACGGGCTCGCCGAATCCACCATTACGCCGTTGATGGAACAGTTGAATGCGAAGTACCCGGGCTTGAAGGCATTCAGCCTGCCGAGCATGGGCGAGGGCGGCACCCGGCGCCACATCGAGCTCGGGGTTCGCGGCGCGCCGGGCGAGGTCGCGCCGGCGTTCGAGGAGATCAAGCAGGGAATCGCGCAGCTCGGTGGCAGCCTGGGCTAGCCCAGCCAGCCTGACCCTTCCCAACGCCCTGATTTCTCCCGTATAATCCGCGCCTTTTCGCGGTTCACGGGGTTTCCCAATGGTGGTGATTCGACTGGCGCGCGGCGGCGCGAACAAGCGGCCCTTTTTCAGCATGGTGGTGGCGGACTCGCGCCGCTCGGCCAAGGGCAAGTTCATCGAGCGCGTCGGTTTCTACGACCCGAAGGCCCCCGCGGGCCGCGAGTCGCTGCGCGTGGACGTGGAGCGGCTCAAGCACTGGCAGGGCAAGGGCGCGCAGCTCTCGCTGACGGTGAAGCGGCTCGTGAAGCAGTTTGGCAAGAAGGCCGCCTGAACTGATCGAGCTGGGCCGCATCGCCGGTTCCTACGGCGTGCGCGGCTGGGTCAAGGTGGCCCCGCACAAGGGCGTGGCTGAGGCGCTGGTAGCGGCGACGCAATGGTGGCTCGGCGACAAGGCATGC
>JANNTQ010000061.1:0-1625 GCA_031394435.1 Betaproteobacteria bacterium
CATACAATTCTGAACCTGTATGACATCCGCTCGCAACCTGATTTCTGTCCGCCTGGACCCCGCACTCGCCAAGTCCCTGGAACGCCATTGCGCGCAGACCGGTCGGACCCGAAGCGAAGTGGTCCAACAAAGCGTTGCGCAGTACCTGCTGGCCGATGCGGGCCCAACGTTGGGCAGCCTCGCGGAAGCCGTGCTGCCGACGCCGCCGAAAACGCCAGGACCGCCGCGCGCTCCTCTCCGGCAGCGCTACCGCGAGTACGTGCGTGCGAAGCGTCATCGTTGACTCCGGATTCCTGGTAGCGCTCTTCGACGAACGGGACCCGTTGCATCTGCGCTGCAGGCAATTCCTGCGAGATTATCGCGGTCGGTTCCTGACCACGGAAGGCGTGTTTGCCGAAACGCTTTCGCTCCTGTCGGTTGACCAGCAACTGCGCTGCCTTGATTGGCTGGGTGACTCGGCGCAAGTCGGCCTGCTGGTGGTCGACCGCGCTGCCCTGGACTTCCGGGCTATCGAGAGGCTGACCCGGAAATACTCGGATCAGCCGATGGACTTTGTCGACGCCGCGCTGGTTCTTCTCGCTATGCGCGCGGGCGTAAAGGAAATTCTGACTGCGGATGAACGGGACTTCCAGGTGTACCGGCTGGGGGAGAAGGCGCGGTTTACCGATTTGCTCAGAGAAACCTAGATCAGTTTCCCGGTTGCGAAGCGGCTGATTTCCGCATCGCCGTAGCCCAACTCGGCGAGGATCGAGCGGCTGTGCTCCCCAAGCGCCGGGATGGCTTCCATGCGGGGTTCAAAGCCGGAAAGGTTGAATGGCGGCTTCATGGCCCGCAGTTCGCCGGCAGGAGACCCGACCTCGGCCCAGCGCCCGCGCGCCTCGAGCTGCGGGTGCTCCCAGAATTCCTGCATGGTGTTCAGGCGCGCGTTAGCGATCTCGGCGGCCTCCAGCCGCTCCACCGCCTGCGCCGCCGTGAGCGTGCCGAAGACGCGCTCGATCTCAGCGTGCATCGCGTCCCGGTTCTGCAGGCGCGCCGGCCCCGAAGAGAACTTTGGGTCCGCCGCAAGCGCCATGTTCCCCAGCACCTTGTCGCAGAAGCGCGCGAACTCGCGCTCGTTCTGGATGCTGAGGAACACAGTGCCGCCGTCGCCCGCCTTGAACGGGCCATAGGGCACGATCGTGGCGTGGTAGGCCCCGGAGCGCGGCGGCGGCGTGCCGCCATAGGCGCCGAAATACGCCGGGAAACCCATCCACTCGCCCAGAGCCTCGAACATGGTGATGTCGAGCGTCGCGCCCTCGCCGTCGCGCCCGCGGCGTAACAGCGCGGCGAGGATCGAGGTCAACGCATACATGCCGGCGGCAATGTCGGCCACCGGGATGCCGGCCTTGGACGGGAAGTCCGGCGTGCCAGTGACCGATAACAGCCCAGCTTCGCACTGCACCAACAGGTCGTAGGCCTTCTTTTCCGCGTAGGGGCCCGCGGGCCCGTAGCCGGAGATGCCGCACCAGACCAGGCGCGGATGGCGTGCCCGCAGCTCGGCCGCCCCCAGGCCAAGGCGCTCGACCGCGCCGGGCGCCAGGTTCTGCACGAAGACGTCGGCCCTGGCCAGCAGGCGGGCGAGGATC
>JANNTQ010000076.1:0-3787 GCA_031394435.1 Betaproteobacteria bacterium
ACCGCCCAGTTCTTTGACTATCCCGGACAGGTCCTGCGCACTTTCACCGTCGCCGCCGAGCCGACGCCGCTGTTCCGCAGGCTCTACCAGACCGCGGAAGCCGCGTTCGACGCCGTGACCGGCGTCATCCGCCACGGCACCACGATGCAGCAAATCCTCGATGCCGCGGCCCTCATCGAGGAAGCCGGGTTCACTGTATACGATGACCTCATGCACGGCTTCGGCGGCGGCTATTTTCCGCCGGTGCTCGGGTCGAGGAGCCGTCCGGCAGGACCGCTTCCCGAGATGACGCTCGAGTCGGGAATGACCTGCGTGGTACAGCCGAACGTGATCACTCCGGATCAGAAAGCGGGCGTGCAGGTCGGAGAGCTGGTGCTCGTGACCGACACGGGCTTCGAGCGCCTGCACCGGGCCGCGCGCGGCCTGTTCCGGCTCGACTGACGCGCCGACTTATGTGTTCTAACAAGCTCAAGCGTGCCCGCTCGCGACGCGCAACCCATTCAGAATCGTCTTAGAACCGCGCGCGTCGCCAACAGCGCGCCCTCGCAATCGCGGGGATGACCGGTCGGTTACGGTCAGGTCGCTGCCCTCACCGCGCGCGGCGGCACCTTGGCCTGGTCCCGCGCCAGCTCCTCGCGCGTTTGCGTGCGGCGGAACCACACGGTGATCGCCGACGAAGTCAGGACGATGAACAGCGAGTACAGCACCGGGATGAGCAACACCTCCTGCTGCATCTCCCCCTTGAAGGTCAGCAGCACGATCAGGATCCCCAGCGGCCCGTTCTGGATGCCGGTCTCCAGCGCGATGGTGCGCGAGCGCCGGAAGTCCTGACGCAGGCCGCGCGCCAGCCAGTAGCCCAGCAGCATGCCCACCAGGCCGAGGCCGATCGCCGCGGCGTACACCGGCAGCGGCGTGACGGCGAGCAGCTGGTGGTTGCGCGGCACCCAGGTGACGATCAGGAACACGATGACGAAGATGCCGAGCGCCCCCCCCACCAGCTCGATGGTGGCGCCGACATTGGGGTTCCACTTGCGCAGCGCGATGCCGATCAGCGTGGGCACGATGAGGACCACCAGGATCTGCGCGACGTTGGCGGCGGGAACGGTGTATTCGCCGGGCAGCCCCTTGAGCCCGGAATAAAACGACAGCAGCAGCGGCACCACGAGCACCGCGACCAGCGTCGAGCACACCGTCATCATGATCGACAACGCCAGCGCGCCCTTGCTGAAGTAGGTGAAGATGTTCGAGGTCGTGCCGCCCGGCATGCAGCCCATCAGGATCACGCCGATGGCCAGCGCCGGCGGCAGCCCCAGGGCGACGGCCAGCGTGTAGCCGAGCAAGGGCATGATGCCGTACTGGCACAGCAGGCCGACGAGGATGCCCTGCGGCTTGCGGAACGCGATGAGGAAATCCTTGAAGGTCAGCGACGCGCCCATGCCGAGCATGATCACCATCATCATCGCGCCGAGCAGGCGGGTTTCGAGTTCGGTGACCATTATTTGTACTCCGCGCGCAGCACCTTGCGCAGCACCTTGCCGATCGGCGACTTGGGCAGCTCCTTGCGGAACTCTACGGCCCTGGGGATCTTGTAGCCCGTGAGGTGCTTGCGGCAGTGCGCGACGACCGACTCCGCACTCAGCGTCTCGACCTGCCGCACCACGCAGGCGTGCACCGCCTCGCCGGAGGTGGCGTCCGGCACGCCGATCACGCCCACTTCGAGCACTTCGTCCATCATCGCGATCACGTCCTCCACCTCGTTCGGGTAGACGTTGAAACCGGACACCAGGATCATGTCCTTCTTGCGGTCGACGATCCTGAAGTAGCCGTCCGCGTCCATCACCGCGACGTCGCCCGTGTACAGCCAGCCGTCGCGCAGGATCTTCGCGGTTTCCGCCGGATTGTTCCAGTAGCCCTGCATCACCTGCGGACCGCGCGCGATAAGTTCCCCCGGCTCGCCTTGCGGCACCGGGCGTCCCGCGTCGTCCACCAGCATGACGTCGGTGCCGGGCACCGGGATGCCGATCGAGTCCGGCTTCGCCGGGCCCGACAGCGGGTTGAAGCACACCACGGGCGAGGCTTCCGTCAGGCCGTAGCCCTCCGCGATCGGCGTGCCGGTCACCGACTTCCAGCGCGTGCCGACCGCGTGCTGCAGGGCCGCGCCGCCCGCCACCGCCGCCTTGAGGCGCTTGGGCGGGAAGGCGGTGAACCACTCTTCGTTGAGCAGCGCGTTGAACAGCGTGTTCACGCCGCTCACCCAGGTGATCGGATAATTGTCGAAGGCGCGCTGCAGGTTCTGGATCGGCCGCGGGCTGGGGGCCAGCACGTTGCGCGCACCCGTCGCCACAAAGCACAGCAGGTTGAAGGTGAAGGCGAAGATATGGTAGAGCGGTAGCGCCGTCAGCACCGTCTCGCGTCCATCCTCGATGTGCGAGCGCCCCATCGCCAGCGCCTGCTCCAGGTTGGCAAGCAGGTTGCCGTGCGTCAGCATGGCGCCCTTGCTCACGCCGGTCGTGCCTCCCGTGTACTGCAGCGCGGCCAGAGTCTCGGGTCCCTGTTGCGCGCTGTAGGCTGCGACTTCGATGCGGCGCGACTGCAGCGCCTGCGCGCCCTCGGCCAGCGCGCGGTCCAGCCGCAGGTGCCCGACGGCGATCGGCGGCAGGGTGCGGTTCCACCACTTCATCACCAGCCGGATCACACCGCGCGGCACCGCCGGGAAGAACTGCGTCACTTCCGCCACGATCACCTTGCGGATGCGCGTGCGCGCCAGGATCGCCGTCAGCTTGTCGGCGAACATGTCGGCGATCACCAGCGCTTCGGCGCCGCTGTCGGCGAATTGGTGCTCCATCTCCGTGGGGGTGTACAGCGGGTTGGTGTTCACCAGCACGCAGCCGGCCTTGAACACGCCGAACGCGGCCACCGGGTAGGCCAGGCAGTTCGGCATCTGCAGCGCCACGCGCGCCCCGGCCTGCAGGCCAAGCGTCTCGCGCAGGTAGACGGCGAACGCGTCGGAGAGCCGCTCGACCTGCTCGTAGCTGAGCGAGGCGTGCATGCCGTTCGGCATGCAGGTGGTAAAAGCGGTCTGGGCGCGGTAGCGCGCCCCGGCCTCGCGCAGCAGTTGCGCCAGGTGCCGATAGCGCGGCGCGGGCAGCGCGGCCGGCGTCTGCGGTTCGTAATGCCGCAGCCAGGGCTTGCTCTGGTAGATGGTGCCGTTACTGTTCATCTTAGCGGATGTCATGGGGCTCGTAAGCGCGGCAAGGCCCCAGGATCGTCGCGATGACGATCGCGTTCTGCACGTCGCGCCTGTTTCCCAGCAGTGCCCTCCTGGAAAAACGACGTTCCGGAAACGCAATCGAAGCGCTCGGCGCCGCGGAGCGGCCGAACCGGATATCGGATGCGGCCGATATGGAAGCAGCCCCCGGAGTCGCCTGCTCCGGCTCCGGAGTTTCCGGAACAGCCTCATCCTGCGGGGATGGCGGCTGCGGTTGCGGTTGCAGTCCGAACCGCTTCATCAGGTACTGGACGAGCAGTATCGCGCCTATGATCAGGAATAAGATCAGCTCTTCGGGGAGACCTTTCATGGTGGTCTTGCCTACTTTCTCGGGCTGACCGCGGGATCATCCCCGGCGCTGGCGATTTCTTCGCGCATCACCGTATCGGCCTGCACGTTCTTCATGCGGTAGTAGTCCATGATGCCCATGTTGCCCTGGCGGAAGGCCTCGGCCATGGCGCGCGGCACTTCGGCCTCCGCCTCCACCACCCGCGCCCGCATCTCCTGCTCCAGCGCGAC
>JANNTQ010000106.1:0-18042 GCA_031394435.1 Betaproteobacteria bacterium
GACGTGCGCCTGAAGCGCGTCGACCTGCCGCAGGAGGTGAGCGAATCGGTGTACCGGCGCATGGAGGCGGAGCGCAAGAGGATCGCCAACGATCTGCGCTCCACCGGCGGCGCCGAGGCCGAGGCGATCCGCGCCGACGCCGACCGGCAGCGCGAGGTGATCCTGGCCGAGGCCTACCGCGACGCGCAGAAGACCAAGGGCGAGGGCGACGCCAAATCGGCGGCCACCTATGCCAAGGCGTTCTCGCAGGACACGGAGTTCTACGCCTTTTATCGCAGCATGGAGGCCTACCGCTCGACCTTCCGCGGCAAGAACGACCTGCTTCTGCTCGAGCCGAACTCGGACTTCTTTCGCTACCTGAGGGATCCCGCCGGCAAATCCGGCGGCAAGAAATAATGGGCCATGGCGAGCATCTTCCTCATGGCCTTCGCCTTGATGCTGATCATCGAGGGGCTCCTCCCGTTCCTCGCGCCTAAGCTCTGGCGCGACACCTTCCGGCGCATCACGCAGATGTCGGACGGGCAAATCCGCTTCTTCGGCCTGACCTCGATGCTGATCGGCCTGCTGCTGCTGTTCCTCGCGAGCTGATGCGCTGGCTGCTGCCCGAGTACGTCGAGGACATACTGCCGGTCGAGGCGGCGCGCATCGAGCGCCTGCGCCGCGCGGTCCTCGACCTGTTCGCGCAAGCCGGCTACCAGCTGGTGATGCCGCCGCTGCTCGAGTACATGGATTCGCTGCTGACCGGTACCGGGCACGACCTCGACGTGCGCACCTTCAAGGTGGTGGACCAGCTCTCCGGCCGCATGATGGGCTTGCGCGCCGACATCACGCCGCAGGTGGCGCGCATCGACGCGCACCTGCTGAACCGCAAGGGCGTGACGCGGCTGTGCTATTGCGGCAGCGTGCTGCACACGCGGCCCGCCGGCCCGACGGCGACGCGCGAGCCGATCCAGATCGGCGCCGAGGTCTACGGCCATGCCGGCGTGGCAAGCGACCTCGAGGTGCAGCGGCTCCTGTGCCGCGCGCTGGCGCTGGCGCGCGTGAGCAAAGCGCGCATGGACATCGGCCACGTGGCAGTGTTCCGCTCCATCGTGCGCGCCGCGCAGATCGGCGCCGGGCTGGAGGCCGAGCTGTTCGAGGCGCTGCAGCGCAAGGACAAACCTGCGCTGCGCCAGCTGGCGCGCGGCGTGGGCGCGCGCACGCGCGGGGCGCTGCTGCTGCTGCCCGAGCTCTACGGCGGCGCCGAGGTGCTCGCGCTCGCGGAAAAGAAACTGCCGCAGCTGCCCGCACTCACGCGCGCGCTGGCCACGCTGCGCGCGTTGGCCAAGGCTTCGCCGATCCCGGCCAGTTTCGACCTCGCCGAGCTGCGCGGTTACCACTACCACTCCGGCGTGGTGTTCGAAGCCTATTGCGAGGGCGTCGCCGGCGCGGTCGGCCGCGGCGGGCGCTACGACGAGGTCGGCAAGGCCTTCGGCCGCGCCCGGCCGGCGACCGGATTCTCCATCGACTTGCGCAGCCTGGCCGCGGCGGCCGGCGGCAAGGGCAAGCGCAAGTGAAGCAGGCCGCGCGCAACGTCGTCGTCATCGGCACGCAATGGGGCGACGAAGGCAAAGGCAAGATCGTCGACTGGCTGACCGACCGCGCGCAGGGCGTGGTGCGCTTCCAGGGCGGGCACAACGCCGGCCACACGCTGGTGATCGGAACCAAGAAGACCGTGCTGCACCTGATCCCCTCGGGCATCCTGCGCGGCAATGTGGACTGCTACATCGGCAACGGCGTAGTGGTGTCGCCGCAGGCGCTGGTCGCGGAGATGGACGAACTGGAGGCGGCGGGAGTGCGCGGAGTGGTGGCACGGCTGCTGATCTCGGAAGCCTGCCCGCTGATCCTGCCCTACCACGCCGCGCTCGACGCGGCGCGCGAGTCGGCGCGCGGCACGGAAAAGATCGGCACCACGGGGCGCGGCATCGGCCCGGCCTACGAGGACAAGGCGGCGCGCCGCGCCATTCGCTTGCAGGACCTGTTCAAGCCGGCGCGCTTCGCCGACAAGCTGCGGGGACTCCTCGATTTCCACAATTTCGTGCTGGTGCAGTATCACCACCGGCCGGCGGTGGACTACCAGCAGACTCTGGATGAGACTCTGGCGCTGGCGCCGCGCATCGCGCCGCTGGTGGCCGACGTGCCGCGCGCTCTGTATCACGCCAACCGCGCCGGCAAGAACCTGCTGTTCGAGGGCGCGCAGGGATCGTTGCTCGACATCGACCACGGCACCTATCCCTACGTCACTTCGTCGAACTGCGTGGCGGGCGCGGCGGCTGCGGGAGCGGGCATTGGCCCGCACCACCTGCACTACGTGCTCGGCATCACCAAGGCCTACACCACGCGCGTCGGCGGCGGGCCGTTTCCCACCGAGCTCTCCGACAGCGTCGGCGAGCGCCTGCGCCAGCGCGGCCAGGAGTTCGGCGCCACCACGGGACGCCCGCGCCGCACGGGCTGGTTCGACGCCGCCGCGCTCAAGCGCTCGATCCAGTTGAACGGCGTGTCGGGCCTGTGCATCACCAAGCTCGACGTGCTCGACGGCGCCGAGTCGGTGAAGATCTGCGTCGGCTACCAGGTTGACGGCAGCGTAAGCGACATTCTGCCGGTCGGAGCGGAAGAGTTGGAGAGTTGCGTGCCGGTGTACGAGGAGTTGCCGGCATGGCGGCAAAGTACCGTCGGCGTGAAGCAGTTCGACCTCCTGCCGAAGGCGGCGCGCGACTACCTGAGCAGGATCGAAGCGTTGTGCGGCGTGCCGATCGATCTGATTTCCACCGGCCCGGAGCGCGACCAGACCATCGTCCTGCGCCATCCGTTTGGTTGAGCCTGGTGCCGAGGAAGGGATTCGAACCCCCACAGTGTTGCCACCGCTAGGACCTGAACCTAGTGCGTCTACCAATTCCGCCACCTCGGCAGGGGAGGCGAATTCTAGTGTCTGAGGAAATGCGTGTCAAAGAAACGCCGCACTGAAACGCGCTCCGGCCGCAGGCCGGGGCCGCCGCCCGCACTCGGCAAATTCACCGGCCGCGTCGAGGGCCATCCCGACGGCCACGGCTTCCTCGTGCCCGACGGCGGCGAGGCGCGCGTGTTCCTCTCCGCTGCAGAAATGCGCCAGGTGTTGCACGGCGACCGCGCCGTGGCGCGCGTAACCGGCATCGATCAACGCGAGCGCCCGTCGGGCGAGATCCTCGAAGTGCTCGAGCGAGTCAACCGGCGCATCGTCGGCCGGCTGCACAGCGAGCATGGCGTGCTGCGCCTGGTGCCGGAGGACCGTCGCATTGCGCAGGACATCCTGGTGTCGCCGGCCGACGCCGGGCGCGCGAAGGCGGGACAGGTGGTAACCGTCGAGTTGCTGGTACAGCCCTCCAAGCACGCGCAGCCGATCGGCCGCGTCGCCGAGGTGCTCGGCAATTACGCCGACCCTGGCATGGAGATCGAGATCGCGCTGCGCAAGTTCGACCTGCCGCACGAGTTTTCCAAGCGCGCCGAAGCCCAGGCACGGGCTTTGCCGGAGGCCGTGCGTGCGGAGGATACGACGGGCCGGCGCGACTTGCGCAAGCTGCACTTCGTCACCATCGACGGCGAGACGGCGAAAGATTTCGACGACGCGGTAGTCGCGGTCAGGGAAGGCAAGGGTTTCCGTCTCTGGGTGGCGATCGCGGATGTAAGCCACTACGTACGCGACGGCGATGCGCTGGACCAGGATGCGCGCGCGCGCGGCACCTCGGTGTATTTCCCGCGCCGCGTGCTGCCGATGCTGCCGGAGAAGCTGTCCAACGGGCTGTGCTCGCTCAACCCGGAAGTGGACCGGCTGGCGATGGTGTGCGAGATGGCCATCACCACCGCGGGGACGGTGGCGCGCTACGAGTTCTACCCGGCGGTGTTCCGCTCGCACGCGCGCCTCACCTACACCGAGGCGTGGGCGAAGCTCGCCGCGGGCAAGGCACCGGCGCACCTCGCCACGCTGTACGAGCTGTTCAAGGCGCTGTACGCGGCGCGCGGCCAGCGCGGCGCGATCGATTTCGAAACCGTGGAAACGCGCATGGAGTTCGACGCGGGGGGCAAGATCAAGCGCATCTACGCCGAGTCGCGCAACGACGCGCATCGCGTGATCGAGGAGTGCATGCTGGCGGCCAACGTCTGCGCCGGCGAGTTCCTCGCCGCGCGCGGGCAACCGGCGCTGTACCGCGTGCACGACGTGCCGTCGGCGGATCGCGTGGGCGCGTTGCGCGAATTCCTCGCCGAGCTCGGACTGCAGCTGCCCGGCGGCGACAAGCCCAAGCCCAAGGACTATGCCCAGCTGATCGAGCGCATCAAGGCGCGGCCCGACTTCGCGCTGCTGCAGACGATCCTGCTGCGCTCGCTCAAGCAGGCCGTCTATACGCCGGAGAACCTCGGCCACTTCGGCCTCGCCTTCGACGCCTACGTGCATTTCACCTCGCCGATCCGGCGCTATCCGGATCTGCTGACCCACCGCGCCATCAAGGCCGCGCTCGCCGGACGGCGCTACGAAGAGGGCGTGGACTGGGCTGATCTCGGCCGGCACTGCTCGGAGACCGAGCGGCGCGCCGACGATGCGAGCCGCGACGTGGAGAACTGGCTCAAGTGCCACTACATGCAGGACCAGGTCGGCAACGTGTTTTCGGGAGCGGTCACCGGGGTGACGCCCTTCGGCCTGTTCGTCACGCTGGACGAGTACTTCGTCGACGGCCTGGTGCACATCTCGGAACTCGGGCGCGACTACTTCCAGTTCGACGCGGCGCGCCACATGCTGCTCGGCGGGCGCACGAAGAAGCGCTACCGGCTGGCGGACCGCATGAAGGTGAAGCTGGTGCGGGTGGACCTGGACAGCCGCAAGATCGATTTCGTGCCGGCATGAAGCGCGAGCGCGAACCGCGGGTGGTTTTCGGATTTCACGCAATACTTGCTCGATTGCGCGCGGACCCGAAGTCGGTGGTCGAGATCTTCCTGGATGAAACGCGGCACGATGGCCGCATCAAGGACTTGGCGGCTGTTGCCGATCGCGCCGGCGTAAAGCTGATGAAGGTGCCGACCAAGCGGCTGGACGGCTTCTACGGCGGCGGCAGGCATCAGGGTGTGGTGGCGCGCGTTGAGATCAAGAGTCTCAGCCACAGCTTGGACGAGATCCTGGAGCAGGTGCAGGGGCCGCCGTTACTATTGTTATTGGATGGCGTGACCGATCCCCACAATCTCGGCGCCTGCCTGCGCGTGGCCAACGCCGCCGGCGTGCACGCGGTGGTGGCGCCCAAGGACCGGGCGGCGGGCATCAGCGCCGCGGTGTCGAAGGTGGCGAGCGGCGCGGCCGAGGCAACGCCCTACCTCATGGTCACCAACCTCGCCCGTACCATCGACGAACTGAAGGAACGCAATATCTGGGTGGTCGGCACCGATGAACGCGCGGAGCAGTCGCTATATCAGGCGAACATCCCTGAGTCGGTCGCCTGGGTGCTCGGTGCAGAGGGCGAGGGCATGCGGCGGCTGACGCGCGAAAAATGCGACCTGCTGGTACGCATCCCGATGGCGGGAGAAGTGGGGAGCCTGAACGTTTCGGTGGCGGCGGGGATATGCCTGTTCGAGTCGCTGCGCCGCAGGCTGCCAAAGCCTTAGATTTTCCTGTAGAATCCGCGCCCTTCCTTGCTACACCGCATTCGCATGGCGGGTAGCTCACCCATAAGGAGATCCTGAACATGCGGCATTACGAAATCTGTTTCATCGTCCATCCGGACCAGAGCGAGCAGGTGCCGGCGATGATCGAGCGCTACAAGGGCCTCATCGCGCAGCGCAGCGGCAGCGTGCATCGCCTTGAGGACTGGGGCCGTCGCCAGCTGACCTACCAGATCCAGAAGGTGCACAAGGCGCACTACGTGCTCATGAACATCGAGTGCGACCAGGAAACGGTCAACGAGCTGGAGCACTCGTTCAAGTTCAGCGACGCCGTGCTGCGCCACCTGATCGTCAAGATGACCAAGGCGGTGACCGCGCCTTCTCCGATGATGAAGGAGGAGAAGTCGAAGTCGATGATGGAGCGCGGCGGCGAGCCGCGTCCCTTCGAGTCGAAGCCCGCCGAGGCGCCGCCCGCCGAGGCCCCGGTGGCCTGAGAGCGCGCGCGAACCCTATCAATCAGGTCAGGATTGCTGGACGGCTGCTCGAGCTCGGTGCGCTGCGGCATACGCCCGCAGGCGTCCCGGCCATCGAATTCAGGCTGCGCCACGAATCCGAATTGAAGGAAGCCGGAGCAAAACGACAAGTGAGCGCCGAAATACCCGCCATCGCCTTCGACGTGCAGGCACGCCTGCTCGCCGGCACGCGGCTTGAACGCGCGCTCGAGGTGGAGGGTTTCCTGTGCGCGAAGAGCCGGCGCTCCAGGAAACTGGTGCTGCACGCGACGCGAATCGAATTCATTGAAGGAGACTGACCATGCCCCCGCCACGCAGAGGCAAAGGCAAGTTGAAAGGCAAAGGCAAGTTCGGCAAGGACAAGAAGGACCGCGGGCAGCGGGCCCTCTTCCGGCGCCGCAAGTTCTGCCGCTTCACCGCCGACAAGGTCGAGTGGATCGACTACAAGGACATCGAGGTGTTGAAGGATTTCATCAACGAGAACGGCAAGATCATCCCGGCGCGCATCACCGGCACGGCGGCCCACTATCAGCGCCAGCTGTCGGCGGCGATCAAGCGTGCGCGCTTCCTTGCGCTGCTGCCCTATACCGACCTGCATTGAGGACCCGAGACATGCAAGTGATCCTTCTGGAGAAAGTGGCCAACCTGGGAAACCTCGGTGAGGTGGTGAAGGTGAAAGACGGCTTCGCGCGCAACTTCCTCATCCCGCAGGGCAAGGCGAAGCGCGCCACGGAGGCCAACCTGAAGGCCTTCGAGTCGCGGCGCACGGAGCTGGAGCAGGCGCAGTCCGCCACCCTGGCCAAGTCGCAAGAGCGCGGCGCCAAGCTCGACGGGCTCACCCTGCAGATCGTGCAGAAGGCGGGCGTGGACGGACGGTTGTTCGGCTCAGTGACCAACTACGACATCGTCGAGGCGCTCAAGGCGCAGGGCCATGAAGTGGAGCGCTCGATGATCCGCATGCCGGCCGGACCGATCAAGCAGGTAGGGGACTATCACCTGCAGATCCAGCTGCACACCGACGTGGTGGTGACGGTCAACGTGTCGGTGCTGGGAGAAAGCTAACAGGCTGCTGACAGCTTGCGCACAGGAAATCCACAAGGGGTCGCTCGCGCGGCCCTTTGTTTTTGCGGCAGTTCATGTAGATTGCGCATATGGCACTGGTCAAGCAAAACCCGGCGGCCTTCGGCTCGAATTCCACGGCCGATCCCCAGCTGCTGGCGCTCAAGGTTCCGCCGCACTCCATCGAAGCCGAGCAATCGGTGCTGGGTGGGCTGCTGCTCGACAACCAGGCCTTCGATCGCGTCGCGGACCTGATCTCGGGCGACGACTTCTACCGCGATGATCACCGCAGGATATGGCGGCACGTCGCCAGGCTGATCGAGCTTGGCAAGCCGGCCGACGTGGTGACGGTTTCGGAATCGATCGAGGCCAGCGAAGACAAGGACAAGTCCGGCGGCGCCGCCTATCTCGGGTCGCTGGCGCAGAACACGCCGAGTGCACTGCATATCCGGCGCTATGCGGAAATTGTTCGCGAGCGGGCGGTGCAGCGGCGACTGGCGCAGGTGGCCACGGAAATTGCAGAGAATGCCTTGAGCGGCAGCGGCAAGGATACGGGGCAAATGCTGGACGAAGCCGAATCCAGGATTTTCCAGATCGCAGAGTCGGGCGCGCGCAGGGATCACGGCCTGCTGGAGATCAAGCCGGTGCTGGCGCGCGTATTCGAGCGCATCGACCACCTCTATCATCGCGACAATCCATCCGACGTTACCGGCATGCCCACCGGCTTCATCGACCTGGACAAGATGACGGCCGGCCTGCAGCCGGGGGAGTTGATCATCATTGCGGGTCGGCCGAGCATGGGGAAAACCGCGCTGGCGCTGAATATCGCCGAGCATGTCGCGGTGGACATCGGCGCTCCGGTGGCGATTTTCAGCATGGAAATGAGCGGCACGCAATTGGCGATGCGATTGCTGGGATCGATTTCGCAGGTTGACCAGCACAGGATGCGCACCGGGCGCATCAACGATGACGAATGGGCGAAATTGTCGCAAGCGATCGGCAAGCTGCATGGCACGCCGATCTACATCGACGAGAGCGGCGCGCTGAACTCGCTCGAAGTGCGCGCGCGCGCGCGACGCCTCAAGCGCCAGTACTCGAAACTCGGCTTGATCGTGATCGACTACCTGCAGCTCATGAGCTCGAGCAATCCGGGCGCTCACGAAAACAGGGCGACGGAGATATCGGAAATTTCCCGCTCGCTGAAGGCGATGGCGAAGGAGCTCGATGTTCCGGTGATCGCACTGTCGCAGCTCAACCGGGCCGTGGATCAGCGGCCGGACCGGCGGCCGGTGATGTCCGATCTGCGCGAATCCGGCGCCATCGAGCAGGACGCGGATGTCATCATGTTCATTTACCGGGAAGTGGTGTACAAGCCCGACCTGCCGGAGGAGCAGCGCGGCGTGGCCGAGATCATCGTGGGCAAGCAAAGAAATGGCCCGATCGGCACCGTGCGGCTGACTTTCCGCGGGCAGCACACGCGATTCGAGAATCACCAGGAAGCCGGGTCTTACTGATAAACAACACGTAACGGCGACGCCCGGGCGTTCCGCCCGAGCGGGATTGCAGAAAGTAAGTTATTTCTTCGTGGCGACCCAGCGGCCTTCGGTGCCGTTGTCGGCGCGGTAGCTGCCCTCCATGCGAGCGCCGCTGACGCGGCCGCTCAGCTCGCGTCGCACGCTCTTGCCGTCCACATAGCCGAAGCTGACGTTGAAGCCGCGCAGGCGTGCCTCGCGCAGGCCGCCCTGCACCGCACCGAGGCCCACGCTGCCCTCGATCTTCTGGTAGCGCTGCTCGAGGGTCAGTTCCATCTTCTCGTTCGCGCCGCCGCCGGTCACCTCCAGCGCCCAGCTGCCCGCGACGTTGGCCGGGACCACCCAGAAATAGGCGCGGCGCCCGTCCATGCTGGAGGATTCGTCGGCTTCCCAGTCGTCCATGGTGAAGGAGTGGGACACCACCCGGGTGCCGGGGCGCATGGCGAGGACCTGCGGGCGCAGCTTGAGATTCAGCGCCGGCAGCAGGTACATGGTGAGCACCGTGGCCTGGGTGAAGTCGGTGACGAAGATGTCGCCCGGCACGATGCGCGCCTTGCTAGTGACGCCTGCCTTCGCCACGTTCTCCTGGGCATGCTTCGCCAACTCCGGGTTGTACTCGATGCCCAGGGAGCGTGCGCCGAAGTTCTTCGCCGCGGCGATGGCGATCTTGCCGTCGCCGGCGCCCAGGTCGATGACGTAGTCGTTCGGCGTGACCTGCGCCATGCGCAGCATGCGGTCCACCACTTCGTCCGGGGTGGGCACCCAGATCACGTCCTTGCCGGCCTGGCCGACCTGCGGTTCGTAGGCCGGGCCCTTCTGCTGTGCGGCGGCAGGAAAGGCGATGAGCAGTGCGGCGAACGGCGCGGCCGCGAGGCGAAGCAGATGCACGGTGGATACTCCCGAAGAAAAGAGGAGGTGAAAGGCTGCGAAATTTAGCAGAAACGCCGCCAGGCGTGGCGAAACACCGTGCCCGGCGGAATATTCCTTGCTGCGCTCTTATAGCGTCTCTGCGGCGTGGTCGGCGAGGCGCGAACGCTCGCCGCGCGCCAGCGTCACATGTCCCGAGTGCGCCCAGTCCTTCATGCGGTCGACCACATAGGTGAGACCAGAGGAGCCTTCGGTGAGGTAGGGCGTATCGATCTGCGCGATGTTGCCCAGGCAGATCACCTTGGTGCCCGGGCCGGCGCGCGTCACCAGCGTCTTCATCTGCTTGGGCGTGAGGTTCTGCGCCTCGTCGATGATCAGCCACTTGTTGACGAAAGTGCGGCCGCGCATGAAGTTGAGCGACTTGACCTTGATGCGCGAGCGCACCAGGTCCCTGGTCGCCGCGCGGCCCCACTCGCCGCCCGACTCGTCGGTGGTGTTGAGCACGTCGAGGTTGTCCTCCAGCGCCCCCATCCAGGGCTGCATCTTCTCTTCCTCGGTGCCGGGGAGAAAGCCGATGTCCTCGCCGATCGGCACCGTGACCCTGGTCATGATGATCTCGGTATAGCGCTTCTGGTCGAGCACCTGGCTCAGGCCGGCGGCGAGCGCGAGCAGCGTCTTGCCGGTGCCGGCCTGGCCGAGCAGGGTGACAAAGTCGATGGCCGGGTTCATCAGCAGGTTGAGCGCGAAATTCTGCTCGCGGTTGCGCGCCGTGATGCCCCACACCGAGTTCTTGGCGTGGGTGTAGTCGCGCACCGTCTCCAGCACCGCCATGCGGCCTGCCTTCTCCCGCAGCATGGCGTACAGCGGCCGCTCGCCCGCATCGTCATACACGAATTCGTTCAGCAGCAGCTGCGGCACCAGCGGCCCGCGCACCCGGTAATAGGTGCGGCCTTCCTTCTTCCAGGACTCCATGTCGCGGCCGTGGCTGTCCCAGAAATCCGCCGGCAGCCGGTGCATCCCGGTATAGAGGACGTCGGTGTCCTCCAGCACCTTGTCATTGAAATAATCTTCCGCCGCCAGGCCGAGGGCACGCGCCTTGATGCGCATGTTGATGTCTTTGGACACCAGCACCACCGGGCGCTGCGCATGCTGTTTTTGCAGGTGCCGCACCACCGACAGGATCTGGTTGTCGGTCTTGCCGGCGGCGAAGGTTGGCGGCAGGTCGCCATTTATCGCCTCGGTCTGCAGGTACAGGCGCCCACCCGAGGCCTGGCCGTCGCGCGTGCGGATCGGCAGCCCGGCTTTGATGTCGGCCACCGAATCGGAGACGATCTCGTCCAGGAAGCGGCTCGCCTGGCGGGCGTTGCGCGCCACGTCCGAGAGGCCCTTCTTGTTGTTGTCCAGCTCTTCCAGCGTGCCGATGGGCAGGTAGACGTCGTGCTCTTCGAACCTGAACAGGCACGACGGGTCGTGCATCAGCACGTTGGTGTCGAGCACGAACAGCTTGGTGAGGCGGGATTTCTTTTGCGCGGGGCGGGGCTTCTTCGCCATCGAGGGGAGAGTGTCTGCGGGTGATGCGGTCCGTTCTTGTTCGAGTTGCGGGTCGAGCGGACGATCAGAGGGTTTCAACAAAGTCGAGTACCTCCTGTGCGTGGCCTGGCACCTTGACGCCGCGCCATTCGCGCGCCGGGGGTGTTGTCTTTGGGGTAGAAGTAGAGCACCGGCTTCCTGCCGCGGTGCTCCGTGAGCCGGAACGTGACGCCGCCGGTGGCAGGCAGCGAAAAGTCCTCGACGGGTTTTCCTGGCATCCAGGCGGGTTTTAAGCCGCGTTCTGAGGTTCGAGTTGCAACGAGTTCATTGAACACGTTTCTTGTGACCGCTGCAAGCCAGTGCACTTGGCAGAAAGGCGGGCACGGCGCAGACGACTGATTCCAAGACGTTTTTGACCAGCACGGCGTCAACGACTTCGATCGATCAAGCGTTCATCGCCGCAATGACTTCTTGACTCTATGTCGTTTATAAAAGACACTGCGTGCGGCTGAATCCTGGGCACTTTGCTGTGCGGCGGCGACAAGCGGACTCAGGACAGTGATATCGCGAGAGCGAAAGATTACTGGAGAGACTATGAAGAAAGGATACGTTTCACCCGCGGTCCCGGCTGAGCCATACCTGCTCAAGCGCCTGCGCGATCCAGGGCTCGCTGCAACCTATCTGAACCTGGCCGCAGACGATCTCGATCCCGCCGTGTTCATGCAGGCGCTGCGCTGGATCGTCCAGGCGCATGGGGGCGTCGCGCGCATTGCGGCTCGCACTCGGCTCAGCCGCCAGCAGCTGTACCGGACGCTGTCGCGAGCGGGGAACCCGGAGTTGCGCACTCTCAGGGCGATTCTTGGCGCCCTCGGCTACGGGCTGTCTGTTGCTCCGCTCAAGCGTGCCGCGCTAGAAAGCGCCGGATCTCCCGCAACGTCTCCTGCGGCGCTTCCTCGGGCAGGAAGTGGCCGCAGTCCAACGCGCGCCCGCGCACGTCGCGCGCCACTTCGCGCCAGTCGCGCAGCGGCTTGAACATCCTCTCGATTACGCCCTGGCTTCCCCACAGCACCATCACCGGCATCTTGAGTTTCTTCTTCAAATCCTTGCGGTCGTGCTCGAGGTCGATGCTGGCCGCCGCACGGTAGTCCTCGCAGGTGGCATGGATGGTGCGCGGGTCGCGAAAGCAGCGGATGTACTCGCGCTGCGCCTCATTCGAGAAATGCTTCAGTCCGCCCTTGCCGCGCCCTATGCGGCCGAGGATGTAGCCGGGCACTTGGCCCGCGAGCAGCATCTCCGGCAGCGGCGGCTTCTGGATCAGGAAGAACCAGTGGTAGTACGCCGTGGCAAAGGCCTTGTCCGTGCTGTCGTACATCTTCAACGTGGGCGAAATGTCGAGCACGGTGAGGCTCCTTACGCGCTTGCCGTGGTCGCGCGCCAGGCGGTGCGCGACGCGCGCGCCGCGGTCGTGGCCGACGAGGTGAAAGCTCTTGTGCCCGAGCGCAGCCATCACCTGCACCATGTCCCGCGCCATCGCGCGCTTGGAATAGTTGGCGTGGTCGGGCAGGCCCTTCGGCTTGGCAGAGTCGCCGTAGCCGCGCAGGTCGGCGCACACCACCGTGTAGTCGCGCGCCAGGTCCGGCGCGATCTTGTGCCACATGGCGTGGGTCTCCGGATAGCCGTGCAGCAGCAGCAGCGGCGGGCCGTCGCCCCCGGTCACGAGATTGATGGTCGCGCCAGCGGTCCTGATGCGTCTGCGAGTGAAACCAGGAAACAGCGCCATGCGTGATTCTATCCGCCCCTAGACGAACAGCAGCGCCGCAGCCACCTTGCGCTCCTCTGCCATCAGGATGTTGTAGGTGCGGCAGGCGGCCTGCAGATCCATCACCTCCAAGCCAATGCGCGCGCGCGCGAGCGGCGCGGTGAGGCGGGGATGCGGAAAGCGCAAGCGGCTGCCGGTGCCAAGCAGCACCACCTCGGGCTCGAGCCTGGCGATGAGCGCGAAGTGTTCCTCCGCGAGGGCGTCGAAGCCTGCCACTGGCCAGGGCTGCATGCGCTCCGGCTGCACGATTACGCTCGCCTCGTGGCGCGCCCCGTTCACCATCACATAGCCTTCGCCGTAACCGGTAAAGGTGTGCAGGTGGGTGAGGGCGGAAGCGTGGAGTTTCACTGCTAGAATTCTACAATGCGAGAGTTTTCAAGGATCAAGCGCCTTCCGCCGTACGTCTTCAACATCACCAACGAGCTGAAGATGGCGGCGCGGCGCCGCGGCGAGGACATCATCGACCTGTCAATGGGCAACCCGGACGGGCCGACGCCGCAGCACATCGTCGACAAGCTGGTCGAGGCCGCCCAGCGCCAGGACACGCACGGCTACTCGGTATCGAAGGGCATCCCGCGCCTGCGCAGGGCGATCTGCGATTGGTACCGGCGCCGCTACGCAGTCGAACTCGACCCGGACAACGAGGCCATCGTCACCATCGGCTCCAAGGAAGGACTCGCGCACCTGATGCTGGCGACGCTCGATCGCGGCGACACGGTGCTGGTGCCCAACCCCTCGTACCCGATCCACATCTACGGCGCGATCATCGCCGGCGCCGACATCCGCTCGGTGCGCATGACGCCTGGCGTGGATTTCATCGCCGAAGTGGAGCGCGCGATCCGCGAGGCGACGCCCAAACCGAAGATTCTGATCCTCGGCTTCCCGTCGAATCCGACGGCGATGTGCGTGGAGCTGGAGTTCTTCCAGCGCGTGGTGGCGCTGGCGCGCGAGCACGACATGCTGGTGGTGCACGACCTCGCCTATGCCGATATCGTGTACGACGGCTACCAGGCGCCCTCCATCATGCAGGTGCCGGGCGCGCGCGACGTGGCGGTGGAATTCTTCACCATGTCCAAGAGCTACAACATGGCCGGCTGGCGCATCGGCTTCATGGTCGGCAACCAGGACCTGGTGCACGCTCTGGCGCGCATCAAGAGCTACCACGACTACGGCAGCTTCACGCCGCTCCAGGTGGCCTCGATCGTGGCCCTGGAAGGGCCGCAGCAGTGCGTGGAGGAGATCCGGCGCAACTACGAGAAGCGCAGGGACGTGATGGTGAAGGGCCTGCACGACATCGGCTGGAGGGTGGAGAACCCGAAGGCCTCGATGTACGTATGGGCGAAGATTCCCGATAGCTACGCGAAAATGGGTTCTATCGGATTTACCAAGCGCCTGCTGGAACTGGCGAAGATCGCCGTGTCGCCCGGCATCGGCTTCGGCGACTACGGTGATGACCACGTCAGGATCGCGTTGATCGAGAACGAGAGCCGGCTGCGCCAGGCGCTGCGCGGCGTGCGCGACATGTTCAAGAAGGACGGCCTGCTGCGCGGCGCGGCATGAAGCCCATCCAGGTCGGGCTGCTCGGCATCGGCACGGTAGGCAGCGGCACCTGGGACGTGCTCGGGCGCAACGCCGACGAGATCCGGCGCCGCGCGGGCCGGGCGATCCGCATCACGCGTGTCGCCGACAAGGACGTCAGCAAGGCGCGCCGGCTGGTGCAGGGGCGGGCGCGGGTCTGCGGCAACGCCTGGGAATTGGTGCGCGACCCGGAGATCGAGATCGTCGTCGAGCTGATCGGCGGCACCGGCATCGCCAAGGCCCTCGTGCTGGAAGCGATTCGCAACGGCAAGCACGTGGTCACCGCCAACAAGGCGCTGCTCGCCAGGCACGGCAATCGGATCTTCGCCGCAGCGCAGAAGCAGGGCGTGATGGTGGCCTTCGAGGGCTCGGTCGGCGGCGGCATCCCCATTATCAAGGCGCTGCGCGAGGGCCTGGCGGCCAACCGCATCGAGTGGATCGCCGGCATCATCAACGGCACCTCGAACTTCATCCTGTCCGAGATGCGCGACAAGGGCTTGCCATTCGCCGTGGTGCTGAACCAGGCGAAGAGAATGGGGTATGCGGAAACCGACCCGACGTTCGACATCGAAGGCATCGACGCGGCGCACAAGCTGACCATCCTCTCGGCGCTCGCCTTCGGCATCCCGATGCAGTTCCGCAAGGCCTACACCGAGGGCATCTCGAAGCTGACGCAGGAAGACATCGGTTACGCCGAGGAGCTCGGCTACCGCATCAAGCTGCTTGGCATCACGCGGCGCGCGAAGAAGGGCATCGAGTTGCGGGTGCATCCCACGCTGGTGCCCGCGCGGCGCCTGATCGCCAACGTGGAGGGCGTGATGAACGCCATCCTGGTGAAAGGCGACGCGGTGGGCGCGACCATGTACTACGGCGCGGGCGCAGGCAGCCAGCCCACGGCGAGTGCGGTGGTGGCGGACCTGGTGGACGTGACGCGCCTGATCACCGCGGACCCAGGGCACCGTGTGCCGCACCTCGCGTTCCAGCCCGACCAGCTCTCGGATACCCCGATCCTGCCGATCGGCGAGGTGGAGACCTCCTACTACCTGCGCATGCGCGTGCTGGACAAGCCCGGCGTGCTGGCGCGCATCACCCGCATCCTCGCCGATTCGAGGATCTCGATCGACGCCATGGTGCAAAAGGAGCCCGGCGAGGGCGAGAAGCGCGTCGACATCGTGATGCTCACGCACCGCGCCATCGAGAAGAACGTGAACGCCGCCATGGCGCGTATCGAGAAATTGCCGACGGTAATCGGCAAGGTGACGCGCATCCGGCTCGAAGAACTGCTGTAGTGCATTACCTCAGCACCCGTGGCGGCGTGCCGCCGCAGCGCTTCTCCGACATTCTGCTCGAGGGCCTGGCGCCCGACGGCGGGCTGTACGTCCCCGAGGATTACCCGGCAGCGGATCTCGCCGCCTGGCGGGGATTGAGCTACCCGCAACTCGCCACGGCGATTCTGCGGCGGTTCATGGATGACGTGCCGGGCCTCGACGCGCTGGTCGCCAGGACTTACACGCGGGACGCCTTCGGCAGCGACGACATCGCGCCGCTCAAGACGCTCGAGCCGGGCCTGCACCTGCTGGGCCTGTCCAACGGCCCGACGCTCGCCTTCAAGGACATGGCGCTGCAGCTGCTCGGGCAGCTGTTCGAGCAGGTGCTGCGCCAGCGCGGGCAGACGCTCAACGTCCTCGGCGCCACCTCGGGCGACACCGGCTCGGCCGCCGAGCATGCGTTGCGCGGCAGGCGGGGCGTGCAGGTGTTCATGCTCTCGCCGCACGGGCGCATGAGCGCGTTCCAGGCGGCGCAGATGTACGCGCTGCAGGACGCCAACATCCACAACCTGGCGGTGAAGGGCGGGTTCGACGACTGCCAGGACCTGGTCAAGCAGGTGAACGCCGACGCCGCGTTCAAGGCGCGCCACCGCATCGGCGCAGTGAATTCGATCAACTGGGCGCGCGTTGCGGCGCAGGTGGTGTACTACTTCTGGGGCTACTTCCGCGCCACGCGCAGAGACTCCGAGAAGGTCTCGTTCGCGGTGCCTTCGGGGAACTTCGGCAACATCCACGCCGGCTACGTCGCGCGCTCGATGGGGCTGCCGGTCGCGCGCCTGATCCTTGCCACCAACGAGAACGACGTGCTGGACGAGTTCTTCCGCAGCACGCGCTACCGCGTGCGCCGCGCGGCAGTGGCGACTTCCAGCCCGTCGATGGACATCTCCAAGGCCTCCAACTTCGAGCGCTACGCCTTTGACCTGGTGGGGCGCGAGCCGCAGCGCATCGTCGCCCTGTGGCGCCAGCTCGAGCGGGACGGCGAAATCGAGCTCCCCGGCAGCAGCGGCTTCGCGTCGGGCATGAGCACCCACGCCGACCGGCTGGCGACGATCCGCGAGGTGCAGCGGAAATACGGCGTCACCATCGATCCGCACACCGCCGACGGGGTCAAGGTCGGGCTCGCGCATCGCGAGGCCGGCGTGCCGCTGATCTGCCTGGAAACGGCGCTGCCGGCGAAATTCGCGGCTGCGATCAAAGAGGCGCTCGGGCGCGAGCCGCAGCGCCCGCAGCGGTTCGAGGGGCTGGAGCAACTGCCGCAACGCTTCGAGCTCATCGAGCCGCGAGCCGAGGCGGTGAAGCGCGCCATCGAGGCGCACGCCGCATGAGCCAGGAAAAGAACGTGCTCGGTGGCGCGCTGATGGCCTGCAGCTTTTCGCCGCTGACCGGCTACTTCCGCGACGGCAGCTGCGCCACGCACGGCGCCGACGGCGTCGCGCACCTGGTGTGCGTGAAGGCGACCCGGGAATTCCTCGACTTCAGTGTGGCGCAAGGCAACGACCTGGTCACGCCGCGGCCGGAAATGCGCTTCCGCGGCCTGCAGGTAGGCGACCGCTGGTGCCTGCACGTGCTGCGCTGGGTGGAAGCCTGGCGCGCGGGCGCCGCGCCGCAGGTGGTGCTCGAGGCGACGCACGAGAGCGTTCTGGAATACGTGCCGCTCGCGGCGCTCAAGCAGCGCGCGCTGGATATCAACTAGCCGCAGTCTGCGGCGTCAGATTTCCCCGGGGTTGACGCAGGTCAAAGGATCGGCCGCGCCCGGCTGCCGTTTGATCTAGGTCAATCGCCATTTCCGTGTTTGGCATATAATCGAAATCAAGAAGATGGAAAACGCGCGAAACAAAGTCGCCTTGCTCGCGCTGCCTTTGTTGTTCGCCGCTTCGGGGCTGGCGCTGGCGCAGCCGGCCGTCGACGTCGGCGCCGCGGAAGCTCTGGCGAAAAAGAGCGGCTGCACGAAATGCCATTCGGTTTCCGCCAAGAAGGAAGGGCCTCCGTTCAAGGAGACCGCGGCCAAATACAAAGGCAAGGTGGATCCCGAAGCGGAGCTGTTCAAGCACATGACATCCAATCCGAAAGTAAAAGTCGACGGCAAGGAGGAGCTGCACGATTCGCCGAAGAGCAAGGACGAGGCGCAGATCCGCAACCTGGTGCGCTACATCCTCTCG
>JANNTQ010000151.1:0-8035 GCA_031394435.1 Betaproteobacteria bacterium
GACGTGATGCCAAGCGCCACGGACTGGATGCGCAGCCGCTGGGCCATCGTGCGCGGCACGGTGCTCGGCTTCTCGGTTGGACTGCTGCCGGGCGCGGGCCCGACCGTTGCGTCATTCCTCTCCTACTCGGTGGAAAAGAAAGCCTCGAAGCACCCTCAGGAGTTCGGCAAAGGCGCGATCGAAGGCGTGGCCGGGCCCGAGTCGGCGAACAACGCGGCCGCCACCGGGGCGATGGTCCCGATGCTGACGCTGGGCATCCCGGGTTCGGCGACCACTGCCATCATGCTCGGTGGCCTGATGATGTGGGGCTTGAGGCCGGGGCCGATGCTGTTCGAGAAGAACCCCGAGTTCGTCTGGGGGCTGATCGCGTCGCAGTACATCGCCAACGTCATGCTGCTCATCCTCAGCACCGCGTTCATCCCGCTGTTCGTACGGGCGCTGCGGGTGCCTTACACCATTCTCATGCCGCTGATCATCGTCTTCTGCATCACCGGGGCCTATTCGCTCAAGAACAACATCTGGGACGTCGGGCAGATGCTGGTATTCGGAGTGCTCGGTTACGCGATGAAGAAGCTCGGCTATTCGCCTGCCGCCCTGGTGCTCGCCCTGGTGCTCGGGCCGATGGCGGAACGCGCGCTGCGCCAGTCGCTGATCATCTCCGACGCGGGGCTGGGCATCTTCTTCCTGCGGCCGATCGCCGCGGTGCTCACCGTGGCTGCCCTTGTCGCGGTGGCGGTACCGGTGGTGCGTGCCATTATGGCCGCGTCGCGCCGCCGTCACGCCACGAGCGCTTCGGCCGGCGACTGAAACCGTCGGCACGCGCACACGGCGCCTGCTCGCATGCCACTGCCGAAAGCGCAGTTCGATCCCGGCCGCGAAGGACCGCTGCATGGCGTGCGGGTCGTGGATTTCTCGCGCCTGGTGGCGGGCAACATGCTCAGCCTGCAGCTGGCCGATTTTGGCGCCGAGGTCGTCAAGGTGGAAGCGCCCGGGCGCGGCGACACGCTGCGCGACTGGCGCGAACAGGGCCGCAGCGTGCACTGGAAGGTGTACGCCAGGAACAAGAAAAGCGTCACGCTCGACCTGAAGGCGCCGGAAGCCGCGCAGATCATTCTCGATCTGGCCGCGCATTTCGATGTGCTGGTGGAGAGCTTCCGCTTTCAGACCCTGGAGCGGCTGGGTGCCGGCCCGGAGCAACTGCTGGCGCGCAATCCGAAGCTCGTGCTGGTGCGCGTTTCGGGCTTCGGCCAGACCGGCCCGTACCGCCGCCGCCCCGGGTTCGGTACTCTGGTCGAGGCAATGTCCGGTTTCGCCTCGCGCAACGGGTTCGCCGACCGCGAGCCGGTGCTGCCGCCGCTCGCGCTCGCGGACATGATCGCGGGATTGTACGGCGCGATGGCCACCGTGATCGCCGTGCGCGAGACCGAAGTCAACGGCGGCGCGGGCCAGGTCGTGGATTTGAGCCTGCTCGAATCGATCTTCTCCATCCTGGGTCCGGAAGCGGCGATTCACCGGCTGAGCGGCAGAATCCGCCCGCGCGTGGGCAGCGCTTCGGATTCGTCGTCGCCGCGCAACGTCTACGCGACGAACGACGGCGGCTGGATCGCGATCTCGGCGTCCACGCAGGCGATGACCGAGCGGCTGTTCCGGGCGATCGGCCGCGACGAGCTCAACCATGATCCGAACTTCAACACCAACGCCGGGAGAGTGCAGCGGCGGACCGAGGTCGATGCTATCGTCGGACAGTGGATCGTCCGCAGAACGCTCGCCGAGAACATGGCGTTCTTCGATGCGGCCGGAGTCACTGCAGCGCCCGTCTACGACATCGGACAGTTCCTCGAGGATCCCCATGTTCAGGAACGCGGTATCGTCGTCGACGCGCCCGACGACGAGATGGGCGAGGTGCCGATGCACGAGGTCGTGCCGCGGCTGAGCCGCACGCCAGGCGTGCTGCGCAGCCCCGCGCCCGCGATCGGGGCGCACAATGACGAGATCTACGGGCGCATCGGCTACGCCGGGGCGCGCCTGGCGTCGCTGCGCGAACGCGGCGTAATCTGATCAGGGGGAAGCGTTTCGGTGGGCCAAAACCAGAGTGACGCGCCTGTTTGGCGCTCGATGTTGTTCGTGCCGGTCAACGTGCCGAAATACGTCGACAAAGCGCACCTGCGCGGCGCAGACGGCGTGATCCTCGATCTGGAAGACAGCATCGCACCCGCGGACAAGGCCGCGGCGCGAGGCATGGTCGAGGCCGCCGCCGCTGTTTGCGGCAGGGCCGGCGCGGACATCCTGGTGCGCATCAACCGGCCAATCGACCTCGCGGTGCGGGATATCGAGGCTGTCGTCTCGCCTTGCGTTGCAGCGCTGCTGTTGCCGAAGATCGACAGCGCCAGCCATGTTCGCCTGCTCGCCGAGCTGGTGGCCGAGCTCGAGGCAAGGCGGGGCATGGCGCGCGGGCACACCCGGTTCATCGTCATGGTGGAGACGGCGGCGGCCTTTCCCCGCATCTGGGAGATCGCCGCGGCGCATCCCCGCAACGTGGGCCTCAATCTTGGCGCGGAGGATTTCGCGCTCTCCACCGGTTCGCAGCCCGACCCGGATGTCCTGCTCTATCCGATGCAGCAGGCGGTGCTCGCCGCCTGCGCGGCCGGGATCTCCCCATTCGGCACGATCGGCACGGTCGCCGATTACAAGAACCTGGAAGCGTATCGGGAGACGATCCGGCGTTCGCGGCGATTCGGTTTCCAGGGCGCCTCCTGCATTCACCCCGACATCGTGCCGCTCCTGAACGAAGGTTTCAGCCCGACCGAAGCGGAGCTGGCGGGCGCCCGGCGCGTCATCGCGGCTTACGCCAAGGCCCAGACCGAAGGGCGGGGTTCGATCGAAGTGGACGGCAAGATGATCGACGTGCCGGTGGTCGAGCGCGCGCAGCGGCTGGTGAATCTGGCAAACCGGATCGAGGCGAGGAGGCTTAGAACCCCGGCGCTTCGGTGAGGCGATGCATTACGCTGCGGCGCCCGGGAAGCCGAGCTGGCGCCAGGCTTCGTACACGGTCACCGCCACCGCGTTGGACAGGTTCAGGCTGCGATTGCCGGCGCGCATCGGCAGTCTGAGCCTGCGTTGCGCAGGGAATCCCTCGAGGATGTCCTCGGGCAAGCCGCGCGTCTCCGGGCCGAACACGAAGACGTCATCCGGGGCGAACTGCTGATCGAACACGGACGCGCGCGCGCGCGTCGAGCATGCGTACATGCGCCTGCCCGAAAGCGTCGCAACGCATGCCGGCCAGTCGGCATGCACGGTCACGTTCGCCATCTCGTGATAATCGAGACCGGCGCGCTTGAGCTGCCGGTCCTCGAGCGAAAAGCCGAGCGGCTGCACGAGGTGCAGGCGCGCGCCAGTGTTGGCGGTCAGCCGGATGATGTTGCCGGCATTTGGCGGGATCTGCGGTTGGTAGAGCACGACGTCAACCATTTGCTGGCGGCGGGGTACGTGCCACGACCCAGTTGACGACGCGGGCGGCGCCCGCTTGCTTGAGGGTCGCGGCAAGTTCATGCAGTGTCGCGCCCGTGGTCATCACGTCATCCAGCAGCGCGACATCGGCGCCCGCCAGGTCGCGCGTGCAGCGGAACGCGCCGCGCATGTTTTTCCCCCGTTCGGTGAGCGGCAGGTCGACCTGCGGCGACGTGTCGCGGCTGCGCTCGGCGAGTTGCGGTGCGAGCTTGCAGCCGGTGGCGGCCGCTACGTAGCGCGCGATCTCCAGCGCCTGGTTGAAGCCGCGGCTGCGCAGCCGCGCCGCCGACAGCGGCACCGGCAGCAGGAAATCCACCCGCACGCCGCGCGGCAGCCGCGCCGTCAGCAGTCGGCCGAGCAACGGTGCGAGTGCCAGCTCGCTGCGGAACTTCAGCGCGCGCACCAGCACGTCGGCCGGGAATGCATAGGCGAGGGCCGCTACCGTCTCGTCGTAGGCGGCCGGCCGGGCAAGGCAGCGCCCGCACAGCGCGCCGTCCTGCGTGGCAAGCGCGCAGCGCGGGCAGGCGGGTGCCGAAAGGCGCGGCAGGTCGGCGTCGCACGCGGCGCACAGCACGTCCCCGGCCGCGCCGCGGCACAGGAAGCAGCTACCGCCGAAGGCCAGATTCGCAAAGCGCCGCGCGAGCTTGCCGAGCATCGCGAATATTGTGCGCTAGACTGCTTTCATGTGGACGGTCGCGCAGCTCCGGCGCGAGCTCGCCGAGGGAAAAACTACCAGCCGCCAGCTGGTTGAGCAAGCGCTCTCGCGCATCGCCGATCCGGCGGGCGAGGGCAAGCGCGCCTTTCTGAAGGTGTATGCCGAGCAGGCGCGCGCGGAGGCCGAGCATTCGGACCGGCTGCGGCGCTCAGGCGTGGTGCGCTCGGCGGTGGAAGGCCTGCCGATCTCGGTCAAGGACCTGTTCGATGTGGGCGGCGATGTGACGCGCGCCGGCTCGAAGCTGCTGGCGAACGCGGCACCTGCGGCGGCCGATGCACCGGCGATAGCGCGGCTGCGCGCGGCGGGCGCGGTGATCGTCGGCCGCACCAACATGGTGGAATTTGCTTTCGGCGCCACCGGGCTCAATCCGCACTACGGCACGCCGAAGAACCCGTGGGATCGCAACACCGGCCGCGTGCCTGGCGGCTCGTCTTCCGGCGCGGCGGTGGCGCAAGCCGATGGCATGTGCGCGATGGCGCTTGGCAGCGACACGCGCGGCTCGATCCGCCAGCCGGCGGCGCTGTGCGGCGTCACCGGCTGGAAGCCGACCCAGCGGCGCGTACCGCGCGAGGGCGCATTCCCGCTGTCCACCACGCTGGATACTGTGGGTCCGCTCGCCAATTCGGTGGCCTGCTGTGCCGCCTATGACGAAATCCTCGCGGCGGAGCCGCAGCGCACGTTCGAGCCGCTGCCGGTGAAGGGCTTGCGGCTGCTGCTGCCGCGCGGCTCCCTGATCGAGGACCTCGACGCCGAAGTCGCGGCGGCGTTCGAGGCGGCGCTGGCAAGGCTCGCCGCGGCGGGCGCCGTGATCACCGAGTTGCCGGTTCCGGCGTTCGATCGCCAGGCCGAGTATTTCAAGCATGGTGGTTTCGCCGGCGCCGAGGCGTATGCCATCCATCGCCGCTGGCAAGCGCGCCTGGGCGAATACGACCCGCGCATTGCCAAGCGCGTGCTGTTCGGCAAGGAGATCGGGGTCGCCGAATACATCGACCTTGGCCAGCTGCGCGCCGAGTACATGCGCAGCGTGGAGGCCCTCGCCGCGCCCTATGACGCGATGCTGATGCCGACCACGCCGACCATCGCCCCGCCGATCGCGGCGGTGGAAGCGAGCGACGAAGACTACTTCCGCTGGAATTTCCGCATCCTGCGCAATGTCGGCGTGGTCAACTTTCTCGACGGCTGTGCGCTGACGCTGCCCTGCCACGCGCCGGGGTCCGCGCCGGTGGGGCTTTCGCTGTTCGGCGCCGCGCTGTCGGACCACCGCGTGCTCGCGGCGGCGGCGGCAGTCGAGGGCGTGCTGCGCTCGCGTGGCTGAGATCGACGCGCGCGCCGCGCGGCGCCGCTTCGACCGGGCCGCAGCGTCCTACCTGGCAGCTGCGCGCCTCGAAACCGAGGTCGGCGTGCGCATGCTGGAGCGGCTGGACTATGTGCGTGTTGTGCCAACGCACATCCTTGACGCGGGATGCGGCCCGGCGCCGCAATCGGCGGCGCTCGGCAAGCGCTACCCGGGCGCGCAAGTCCTGGCGGTCGATTTTTCCCTGCCGATGCTGCAGCAGGTGCGCACCGTCGGCTGGCTCGCCAGGCTGCGCGGCGTGCGCAGGCCGCAGGCCGTGTGCGCCTCGCTCGGCCGGCTGCCGTTCGCCGCAGGCGCCGTGCAGCTGCTGTGGTCGAACATGGCATTGCACTGGATGGATGAGCCGGGCGCTGCGCTGGCCGAGTTTCGGCGTGTGCTCGCCCCCGAGGGACTGCTGATGCTCAGCACGCTGGGCCCGGACACGCTCAAGGAGCTGCGCGCCGCGGCCGGGAAATGGCGCGTGCACCGGTTCGCCGACATGCACGACCTCGGCGACTGGCTGGTGACAGCGGGCTTCGCGGCTCCGGTGGTGGACATGGAGACCCTCACCCTCGAGTATCGCGACGTCCCGGCTCTGCTTGCGGACCTGCGCGCCAGCGGCCAGACCAGCGCGCGCACGGATCGGCCGCGCGGTCTCGCGGGCAAGGGCCTGCATGCGTCGCTCGCGCGCGCCGGAGTCCGCGCCACCTTTGAAGTGCTCTACGGCCACGCCTGGAAAGGAACGCCGCGCGAGACCACGGACGGGCGCAGCATCGTGCAGTTCGACAGGCTGCCGCGCTAGACCGAATTATGTTAATGTTTCGCCGCAATTTTTTTCGCATTGCGATTCGAGAATATTCGTGAGCGCGCCGGTAAAGCTTGTATAGCTGATCGGGAGTAGGGCATTGATGCAGATGAAGCTTGTTACGGGCGTCCTGGGGCTGGCGCTTTCCGGGCTGGCCATGGCCGCGGAGTGGAACCTGCAGCCGGCCGGCTCGCAATTGGCGGCGGACATCCATTGGCTGCACGGGGCGGTCATGGTGCTGGTCCTCGCGCTGTTCGTGGCCGTGTACGGCTTCATGTTCTGGTCCTGCTACGCGCACCGCAAGTCGGTTGGCCGCAAGGCAGCGAATTTTCACCGGCATCTCGGCGTGGAGATCGCCTGGACGGCAGTCCCGCTGATCATCCTGGTGATGATCGCCTGGCCCGTCACCAAGGCCGTGATCGCCCAGATAGACACCTCTACGATCGTGCCGGCCGGTACCAAGGTGCGCGTGCTGATCACCGCCGCCGACGTGGAGCGCTGAGGCCACCATGTCCGTTGGGCTGCACCCGAGTCATAGCGCCGCGCAACCCCGCCCCCTGATACGCAGGGTGAGGGCGTTCTACGCGCTGACCAAGCCGCGGGTGGTGTCGTTGATCGTTTTCACCGCGGTGATCGGCATGTTCCTCGCCACGCCCGGCATGGTTCCGCTGCAGATCCTGCTCGCTGCAACGCTGGGAATCGCCGCGGTAGCGGGCGCCGCGGCTGCCGTGAATTGCCTGGTTGAGCAGAAGGTCGACGCGGTCATGCAGCGCACACGTGCACGGCCTTTGCCGCGCGGCGAGCTGTCGTCGCTGCAGACCCTGGTGTTCGCGGGCATGTTGGGCGGCCTCGGCCTTTGGCTGCTGGTGCGTTTCGTCAACCCGCTCACGATGTGGCTCACGCTGGCCACCTTCGTCGGCTATGCAATCGTCTATACGGTGATCCTGAAACCGATGACCCCGCAGAACATCGTCATCGGCGGGGCTTCGGGCGCGATGCCGCCCGTGCTCGGCTGGGCGGCGGTGACGGGCGAGGTAACGACCGAGGCGATGCTGCTGTTTCTGATCATCTACGCCTGGACGCCGCCGCATTTCTGGGCGCTGGCGCTGTACCGGACCGAGGAATACGCGAAGGCCGGTCTGCCGATGTTGCCGGTCACTCATGGCAGGCGCTACACGCAACTGCAGGTGCTGCTCTACACGCTGATCCTGTTCGGTGTGTCGCTGCTGCCGTTTGCGATCCGCATGAGCGGCTGGCTGTATCTTGCCACGGCCTGCGCGCTTGGCGCGATTTTCATCGGCTACGCGATCGCGTTGTACGCGCACTACAGCGACCGCCTCGCCCAGCGCGCTTTCCGTTTTTCGATTGTCTATCTCGCGCTGCTGTTCGCGGCGCTGCTGGTCGACCACTACCTGGTACATGAATTTGCTATCATAGTTCCAGGGTAAGCAACGTGTGTAGTGCTTCGCCTGTGCTGGTCAATGGAATAGTGCTTGGGAGCTGAATCCGTCCATGGTTATCGCAATCGTATTGATATTGTTGGTCGTCGGCTCCGTCGTGTTTCAGTTCCTGAGCCCGTGGTATTTCACGCCGATCGCCTCCAATTGGGGCGCGATCGACGACACGATCGACATCACGTTCTGGATCACGGGGGCTGTCTTCGTCGCCGTCAATT
>JANNTQ010000221.1:0-21027 GCA_031394435.1 Betaproteobacteria bacterium
AGCGCCACGCGGCTGTTCTGCTCCACCAGCACGATCGACAGGCCGCCCGCGGCGCGCAGCCGCGCCAGCACCTGCGCCAGCGCCTGCACGATCACCGGCGCCAGGCCCTCGGTGGGCTCGTCCATCAGCAGCACCGAAGGATTGGTGAGCAGCGCGCGTGCAATCGCCAGCATCTGCTGCTCGCCGCCGGAGAGTTGGCTGCCGCCGAGTCCGAGACGGTCCTTGAGGTTGGGAAACAGCTCGAAAACACGCGCCTCGGTCCAATGCCCGGGCCGGGCACCGAGCTCCAGGTTCTCGCGCACCGAGAGCGACGGGAAAATCTCGCGCTCCTGCGGCACGTAGCCCAATCCCGCCAGCGCGCGCCGGTGCGGCGGCGCCGCGTCGATGCGCGCCCCGGCAAGCTCGATCGATCCCGCGTGCAGCGTGGTGTGCCCCATCACGGTGGCGAGCAGCGTGGACTTGCCGACGCCGTTGCGCCCGATGACGCTGAGGCTCTCGCTGTCGCCGAGCGCCAGGTCGATGCCGTCGAGCACGTGCGTCTCCCCGTAGCCCGCCGAGACGCCGCGCAGGCTCAGGGCGTCAGGCATCGAGCGCGCTTCCCAGGTACACCGCGCGCACCTCGCGATTGGCCGCAATCTCGGCGGCAGAGCCCTCGGCGAAGATCGCCCCGCTCACCATCACCGTGATGCGCTGCGCGAAGCGAAACACCAGGTCCATGTCGTGCTCGATGATCAGCACGGCGATGTCCCTGGGCAGCGCCGCGATGGCGTCGAGGATGATGTGGCTCTCGGCGCTCGGCACGCCCGCCGCCGGCTCGTCCAGCAGCAGCACGCGCGGATCGAGCCCGAGCGCGATCGCGATCTCGACCAGGCGCTGCCGGCCGTAAGGCAGCTCGCCGACCCGGCGGCCGGCGTCGTCGCCGAGGCGCAGCACGTCGACCAGCCGCGAGGCCTCGGCGAGCACGTCGGCGCGCCGGCCCGCCGGGCGCAGCATCGAGCCGCCGGCGCCAAGGCGCTCGGCGACCGCGATGCACACGTTTTCGAGCACGCTCAGGCCGCGGAACAGCTGGTTGATCTGGAAAGTGCGCGCGATGCCGCGCTTCACGCGCTTCGCCTGCGCCAGCGACGTGACATCCTCGCCGTCCAGCAGAACGTGGCCGCCGCTGGGCGCAAGCAGCCCGGTGAGCAGGTTGATGAAGGTCGTCTTGCCGGCGCCGTTCGGCCCGATGAGCGCGTGGCGCGCGCCGCGCTCGAGGCGGAAGTGAATGTCGCGCGCGACTTCCAGCGCGCCGAAATTCTTGCACAGCCCCCGCGTCTCGAGCAGTGCGGCGTTCATCGCGCGCCGCCCTTGCGCCGCAGCAGCGCGTCGCCGATGCCGATGATGCCGTTGCGCGCGAACAGCGCCACCACGATCAGCATCAGCCCGACGCCGATCTGCCACGCGGTCGGATAGGCCTTGGCGAGCGTGTGCTCGAGCAGCAGGTAGACCAGCGCGCCGACGAAGGCGCCGTACAGGCGCCCGTAGCCGCCGAGGATCAGCACGATCAGGACGCCGGCGGCGCGCTCCAGGCCGAGCGCGGACAGGTTGACGAAGGCATTGGTCTGGGTGAACAGCCCGCCTGCGACGCCGGCGAGGGCGGCGGAAATGGCATAGGCGATGACCAGGCGCGCGCGCACCGGCGCGCCCACCGCATGCATGCGCAGCAGGTTCTCGCGCATCCCGGTGAGGCTCTGGCCGAAGGGCGAGTACACCAGCACCCGCACCAGCACGAAGCAGGCGAACAGTACCGCCAGCGTGTAGACGTACTGCGAGCGGAAATACAGCGGGTCGAAGGCAAACCAGCCGAGCAGCGGGGCGAACTTCAGTCCCGGCATGCCATCGAAGCCGCCGGTGTAGTGCGAGGCCATGTTCGCGGCTTCCTCGAGCAGCGCCATGGTGCACAGCGTCAGCATCAGCAGTGTCAAGCCGTGCGTGCGCAGCACCACCAGGCCGCTCGCCAGCCCGATCGCGCCGGCCACGATGGCCGCTGCGACGAGGCCCGAGAGCGGCTCGGTCCAGCCCGCGTGCTGCGCCAGCATGCCGACCGTGTAAGCGCCGGCGCCGAAGAACGCGGCATGCCCGAGCGTCACGATGCCGGCGTAGCCGAGCACCAGGTCGAGCGACAGCGCGAACAGGATCATGATCAGCAACTGCGAGCCGAACGCGAGGTAGTTCGGAAAGGCGAAGAACGCGGCAATGCCGGCGAGCCAGGGCAGTGCCTCCCACCAGCGCAAGCGGTGGCGTTGCGCCAGCTCGAGCGCGGCAGGATTGCTAGGGGCGGCTCCGCTCATCCGGCGCGCTTGCCAAACAGGCCATGCGGCCGCCACAGCAGCAGCAGCAGGGTGAGCGCGTAGATGAACAGCGTGCCGCCCTTGGGGAAGTGGATCTTGAACACGAAATCGAGCACGCCGATGAGCAGCGCGGCGACGAACACGCCGTTCACCCGCCCCAGGCCGCCGACCGCGACCACGATCAGGAAATACACCAGGTACCTGAGCGGATACTGCGGATCAAGGCCGAGGATCTCGGCGCCCAGGCCGCCGCCCACTGCGGCCAGCCCGCTGCCGATGGCGAAGGTGGCGGTGAACAGGCGCCCGACGTCGACGCCGAGCGACTGCGCCATGCGGCGGTTGTCCACCGCGGCGCGAATCCTGGCGCCGTAGCGGGTGCGCTCGAAGCCGAGCCACAGCGCGACCACCAGGACGCAGCCGGCAACGATCATCGCCAGGCTGTAGGTCCGGTACTTGATGATGCCCAGATCGGTCTGGCCGCGCAGCCACTGCGGCAGGGCGAGCGTCTGCGTCTCCGGCCCGATGGCGAGGGTGACCGAGGCGATCATCACGAATACCAGGCCGATGGTGAACAGCACCTGGTCGAGCTCCGCGGCGCGGTACAGGCGCGCATACAGCGCTCGCTCGAGCACCACCGACAGCGCCGCCACTGCCACGAATCCCAGCGCCAGCGCGGGGAAGAACGCGAGGCCCCAGTGCTTCATCGACAGCACGATGACGTAGCCGCCGAGCATGGCGAAGCCGCCGTGGGCGAGGTTGACGAACCCCATCAAGCCCATGGTCACGGACAGGCCGACCGAGACGATGAACAGCACCATGCCGGCGGCAAAGCCGCCAAGCAGGATGCCGAGCAGTTGCTCCATGAAAAAGAACCGCCGCCCGTCAGGTTGCCGCGGGCGGCGGCGCGGGTGCTGCGGGGCGGGTGCGCAGTGCTAGCTGCCGCACCGATCCACCTTCAGCTCCTTGCACATGTCTTTTACCGCCGGAATGACGCCGATGTTCTTCTGCACCAGGCGCCCGCCGCTCTTCACGATCTCGCTCAGGTACTCGTTCATCACGATGTCGCGCGTGCGCGGATCGATCATGATCGGCCCGCGCGGGCTGTCGAACTTCCAGCCGCGCAGCGAGTTGACGAAGCTGTCGGCATCCACCTTGCCTTTGTTGGCGCGCACCGCGTGGGCGATCGCCGCCATGCCGTCGTAGCCCTGGACCGCCATGAAGTCGGGCGTCGCGTCGGCGCCATAGTCCTTCTTCCAGGCAGCGACCAGGCGCTTGTTGACCGGGTTGTCGAGATCGGCGTTGTAGTGGTGCACCGTGACCAGGCCGACCGCTTCGTCGCCCATGGACTGCAGCTTGGTGACCTGGGTGATGTCGCCCGGGCCTACCAGCCGGATGCCCGCCTGCTTCATGCCGAGCGCGTTGTAGGTCTTCATCACGCCGACGGCGTGGGCGCCTGCGGGCACGAAGACGAAGAACACGTCCGGCTTCTTGTCCTTGGCGCGCTGGAAGAAGGGCGTGAAGTCGGGCACCTGCCCCGGCCCGCCCATCGGAATGTCGTCGATCACCTTGCCGCCCGCGGCCTCGAACGCGGTCTTGAAGGCGATCAGGCTGTCCTTGCCCGGCGGGTAGTCGGTGTAGCCGACCACCGCGGTCTTCGCCTTCAGCATTTTCGCCGAGGCGTCGCCCATGGCGTGGCCGGCATGCCACATCGAGAATGAAACCCGCACGATCACCGGAGAGAGGTTGGTTATCCAGGCGGTGCCGGCGTTCATGATCAGGAACGGCTTCTTGGCCGCCGTGATCACCGGCTCCATGGCGATCGCGTTCGAGGAGTAGATCACCCCGGTGATGATGTCCACCTTGTCCTGCACGATGAGCTCCTGTGCCGCGGTCCTCGCGTCCGCCCCGCCCGGGTTCTTGGCGTCGCGCTTGACGAGCTCGATCTTGTAGGGGTCGAAGGCGTTCGGGTTGAGCTTCATGAACATCTGCATGCCGCGATCGATCTGCTGCGCGAACTCGGCGCCCACGCCGGTGTAGGTCAGCACCACGCCGACCTTGACCGTCTGGGCGCTCGCGCCCGCGGCGGCGAAGCATGCCGTGGCCAGCACCAGCGTCAACTTGCTCTTGATTTTCATTTTCCCTCCTCCAGGGTTCGCCACGCCGCGCGTCGCGCGAGCGGTAATATGAACATAACGCAGGCGGCTGGCAAGCAATACTCAGTAGCGCCGCGCGCCGCCGTAACCTTCGTCGAACAGCGAGAATGGCGGGGTGCGTCCCACCAGCGCTTCGATCAGCGTCAGTTCCAGGTCGGTGTGGTTGATGAACGGCGCGGGCTGGATGCGCCGGGCGGCGCCGGCTTTCAGCACGTAACGCGGCGCGTCGTGGTGCTTCGATACGATGCGCTCGGTGACCGCTGGATCGTCCGCCGCTGCGATCTCGATCTCGCCGTAACAGTTGCACACGTAGCTGCGGTCCGGCTGGGATTCGACGTACAGGCCGGTACCGCGGATGCCGATGGTGGAGGTCGGCGTGATCACGCGCTTCGGCGCCCCCTTGCCGAACACGGACAGCACCGCGCCGGTGGCGAGGCGCATGGTGCCCAGCACGAACTCCTTGCCGGCGAGCTCGAGGCGGCTGTTCTCCCTCATGATGAAGGCATCGCTGCCTACTACGAAGACGAGCTGCGCGCCCGCGCCGGTCTCGATACGATCGCCCGCGGCGATACGCGTGGCGGCGGTGGCGGCCTGGCCGTTGACGCTTACGGCGCCGCTCGCCTCATACACCGATTGGCCCGCGGGCAGCTTCCGCGGCCGGCGTCCGAAGACCTGCGCCGACGAGCCGGGAATGCCGCCCGCGGCAAGCAGGCCTGCGGCCAGCGCCCTCAGCAGGAATGCGCGCCGGGGGTCTTCGGCATCATTGCTGCGCTTGGACATGGACGCATCCCTTTCGCTTAACGGATCGGCGACGTATTATCACGCGCAAGCCCAATCCGGGGGAAGACGCATGAAGTGCACGACCGTCATCGCCGCAGCCCTCCTGCTGGCTGCGCAGCCCGCGCTCGCCGACTCTACGAGCTACGGCCTGGACGCGGAGTACACCCGCGACGACAACGCGAGCCGCGGCCTGTACGACGCCGATCGCAAGGCGGACAACATCCTGTCGCTGGAGGGCTCGGCCACGCGCAGCATGTTGCTCGGGCCGCGCAGCGGCGCAGTGTTCCGGGCGAGTGCGCGCTACAGCCAGTTCACCGAATTCAAGGATCTGAGCAACCTGGCGCTCACCGGGCGCGCCGCTTGGCGGATCCAGCCGGGGTCGGAATTCAGCTCGCCCTTCTTCGAGCTCGCCGGAAACCTCGTGTGGCTGCAGCATGCCGACAGCGAATCGCGCGACGGCACCATCGTCTCGCTCGAGGCAAGCACCGGGAGCCACGTCACCGACCGCGTGCGGCTCGGCGCCGGGTTCGGGCTGGACAAGCGCGACGGAGGCGGCACTGCCGGGCTGTACGACCTGTCCACCAACCGCCTGTGGGCCACGATGGACTACCGCTTCGGATTGCGCAACACCGCCTACGTTCGGTTGCAGCGCCTCGCGGGCGACCACGTGTTCTGCAGCATCACGGTAAGCGGCTTGTCGCCAGTGTGGGAGCCGGACCCGGCGCTTGCCAGCGGGCTCGGCCGCGCCGCCGACTGCTACCGGCTCGAAGCGACGACCCTGTCATGGGACATCGGGTTTAACTATCCGCTGTCGGGGAACCGCGCGCTCGATTTCGCGCTCACAGCTACTCCTCCAAGTCGGACGCCGGCGGCCTGAAGTACGACGGCCTGCTGCTGCGCGCGAGCTACCTATACCGCTTCCAGTAATTCACGTTCCGGAAATGTAGCGCTGGAAGAACAGTGTGACGCCGAAGCCGGCGAGCGCGAGGCCGGCAAGAGCGAAGGACCCGCTTCCCGCGATCAACATGGCATCCAGCAGCGAGATGCCCGCAATCAGGCTGACCACGGCACGTGGAATATCGCCTTTCGCGCGCCGGCGCAGGAGCCACAGCGCCACCAGCATCCAGCCGCTGAACAGCAGCCAGAACAATCCCGCCACGGTCTGCGCAGCGGCGAGCCAGGCACCGTAGGCCACCGGCCCCGCAAGGAAGACGAGCGGCCAGAGGTTCTCCACCTTGCCCAGGTTTTCCTGCTTGGCGACGTAGGTCAGCCCGATCAGGTAGCACAGCATCAACCCGGCCCCGATCCACAGCGCGGAGGGCAGCGCGAGCGTGGTGCACAGGCCGGCGCCTACATAGACCAGCACGCGGCACAGTCCCATCACCACTGGGCCGAACAGGTTGTTCTTGTGGTTCCAGTCGTAGTACGTGATCGCTGCCGCCAGCGCGAGGCCGGCGAGGGCCGGTGCCGCGCCGATCCACGCGAGCAGGGCGACACCTCCGGCCATCATGCCGTAGCCGTAGCCGAACACTTCGCGGCCGCTCACTTCGCCCGAAGGGATCGGCCGCTCGGGCCGCTGCGCGGCGTCGAACCGCGCATCGAAGGCGTCATTCAGGAACATGCCGCCGGTATAGAACAGCGAAAACGCGAGCAGCATGAGCGCGAATTGCGGCCCGAAGCCGCCCGCGCCGGCGAGCACCGTGCCGGCCAGCGTATTGGTCCACACCGTCGGCAGATTGGAGACGCGCCCGAGCTTGAGCGCCGTACGCAGCTTCACTGCAGCAGCTTCGCTTTCACCCAGTTCAGCTCCCGCGCGATCGCGGAGCTCAGGTCCGTTTCACGATACGACGGCGGCAGCACGTCCCAGGTGTAGGTCTCGACCTCGAGATGCCGGCTGATCGGGTCGGCGCGATGCAGCGCCAGGATGGCCGCGAGGAACGACTGGGTGGTGCCGAAGTGCGCCATCTGCTCGAGGAATACAGGCACATGGAAATGCACGCGCCATTCCGCGCCCGCCGCACTGCCGGAGGCGGCAAGCGCCTGCGGCAGGTCGACGAAGCGGCGCAGCGAGCCATTGGACTTCTGCACCACCTGGTGCAGGTACACGGGCTCGGCGAAAGCGGCCAGATGGCGCGCGCTTTCCTCGTCGAACGCCGCCACCCTCAGCGCGGAGCTGAGTTGCAGCTTGGCGATCAGGATGCCGTGGGTGCGCAGCTGCTCGATGCTCGCCTTCGGGTCCTCGAACTCCACCGCCGCGTGACACACGTCATAGCACACGCCGATGTGCCTGCGCATGGCGGCTTCGGCATCGGCGGCGGACAAACCGGTCAAGGCTGCCAGCTGGGCCACGCCCTGGCGGTCGAACAAGCGGTCTTTGAAGAACGCGACCGTCTCCTCGATGGTCTCGAGGTAGCAGTACGGCTCGGGCTCCAGCGCCAGGGCGATCGTCTGGCCGGTGCGCGCGCCGAGGCCGACCAAATGCGCGACGTGACGAATGAGGTGTTCGGTGATTGTGTCCAGCCGCCCCCGCGCCCACGGCTTGAAGGTGCAGGGGACCGTGCTGACGCTGCCTTCCTGTCCCGCGGGCAGCAATTCGCTCAGGATGTCCGCCAGGCTGTTCGTATAAGCGAGCCGCAGCGGGTCGCTCCAATCGGGCTTGTAGGCGTCTTCCTTCACTGCCCGGCCGTGGAATGCGCCGTAGGGAAAGCCGTTGACGGTGAAGACGTAATAACCCCCTGCAGCGAGGAAACGCTTGAGTTCCGCCAGCGCGCCGGGCTCTTGCAAGCTGCTCGCCGCCGCGTAGCCGAGCCGCAAGCCGACCCCGAGGGGCAGCGCGCCGGCAACGCGTGCCTTGATGCCCGGCAGGTGGCGCGCGAGGCTCGCCATCACTTCGTCCAGCGGCTCGCCCGCGTGGATGTTGGTGCAATAGGTGAGGTGTCCGAGATCGCGTCCGGACGACAGGTGCATCAGGCGCTCGCGCGCTCTTTCAGCCAGGTCATCGCCTGGCGCATGCGCTCGTGGTCGATTTCGTGCACCTCGACGCCGACGCCGATGCCCGCGAGCAGCGTCACGCACAACTCGCCGCCCAGGTGCTCCTGGAATTCCCGCAGGCCTTCCAGGATCGCCCATTCGCCATTCGCGCCCGCCTTGGCCAGCGCCGGGTGCCACAGCTCGAAACCGAGATACTCGAGCAGGGCGCAGATGCGCTCCTCCTCGCCCTGCGCAAGCAGCCCCGCCAGCACCGAATAGCGCGCATCCAGCGCCATGCCGATCGCCACCGCTTCGCCGTGGCGCACATGATGGCGGGTGAGGCTTTCCAGCTTGTGCGCGGACCAGTGGCCGTAGTCGAGCGGGCGCGCGCTGCCCGACTCGAACGGATCGCCGCCCTGGCTGATCTGGCGCATGTGCAGCTCGGCGCAGCGCCGGATCATCTCGGCCATCGCCGGGCGCTCGAAGGTCGCCAGCGCATCCATGTTGCGCTCGATCCAGCCGAAGAATTCGGCATCCCGGATCAGCGCCACCTTCACCGCTTCCGCCATGCCCGCGATCTTGTCGCGCTCGGGCAGCGTGACGATGAATTGCATGTCGTTCAGCACCGCGAACGGCGGCGCGAAGGTGCCGACGAAGTTCTTCACCCCCTGCAGGTTGACCCCGTTCTTCACGCCCACGCCCGAATCGTTCTGCGCCAGCACGGTGGTGGGAATGCGGATATGGCGCACGCCGCGATGCGTGGTCGAGGCCACCAGGCCGATGGCGTCGAGCACCGCGCCGCCGCCGACCGCGATGACGAAGGAATGGCGGTCGATGTGCAGGTCGAACAGTGTCTGCTGCGCGCTTTCGACGAAATGCAGGTTGGACTTGACCTTCTCGCCGCCGGGCACGGCGACCGGGGCACAGGCCAGCTCGATCACGTCGCTGTGCCGTTGCGCGTATTGCACGATCACAGCGGACAGCGGCGCGCGTCCCGCGTTCAGGCCGTCATCGACGAATACCACGACGCGGTGGCGCTTGGCGGGCTCGAGCCGGCACAGCACGTCGCGTAGTGCGGGATTCTCCGGATCGAACACGCCCTCGGTGAAGATCACGGGAAACTCATAGGGAACTGCGAACCGCTGCCAATGCGTGGCGCTTCGCGCTGTCGTCGACCGTGTGTCCGCTGCCATTTTCAGAATCCTGCCTTAGAATTGGGCATATGCGCTACGTAAACATCGTCCTCGGCCTGCTGATGGTGGCATTTGCCGCCGTTCAATACAACGACCCGGACGCACTGCTGTGGATCGTCATCTACCTGATTCCCGCAGCATGGGCGTTCGCCGCCGCGTTTCGCCTGCCGCAAGTGCGCTCGCCGGCGGGAGAACGCTTGCTGTGGGCCACACTGATCGTCGGCGCAGCCACTACGGTCTACTACTGGCCCACGGTGCCCGAGTTCTGGCGCAAGGACGTGTGGTGGGTGGAGGAAACCGCTCGCGAAGGGATGGGTGTGATGATCGGGCTCGCCGTCCTGTTCGTCGTCCTGGCGACGGCCCTGCTGCGCAAACCCGCCGCCTGATTGGGCGTCACGGCGAGAAATCCCTGCTCTTGATGTAAGCGACGACGCCCTTGCGCTGCGCGTCGGAGAACACGTCCTTCCAGCCCGGCATCTTGCCGAAGCCGAAGGTCACGCGGTCATAGATCAAGTCCGGGGTCAATTGGCCCGGATTCAGCTTTGGCGCCTTGCCCGGATAGGCGGCCGCGCCGTGGCAGTGCCGGCACTGGCTCTCCCACACCTTCCTGCCGGCCGCGATGTTGGCCTTGTTCGACAAGTAGATCTTGTCGAAGACCGGCACCGGTTCCTTGACGGTCTTCTGCTCCTGCGCGCCCGCCACCGCGGCGGCGAGCAGGCAGGCGAGCGCAAGCGCCGTTCGCAAGCTCATGCTTGGTTTCCACATGCCGGAAATCTACCCCGGAAACGAAGCCGCCGCCGCGCGAAGCGCGGCGGCGGCGGTATTGCAGAGGATTACTTCGCCGGTACGATCCTGTAGATCGTGTCCAGCGACCCGTTCGGGCCCGTGGTGATCGAAGTCAGCGCGTAAACCTCGCCGTTGCGGTCCTGCGCGAACGCAAGCACGTAGGGCAGCTTGCCCTTGCGGTTGGTCACTTCCGCGACTTCCATGCTCCACTTGCCGTCCGACCCCTTCGTGCCGAAGAAGATCTGGCCATCCATAAAGTCAAACGACTTGCTCCAGTCGCCGAAGATGTACTTGCCTTTCCACGCCGCTTCCTTGCCCTGGTACACGTAGCCGCCCGTCACCGAGATCCCCTTGCAGCCCTGGGGCTTCGCCGTGCAGTTGTTGTACTCGAGGATCGCGGGCGTGATGCCGGCCTTGTCGCAGCTGGCCGGATGATCGTCGGGCTTGAGGTAGTCGAAGCAGCGCATCATGCCTTCCACGCGCCGCCAGCCCATGTTCTGGCCCTTGCCGACGATCTTGATCGCCTCGTAGCTGTTCTGCTGCACGTCGCCGCAGAACAACTCGCCGCCCGAGGTGTCGAACGAGCAGCGCCACGGGTTGCGCAGGCCGAGCGCCCAGATCTCCGGCTTGGCGTTCTTGTCGCCGACGAACGGGTTGTCCGACGGGACGCCGTAGGCCTTGTCCCCGGTGCGCGCGTCGACGTCGATGCGCAGGATCTTGCCCAGTGTCGTGGTCATGTCCTGGCCGTTGCCGGTGGCGGGGGTATGCCCGATGCCCCAGTCGTTGGCGTAGCCGCCGTCGCCCATCGACACGTAGAGCTTGCCGTCCGGGCCGAAGCCGATCCAGTGGCCGTTGTGGTTGAACTGCGGCCATGGCGTGCTCATGATGCGCCGCGCCGAGCTCGGGTCCGCCGCGTTCTTGTCGCCTTTCGACACCGTGTATTCCTCGACCACGTTGTTGTGCGAATACCACAGCATCTGCCCGAGGTCCGCGCCGTAGTCCAGGTGCGCGCTGTAGGAGACGTAGAACTTCCCGTTGTCCTTGAACTTCGGATGGAACGCGAGGCCGAGCAGGCCGCGCTCGTCGAAGTCGTGGTGCAGCTTGGGAATCTTGCTGCGGATGTCGAGGAACGGGTTCGCGCCCAGCTTGCCGCCCTCCAGGATCTTGATGCGGCCGTTCTGCTCGATGATGAACATCCGGCCATCCGCCGGCGCCTGCACCATCGCCAGCGGCGTGTTGATGCCGGTGACCAGCGGTTCCATTCTGATCTTCACCTGCGCCAGCGCCGGCCCGCCGGACAGCGCGAGCAGTGCCGCGGCGGAAAGCGCTCCACCGATTCTTACGATATTCATTTGCCACCTCCGGAAATTTTTGAGTTCCCCAAGCTGCAGGAAAATTCAGTATACGGAGTCGCCTGACAGATTTCTACGATTGGGACGCGGCCCACGACCCTGTTTCGCTGAGCCTGGCGCAGGCGAGGGACAATTGCCGCACTGCGCAACGCGCGGAAGGCGGCGCTACTCGATGATCAGGTCGTCCATCGTGCGCCGGCTCTTGCGTTCCTCCACGCGCGGCTCCCGGCCGCCACGCAGGATGGAGTTGCCTTCAAATACAGCACGCTGGTCGATGGCCGCCGGATCGAGCCAATCCTCCTCCTTCATCTGGCCGCTCTGCCCGTAGGCCTCGAGCGCGTTCTGGTAGCAGGCGAGCCGCACCTGCTCCTGCGCGATGCCTTGCTGCAGCGCAAGCTTCGCCGTCTTGGCGACGCCCAGAGGCTCGGAGATTCCCCAATCGCAGGCGGAATCGACGATCACCTGTTTCGCACCGTACTGGCGCAGGATCTCCACCATGCGCGCATTGCCCATCTTGGTGCTGGGATAGATGGAGAACGCCGCCCAATAGCCGCGCTGCAGCGTCTCGCGCACCGTTTCCTCGTTGTTGTGGTCGATCACCACCTTGGCCGGATCGAGGCCGTGCTCGTCGCAAACGTCCATCGAGCGCGAGGTGCCTCTTTTCTTGTCCCGGTGCGGCGTGTGGATCATCACCGGCAGGCCGAGTTTCTTGGCCAGCTCGAGCTGCAGGCGGAAGTACTTGTCCTCGAGCGGCGATTGTTCGTCGTAGCCGATCTCCCCGATCGCCACCACGCCCTCCTTCAGTGCGAAGCGCGGGATCAGCTCCATCACGCCCTCGGCCAGCTCCGGGTTGTTGGCTTCCTTGGAATTCAGCCCGATGGTGCAGTAATGGCGGATGCCGAACTGGCTGGCGCGGAAGCGCTCGAAGCCGACGATCGAGGACAGGTAGTCCAGGTAGGAGCCGACGTTGGTGCGCGGCTGGCCGATCCAGAACGCCGGCTCGATGACCGCGACGACGCCGGAGGCCGCCATCGCCCCGTAGTCGTCCGTGGTGCGCGAAATCATGTGTGCGTGCGGATCGATCAGCATCATGGCAAGGCCCTCGCTGGAATGCCTTGAGTTTACTGCAGCGTCGCCCAGGTGAGGCGGCTGCGGGAAATGTCGCCGGCGAGCGCCGGCACTTCCTGCAGCAGGCGCGCCGCCCTGCGGTCCGGGCTGGCAGCCAGCGCGAGCGCCGCCGCGCGCCGCTCGATGCTCTCGCCTTGCGCCAGCACGCGCGCCAGGTCGTCGATCGCCTGGCCTTCGGCGAACGGCCCGACGCAGCGCCAGATCTCGAACGGCACCGGCCGGCCCGCCGCCCAGCGTTCGTGGGCGAAATCGCACATGATGCGCGCCAGCTCCGGGTTGGCGCGCTCATCCAGCCCCTGTATCGGTGCGAGGGGGCTGCCGATGAACAGCGCCTTGAGCACCATGTGGTTCCAGCGGTGGTCGTCAAAATGCGCCTTCGGATAGGGATTGCAGTGCGTGATCGCCTCGAACACCACGCGCATGTTGCTGCGCAGGCCTTCCCCGACCTGCTCCTCGAGCGCCGCCGGATCCGGGTACAGCGGCAGGCCGCGGTAAAGCGTGACCAGCTCCGCTACATCGGCCGTCCTGCATCGCGAGCGAAAACGCTCGGCGAACGGCTTCCCCGTGTCCGGCAATCCGCTCAACAGCAGGATGCGCGCGGCATCGGACACGCTCCAGCCGCGCGGGTCCCATCCTTCGATGGCCTGGTCGGCCGCAATGAGGTCGGCATCGGTGAGCGCCAGCGCGGCCTTCCCCAGCCGTCGCGGGATCATGCCCAAGGCAATGTCGAGCGCTGTATCCGCCGGATCCTGCCTGAGCGCCGCGATCTGCGCGTCCAGCCAAGCGCCGCGCTCCGCGTCGAGCTGGCGCCGCAGACAATCGCGCAACAGCTTCCTCGCCGCGTCGCTCATTGCATTTCCGTTGGACTGATATTCTACGCCGCATGCATCCGACACTCGTGATCCTGGCGGTCGGCCTGTCGCCGGCGCTCGTCGGCGAGCACACGCCAAATTTGCAGCGTCTTGCGATGCGGGGCGGCCTGCGGCCATTGCGCACTGTGACTCCCGCGGTGACCTGCACCGTGCAATCGACGCTGCTCACCGGCCTTTTGCCGAGTGGCCACGGCATCGTGGCGAACGGCTGGTATTTCAGGGAGCTGTCGGAAATCTGGTTGTGGCGGCAGTCCAACCGCCTGGTCGCGGGCGAGAAGATCTGGCAGGCGGCGCGCGCGCGCGACCCGAAGTTCACCTGCGCCAAGATGTTCTGGTGGTACAACATGTACTCGAGCGCGGACTGGAGCGCCACGCCGCGGCCCATGTATCCGGCCGACGGCAGGAAGATTCCGGATCACTACGCGCATCCCCACGAGCTGCACGACGAGCTCGATGCCAAGCTCGGCCCGTTTCCCCTGTTCAAGTTCTGGGGCCCGCTCACCGACATCTCCTCCAGCGAATGGATCGCGCAGGCCACCCTGCACGTCATGCGCTCGCGCAATCCCACGCTCACGCTCTCCTACCTGCCCCACCTCGATTACAACCTGCAGCGACTCGGACCGGACCTTGCGCATCCGCGCGTGCGCCAGGACCTACAGGAAATCGACGCCGTGTGCGGCTCGCTGATCGACTACGCAGCCTCGAGCGGCCGCGAAGTAATCGTCGTCTCCGAATACGGCATCACGCCGGTCAGCGAGGCCGTGCACATCAATCGCGCGCTGCGCAAGGCCGGATTGATCCGCGTGCGCCCGGAGGAACACGGCCGCGAGATCCTGGATGCGGGCGCCAGCGCCGCCTTTGCGGTCGCCGACCACCAGATCGCCCACGTCTACGTGAACGACCGCGGCCGCATCGGCGAAGTGCGCGCCCTGCTGGAAAGGCTGGACGGCGTGGAGCGCGTGCTGGACGAAAGCGGCAAGCAGGCGATGGGCCTGGATCACGAACGCTCGGGCGAACTGGTGGCGATCGCGCAAGCCGACCGCTGGTTCAGCTACTACTACTGGCTGGACGATCGCGTGGCGCCCGATTTCGCGCGCACGGTGGACATCCACCGCAAGCCCGGCTACGACCCGGTCGAGCTATTCGTCGATCCCGCGATCCGTTTTCCGCTGCTGGCGACCGGTTGGCGCCTGGGCAAGCGCAAACTGGGCCTGCGCACGCTGCTCGACGTGATTTCGCTGAAGGACACCGCCCTGGTCAGGGGATCGCACGGCCGCGTAACCGACGATTCCGGCCACGGCCCGCTGGTGATCAGCTCAAGGGCCGATCTGCTGCCCGCCGGCGCGGTCGACGCCACCGCCTTCAAGCAGCTGGTGCTGGATCACCTGTTTGCCTGAGCGAGCAGGTCCTCGTTCAGCGCGATCACGCGCATCGTCCTGTTGATCGCCGCGTCCGCCCGGCGAATCCGTTCTGCAGATTCTTCAACGCTTTGGCGCGCTTTTTTCACGAGCCTTCGAATTGCCTTGAATTTGCGCAGGTCGGAGGCGCACACTTTCTGAAACCGCATTGGGCTTGTCGATTTGTGAGCCGCCGCACGGATGCGGTGGCGGGAAGTTTGATCTTTCAGGAACGAAGGAGAAAACCGTGTTCGACATCGCGAAATGCAAGCGCACTGCTGGTTCCGTTCTTTTCGTTGGATGCGCCCTGGTTGGCTCGGTAGCGCTCGCGCACCCGCCGCATTCTCCCTATGACGCTACCGTGTTCGCGCCGATCAAGCGCTTCGGCCCGCGCGTGGCGGTGGAAGTGCTGGCGAGCGGCCTGGTCTCCCCGCTCAAGGGCGTCACCGCGCCCGGCGACCGCGACCACCTGTACGTGGTCGACCAGGTCGGCAAGGGCTGGAAGGTGAACCTGGACACCAAGGAGCGCACGCTGTTCATGGACGTCGCCGCGCGCCTGGTGACGCTGGGCGTGCTCGGCGCCAACTCGTTTGACGAGCGCGGTTTTCTCGGCCTCGCCTTTCATCCGGACTTCCGGCACAACGGGCTCCTCTATACCTACACCTCCGAGCCGAACGCAGGCGCGCCGACCTTCCCGACGACGATGCGGAGCCGCGCGGCCGACCACCAGAACGTGGTGGCGGAGTGGAAAGTCACTGGCGGCGTGGTCGGCAGCCGCCGCGAGCTGATGCGCGTCGACTGGCCGCAGTTCAACCACGACGGCGGCGACCTTGCCTTCGGACCCGGCGGCAAGCTCTATATCTCGATGGGCGACGGCGGCGGGGCGGACGATCGCGACGGCCAGCTGTTCATCAAGGCGACCGGCAGCCAGCCGGTGGTGGTGGAGCCGATGGACGGCCATGGGCTGGACGGCAACGGCCAGAAGCTCACCAACCCGCTCGGCAAGATCCTGCGCATCGACGTGAACGGCCGCAACTCGAGCAACGGCCAGTACGGCGTGCCCGGCGACAACCCGTTCGTCGGCCGCGGCGGCGGCGTGCTGGGCGAGATCTGGGCCTACGGCTTCCGCAATCCCTACCGCTTCTCGTTCGATTCGCACTTCGGGACGCTGTTCGTCGGCGACGTGGGGCAAAACGATATCGAGGAGGTCAACATCGTCAGGAAGGGCGGCAACTACGGCTGGCCGGTCAAAGAAGGCACGGTCTTCTTCAACCACAACGGCGACGCCGACGGCTTCGCGCAGCGCGAGCCGCTCGGCCCGGTGCCGCACAACCTGATCGACCCCGTCGCCCAGTACGACACGCATCACGAGGGCCACTCGGTGATCGCCGGTTTTGTCTATCGCGGCCGCGCGCTACACGGCCTCTACGGGCGCTACATCTTCGGCGAGTTCTCCACGATCTTCAACTTCCCCACCGGGCCGCACGACTACGGCCGGCTGCTGCACATCAGCGGCGATCCGCACCGGCGGGGACTGCGCGCGATCAGCGAATTCCACATCGTCGGCGGCAACTCGCTGGGCTTCGCGGTGCTCGGCATGGGGCAGGACGCCGACGGCGAGGTGTACCTCACCGGCAACCGCTCCGGGCTGCCGTTTGGCAGCGCCGGGATGGTGCTGAAAATCGTGCCGGCCGAGGAGCAGCACGACCACGACGAGGACTGAGGCAGGCCTCAGGGTGCTGGATCACCTGTTTGCCTGAGCGAGCAGATCCGCGCCGATGTCCTCGGCGCGGCGCACGCCGCACAGTTGCAGGGCGCGCTCGAATTCGCCGCCGAGGATCTCGATGGCGCGCTTGGCGCCTGGCTCGCCGCCCGCTATCACGCCGAACAGCGTCGCCCGCCCGGTGAGCACCGCGCGCGCGCCGAGCGCGCGCGCCTTGAGGATGTCCACGCCGCGGCGCACGCCACCGTCGAGCAGCACGGTGATCTTCGAGCCCACCGCGCGCGCCACCGCGGGCAGCGCATCGAGCGTCGCCTGCGCACCGTCCAGTTGCCGGCCGCCATGGTTGGACACCACCACGCCATCGCAACCGAGCGCCGCCGCGCGCTCGGCATCGTCGGGACGCTCGACGCCCTTGAGCACCAGCTTGCCCGGCCAGGCGTCGCGAATCGCCTTCAGCTCCTCCCAGTCGAAGGAGGCGTCCATCTCGCGCCCCACCGAGGCGGCGACATCGGTGATTTTCGTCGACCAGCGCACCATGCCTTCGAGGTTCTTCATTTCCGGGACGCCGTGGCGCGCCATGTCGGCGAGCCAGGCCGGTTTCCACAGCAGGTCACGCGAATTTCGCCAACTCGGGCTGAAGGGCGCGACGAAGTCGTTCCTCAGGTCGCGCTCGCGCTTGCCGCCTACGGCGAGGTCCACGGTGACGAACATCACTTCGTAACCGGCGGCCTTTGCGCGCTGGACGAGCCTCATGCGGAACTCGCGGTCCTTCAGCACGTAGAGCTGGAACCACAGCCGCCCGCCCGCCTTTTCCGCCACTTCCTCGATCGCGGAAGTGGCCGGCGTGGCGAGCGTGTAGGGAATGCCAGCGGCGCGCGCGGCGCGCGCGAGCATCAGGTCGGCGTGGTTGCGCCCGGCGCCGATGCCGCCGGTGGGCGCGATGGCCATCGGCAAGTTAGAGCGGATGCCGAACAGCTCGACGCCGGTGTCCACCTGGCGCACGTTCACCAGGACTTTCGGCAGCAGGCGCACGCGCTCGAAGGCCGCGCGATTTTCGCGCAGGGTGGTCTCATCCTCCGCCCCGCCGTCGAAGAAATCGAACACCGAGCGCGGCAGGCGGCGCCGCGCCAGGCGGCGCAGGTCCTCGATGTTGACGGCGCGGGAAAGCTTGGACATCGGGCGCGAGTCTACCGTAGCGTGCAACCTGCGCGGGGCGCATAATCGCGCCCTTCACTCCACTCGATTTCCCGCCATGGCCACCCCTTTGTCCCCTGCCTTCATCCAGCCGAAACCCGCCGTGCGCCTGCAGGGCGTGATGTCTCCCGTCGTCACCCCATTCAAGGCCGACCTCTCGCCAGATGGCGAGCGCTTCGTGCGCCACTGCAAGTGGCTGCTGAAGAACGGCTGTTCGGGGCTTGCCATCTTCGGCACCAACAGCGAGGCCAATTCCCTGTCGGTGGAAGAAAAGCTGACCATGCTCGCCGCGCTGATCCACGCCGGCGTGCCGGGTTCCGTGCTGATGCCGGGCACCGGGCACTGTGCCCTGCCCGCCACCGTGCGCCTCACGGCGCACGCGGTGAAACAGGGCTGCGCCGGCGTGCTGATGCTGCCGCCGTTCTACTACAAGGGCGTCTCGGACGAGGGCCTGTACCGCTATTTCTCGGAAGTGATCGAGCGCGTGGGCGACGAGCGCCTGCGCCTGTACCTGTACCACATCCCGCCCGTGGCGCAGGTCGGCATCTCCCTCAAGCTGATCGGCATGCTGCTCTCGAAGTACCCCCGCGTCGTCGCCGGCGTGAAGGATTCCTCCGGCGACTGGAGCAACACCAAGGCGATGCTGGATGAATTCTCCAAGTCCGGCTTCGACGTATTCGCCGGCAGCGAAGCTTTCCTGCTGGACAACATGCGCCACGGCGGCGTGGGCTGCATCACCGCCACCGGCAACATCAACCCGGGCCCGATCGACAATGTCTACCGCAATTGGCGCACCGCGGACGCCGACAGGCTGCAGGCCGGCATCGGCGCGACGCGCAAAATCATGCAGAAGTACCCGATGATCCCGGCGCTGAAGTCCGTCATCGCCCACTTCGGTAACGACGCGCAGTGGAACAAAGTACGCCCGCCGCTCGTCGAACTCGCGCAGGAACAGGAAGCGCAGCTGATCCCGGAACTGAAGTCCGCCGGGTTCAGCATGCCGGGGCTCGCCGGCTAACGTGCCGACCGCCCTGGTCACCGGCGCGGCTAGCGGTATCGGCCGCGCCGCCGCCGAAGCATTGAAGAAATCCGGTTTTCGCGTGCTGGCGCTCGACCGCGAAAGAATTCCCGGCGGTATCGCCTACGACCTCACCGACCTCGCCGGCATCCCCAGGCTGGTGGACTCGCTCGGCGAGATCAACGTCCTCGTCAACAACGCCGGCGTGCAGACCGCGGTCGGCATCGACCAGTACACCGACGAGCAGCGCGTGCGCATCCTGCGCATCAACCTGGAGGCGCCAGTCGAGCTGATCCGCGCCGTTTCGAAGCAGATGGTCGCCCGCGGCAGCGGCCGCATCGTCAACCTCGCCTCGGTCGCGGCGTACACCGCGCACACCGACCTCTGGTACGGCGTGACCAAGGCCGGTGTCGTCAGCTTCACCCGCAGCTTCGCCGCCCTCCTCGGCCCGAAAGGCATCCAGGTCAACGCCGTCGCCCCCGGGCCGATCGACACCCCGCTGCTCGACAGGGCCCAGCCCGAGCGCGTCGAACAGCTGATGAAAGTGGTCTACACCCGCCGCAAGGGCAGGCCCGAGGAAGTCGCCGAGGCGATCCGCTGGCTGGCCGTGGACGCGCCGGTGATCCTCAACGGCGCGGTGATCGACGTCACCGACGGCAGCGTCCTGCGCTAAGAGCAGGCGGCGCAAATCAGCGGTTGGCCGCCCGCGCTAGCGCCGGCCAACGAAACCGGGGGAAGATTCCATGCTTCGCATGCCGCTGAGCCGAAAGTTAGGCGTCACTGCCAGCTTCGAGCGCTACCATAGTCAGTCGAAAGCCAAGTGAGGTGAAATTTGAGCGCCAAAACTACCCGACAAAACAAACTGACAAATGCAAGTGATCTCAGCTACTCAACCTAAAGGCCAAATAATGACTGAGGCAGAATTTCGCGCACATGCGATTGCGAACGGATTCGCTGATTTTCAATTCAAGCACTATGCCTCTGATATCGACGGTCCATTGCACACACATAACTTCGCAGTAACGCTGCTGGTTACTGCAGGAGAATTCGCTCTGCAATTTGAAGACCGAAAGGCCATATATCAGACCGGCGAGTGCTGCAACCTTGCCGCAAATGTCATGCATGCGGAGCGCGCCGGGTCAAAGGGCGCTGTAGTGCTTCTCGCGAAGAAAGAGTAGAACACTGTTCTGTCAATGGACGCGAGTGGTTTCAGGGCATCGAATACCATAGAGGTTACGCCTAACCATTCGCTCAACCGGACACTTCGCGGCAGGCCGCTCCAGGCTGTCATTTCATTCTCGGCCTTCCGCGCCCCGCCGCAAACTGCCGGTTAGCTCAAACTATTAGCTGTCAGATGGACGCGTTGCGCCTTGAAGTCGCCGCAGGATTCGGACAAGGCTGTAAGCCGCACCCAAGCAACATGGTCCTGTGGGATGGTCTCGATCAGCTCGAAAAAGAGAGGGCCGTTCAGTTTTACAGCGGTAAGACTTGGAATGAAGTTCTTGACCACCTGCGCAACCTCAAGAACGAGCCAATCTTCGGCGCTGCCTACTACCTAGAAGAGTGGTCTGTCCTGAGCAAAGAAGCACTGCCGTACTACCTGCGTGCACACCTGGAGTTTCTGCTAGAAACGCTTTCATCTCCACAAACCGACAATGAGTTCGTTGCCTTCCTTCTTGGCCAGCTCTATCAGGTGATTTACATGCACAAGGGAAGCCCGTTTACCCGAGCCCAGACACTGCCACTTCGGAAAGTTGCTCAGTCCGCTAGTCGTCAGACAAACGACCGAGATCTGGAACTCCAAGCCACCCGATTCTTAGGGGAGTGGATGCACATGACAGCTAACCACGCTATTGACAGCGACACGTGGCACGCGCCGCTACGCGCGCATGCTCGTGCGCGTCATTGCGAACGTTAGCGGTCAACAACATACCGCGCTACACTGCCGGAGCCAACGAAACTATCGGGGGTAACCATGTCAGCCGTTGTCGCCGAAATCGAGGCCAAGATTCGGTCATTGAGTCTCGAAGACAAAACCGAGCTAGTCCGTGCCCTGATCGCTGAACTCGATGGTCCGGCCGAATCCGACGTCGAGCGCGCGTGGCTGGAAGAAGCGCAAAGGCGACATCGA
>JANNTQ010000263.1:0-3142 GCA_031394435.1 Betaproteobacteria bacterium
GCGCACGGAACCGCTGGGCAAGTCGAAGGACGGCCAGGACGTGTACATCGGCCACATCTGGCCGAACGCCGACGAGGTGAAGGCGCTGATGAAGCTGGCGATGGATGCGCCGACCTTCAGGCGCCTGTACAGCAACCTGGCGGAAGCCAACCCGATGTGGAAGAAGATTTCCGCGCCCACCGGCCAGGTCTACAGCTGGCCGAAGTCCAGCTACATCGCCGAGCCGCCGTTCTTCCAGAATTTCTCCATGCAGCCGGGGCGCACCGGCAACATCTCCGGCGCGCGCGTTCTTGGCATCTTCGGCGACTCGGTGACCACCGACCACATCTCGCCCGCGGGCGCGATCAAGCCCACCTCCCCGGCCGGCATCTACCTGCAGGAACACGATGTCGCGGTGGCCGATTTCAACTCCTACGGCGCGCGCCGCGGCAACCATGAGGTGATGATGCGCGGCACCTTTGCCAACGTGCGCATCAAGAACCTGATGCTGCCCGGCACCGAGGGCGGGGTTACGCTGGTCAAGGGCGAGAAGCTGTCGATCTACGACGCTGCCATGCGCTACGTCGGCGACCGCACGCCGACCGTGGTGTTCGGCGGCGAGGAATACGGCACCGGCTCGTCGCGCGACTGGGCCGCGAAGGGCACGCAGCTGCTCGGCGTCAAAGCGGTGATCGCGCGCAGCTTCGAGCGCATCCACCGCTCGAACCTGGTCGGCATGGGGGTGCTGCCGCTGCAGTTCCTCGGCGCCGACTCGACGCAGGCGCTGGGCATCATAGGCGACGAGCAAATCGACGTGTTGGGGCTGGAGGATATTCGGCCGCAGCAGGAGTTGACGCTGGTGATCCAGCGCGCCGGCGGCGCGCGCCAGGAAGTAAGGGTCAAGTCGCGCATCGATACCGCGATCGAGGTCGATTACTACAAGCACGGCGGGATCCTGCCCTACGTGCTGCGCGAGCTGGTCTCGAAGGCCGGGCCGGCGGCGGCGAAGGCCGCCTAGGGCAGTCGCGACAGGTAGTGGGCTAGCGTCTTCACATCGGCGTCGCTGACACCGTAGAGCGTGGCGGCCATCATGGTATCGCCGCCCGTGCGGGTGTAGTTACGGTAGCCGTTCATCGCCTCCAGAAGGTACTCTTCGCGCTGGCCGGCAAGCCGCGGCATCTGCTCGCGGCCGCGGAAGTCCTTCTCATGGCAACTGACGCAATGAAGCTTGCGCGCCAGCAGCACGCCTTGCTGCATCAGCGCCGGATCCGGCTTGCCAAGCGCCGCGGCGGGCGTCTGCACAGAGTAGTAGCGCGCAAGTGTGCGGATTTCCGCGTCCTTGATGCCCTGCACCGCCGCTTCCTTGGCTGGCACGACCTTGCGCACGCCTTCGCGCATCAGCACCAGCTGGTTCTCGCTGAAGATCGCCGGCTGACCGGCGAGCGAGGGCGTGCCTGAGAGCGCCGAGATTCCGCCCTCGCCGTGGCAGGAAGCGCACAGTGCCAGGCGATCGGGCAGCGGCTGCGCCGGCGCGGGAGCAATAAAAAGAGCGAACAACCAGGCCCACCGCCCGTCGAGGCGCAAGCGCACTATTACTTGCTGTAGCTGATGCGGTAGATCGCGCCCAGCTGCTCGTCCGACACCAATACCGCGCCGTCGGGCATCTGCAGGAGGTAGGCGGGACGGCCCCAGAATTTCGCTTCCTTCGGATCCTCCAGGAACCCGCTCATGAACGGCTTTACCTTGGCGCTGTTGCCGTCCGCGGCGAGCCGCACGTTGACCACGTCGAAGCCGATCTTGACGGTCCGGTTCCACGAGCCCTTGCGCGCAATGAACATCGTGTTCTGGTACTCCTTCGGGAACATGCTTCCGGTGTAGAAGATCACGCCCATCACCGCCGTATGCGGCCCCATGTTGGCCACCGGCAGGGTCACGCCCTTGCAGCCGTCGGCCTTGTTGAAATCGGCGTCGAGCACGCCCTTCGCGTGGCAGTACGGGTAGCCGAAATTCAACCCGGCCTTCGGCATGCGGTTGAGTTCGTCCTCCGGGCCGTTGTCGCCCATCCAGTCGCGGCCGTGGTCGGTGAACCAGAGGTCGCCCGTCTTCGGATGCCAGGTGAAGCCCTGCGTGTTGCGCACGCCGCGCGCGATCACCTCCATGCCCGATCCGTCCGCGTTGTAGCGGCGGATCTGCGCGTATTGAGGGAGCGGCTCGCAGATGTTGCACGGCGCGCCGAAGGGCACATAGAGCTTGCCGTCGGGCCCAAAGGCGATGTACTTCCAGTTGTGGTGCTGCTCGGGCGGCAGCTCGAACTTGGCCGTCATGTCCACCGGCTGCACGTTCGGATTCTTCTCGATGCCGTCGTAGCGCAGCACCTTGTCGATCGCCATCACGTACAGCGAGTCGCCCTGGATGGCGACGCCCGAGGGCTGCGTCAGCTTGTCCACCACCACGCGGCTGGTGCGGCGGCTGCCTTCGTCGGTAACCTCGTAGACGCGGCCGATGATGCGCGTGCCGATGTAGATCTTGCCGGTGGCGCCGCGCGCCATGGCGCGCGCGCCGGGCATGCCGGTGGCCCAGATCTCGGCGGTGAATCCCTTGGGCAGCGCGACCTTGTCGATCGGGATTTCGGAAGCCGGCGTCTCGGTCATTCGCCCGGCGAGCGGCGCGAGCTTGGATTCGGCCTGGGCCGGCGGTTTGCCCTGGTGCCAGGCGGGCGGCGGCTTGGGTTGCGCGTAGGCTGTCGTCGCGGCGAGCAGGACTGTGGCAATCAGGGTCCTCTTCATGTGCTCTCTCCTGTTGACTGGGCTGAAATACTAATCTCTTTGCGATCCCTTTAGAAATGAAGTCTTGCCTGAATGCCTAGGAGATATGTGCGCTGCGGCGCGGGCTCGTAGAAACGGCCGTTGGCGTCGTTCACCACCACCGAGCCGATGTAGCTCTCGCCGGTCGCGTTGTCCACGCGCAGGAACTGGCTGAGCCGCCACTTCGCACCGCGCTGCTCGAAGCCGAATACCAGGTTCAACACCGTGAACGCGTCGGCGAACTCCGAGTTGATGTCGTTCACCGCCACCCGGTCGCGGTACAGCAGTTCGGCGGCGGCGCGGAATCCTGTCGGCGCATGGCGCCACGCGGCCTCGGCATAGAACTGGGTCTTCGGCAC
>JANNTQ010000276.1:0-5448 GCA_031394435.1 Betaproteobacteria bacterium
CGGCCCACCGGTTCGCCGGCGCGCTTCATGTCCTCCGGGTCGGTCGCGCGCCAGGCGAAGAGGTTGGTGACGACCAGCGCCCCATAGCCCCAGCGCTCGGCATAGTCGCGCGCGCGTGAACAAGAAGGATCGAGCTGGTGCTCGTCGGCCGTGCTCGGGTTGAGCATGAGGAAGTTGACGGCGGGCCTGGATGCGTCCCAGCGGCGCCACAAGAGGTAGCGCCAGCGGCGGCAGGACGAGAAGGTGGCGCCGGAGTCCGAGGTGACGATCGGCATCGGGCCGCATTATGCGGCCTCGCGGTGGCAGGCCCCATAATGCGCGCCCATGCCGCTGCTGACCCTCCTCGACGCGCAGCTCGCCTACGGCGATTTCCCGCTGCTCGACCGCGCGGCGTTCTCTATGGAGTCGGGCGAACGCATCGGCCTCATCGGCCGCAATGGCACCGGCAAGTCTTCCCTCCTCGCGGTCATCGCCGGCAGCGCGACGCTCGATGACGGCGAGCTGAGGAAAAGCGAAGGCACGCGCATTGCGTTCGTGGAGCAGGAGCCCAAGCTTCCGCGTGCGCCCACGCTGCGCGCGAGCCTGCTGCTGCGCGGGCACATTCCCTCGATCCACGACGAGCGCGAGCGCTGGCAGGTGGAGGCGCGGCTCACCGAGTTCCTGCACCGCTTCGGGCTGGACGAGGAGCTCTCGCCTGCCGCGGCGTCCGGCGGCGAATCCAAGCGCGCGGCGCTTGCGCTGACCTTCGCCCTGCAGCCCGAACTGCTGCTCCTCGATGAGCCCACCAACCACCTCGACATTGCCGGCATCGAGCAGTTGGAGACCCTGCTGCTGCGCCAGCAGGCGGCGATCGTCGTCACTCACGACCGCGCCTTCCTCGACCGCGTGTGCACTCGCATCCTCGAGCTCGACCGCGGGATGCTGCGTTCCTTCGCGGGCAATTTCTCCGCCTACGAGAAGGTGAAGGCCGGCGACCTCGCCGCGGAGGCCGTCGCGCAGAGGAAATTCGACCGCTTCTGGCAGGCGGAGGAAGCCTGGATCCGCAAGGGGGTCGAGGCGCGGCGCACGCGCAATGAAGGCCGCGTGCTGCGCCTGGAGAGGTTGCGCGAGGAGCGTGCGGCGCGGCGCGAGCGGCAGGGGTCGGTGAAGCTTTCCTTGTCCGCCGGACAGCGCTCGGGAAAACTGGTGGCGGAGTTGAAGGACGTCTGCAAGTCCTTCGCCGGGCGGCCCATCGTGAAAGACCTCGAGCTCCTGATCAGCCGAGGCGATCGCCTGGGGCTGATAGGCGCGAACGGCGCAGGCAAGACCACCCTCATCAAGCTGATCCTCGGCAGCCTGGAGCCTGACTCGGGTTCCGTGCGCCTGGGCACCAATGTCCAGCCCGCCTACTTCGACCAGATGCGCGAAGCCCTGGATCCGGAGAAGACCGTCGCCGAGACCATTGCCCCGGGCTCAGACTGGGTCGAGTTGGCCGGCGGGCGCAAGCATGTCATGAGCTACCTCGGCGACTTTCTTTTTCCGCCGCGCCGCGCGCAGTCGCCGGTGCGCATGCTCTCCGGCGGGGAACGCAACCGCCTGCTGCTGGCGCGGCTTTTCGCCAAGCCCGCCAACGTGCTGGTGCTGGATGAGCCGACCAACGACCTGGACATCGAATCGCTCGAACTGCTGGAGGCGGCGCTGCAGGATTACGACGGGACTTTGCTGCTGGTGAGCCACGACCGGGCATTCCTCGACAACGTCGTGACCCAGACCCTCGCGGCCGAAGGCGGCGGGGCTTGGAAGGAGTATGTCGGCGGCTACACGGATTGGGTGCGCCAGCGGCCTGCGGCGGTGACGGAAGAGAAGGCCGGGTCGAAGGCGGCGGTAAGGGAGAAAGGGCGGGTGAAACTGAGCTACAAGGAGATGCGGGAATTGGAGGCGTTGCCGGGGGAGATTGAGAAGTTGGAGAAAGAGCAGAAGGAGTTGCAGGAAAAGATGGAGTCGCCGGAGTACTACGAGCTAGTGACGGAGTTGCTGAAGGAGGATCGGCGCCGGGTTGGAGAACTCGAGAAGCTGCTGATAGTGAAGCTCGAACGCTGGGAGTCGCTGGAAAGCAAGGCCAAGGCGGCATCGTTGCTATAGTAGTCACCCCGATCCCGAGGAGAGCCGCGTGAGCACCGTCCCCAACCACGCCCTGCGCCAGCTGCGCGCGGGCAAGCTTGCCATAGGCTTGGGCCTGCGCCAGGCGCGCACCGCGGACACCGCGCAGATCCTGAAGACCGCGGGCTTCGACTGGATGTTCATCGACTGCGAGCACAACTCGATGGGCACCGACACCGCGGCGCAGATCGCCGCCGCCTCGCTCGCGGTGGGCATCACGCCCGTGGTGCGCGTCGCGGGTAAGGAACACTGGCTCGCCTCGCGCATGCTCGACAACGGCGCGCAGGGCATCGTCGTGCCGCACGTCGAGAGCGAGCTCGAGGCGAAGCGCGTCGCCGAGCATTGCCGCTTTCCGCCGCTCGGGCACCGCTCGATGGGCGGCGGGCTGCAGCAGCTCGGCTTCGCCGCCATGCCGGTGGGCGAGGCGGCGCGCATCGTCAACCAGGAGACGCTGGTCGTCGTGATGCTCGAATCGCCCAAGGGGATCGAGAACTGCGAGGCGATCGCCGCGGTGGCGGGGATCGACGCGCTGCTCATCGGCACCAATGATCTTTGCTTCGAGCTCGCCATCCCGGGGCAATTCAATGACCCGCGGGTAGCGGAGGCCTACAAGAAGGTCATAGCTGCCTGCAGGAAGCACGGCAAGTTCGCGGGTATGGGCGGCATGTACACGCCGGAACTGCTCGAGCGCCACATCGCCATGGGCGTGCAGCTGATTCTCGCCGGATCGGATTTCTCGCTGCTCATGCACGCGGGCACCGCGCGCGCGAACCTGGTGCGGGGGTTCGAGAAGGGCTAGGCCAAATCCTTGGGCCGCTAGAGCGGATTTTCCGGGGTGAAGGTGAAAAAGGCGTGCACATCGCGCCGCGTGCCGGGGCTGCGCACCCGGCTCAAGGAAAACACGACGTAGGATCTTGTCGGCGCGCTCACTGCCACTTTGCTCCCGTCCACCTCGACGGCAGCGAGGTCGAGGCGGCTTGCGAGCGCGCTGATCGCAACTTCCCCCTCGAAGCGCACGCCCGTGGCGACCACGGTGGAATTGCGCGCATGCAGGCCGGTTGCGCCGCCGCCGATCCGGCTGTCATCGATGGTGACGCTGGAATCCAGGACGCGCAGCTCGCGCACCCTGGCGTTGCGGATGCGGACCTGCGCGCAACCCTGGATCGTCAGGCTGTCGTAGTCCCCCTCGAACACGCCGTTGCGCTCGTTCAGGCAGCGGCCCGTGCCGTGTTGCGCCGCAGGCGCAGCGATCGCTTGCGGCGCGCTTGGCAGGCCAACATGCAGGAACGATCCGAGCAGCGCGCGAAAGCGCTCGGGCTCCTCGAGCATCGGCGTGTGCGCGGCGCGCTCGATGACCTCCAGGCGCGCGCGCGGCAGCTTCAGGGCGAGCACCCTGCCGGTGCGCAGCGGCACCAGCGTATCCATGCCGCCCCACAGGAGCAGGGTTTCGGCGCGCACCCGGGGAAGATCCGTGCTCAGGTTCTCGCTCACCACCGCAAGGCCGGCGATGCTCGCGGGATCGCCACCGAGCAGTGTTGCGCGCAGCTCCGGGCTCTCCAGGATGACCTGCGGCTCGAATCGCAGCCGCTCGAGCGGAGTGAGGAGCCTGCGCGCGAAGCCGAGGAGCTGTTCCAGCGGATCCAGCCACGGCGGCACGAATTCCATGCCCAGGCTGGCGAGGAACTGGCTGGTAACCGAGCTGCGGTGCAAGATGCCCGGCGCACTGATCACCACCAGCCGTTCCACGTCCTGCGGGTAAGCCGCCGCGTAGCGCAGCGACACCACCGCGCCCATCGAATGCCCTACGAGCGCGAAGGGCCGGCGCAGGAAACGATCGCCGACATGCTTGAGGACGCCGGCGTAGTTGGCCGGCGAGTACAGGAGGTTCGCCTTGTCGGAGGCGCCGAATCCCGGCAGGTCCACCGCGACGACGTGAAACGATTCCTGCAGCCAGCCTACGGCGGCGCGCCAGTCGCGCGCGCCGTCCCGCCCGATGCCGTGCACGAGGAGCACCGAGCGCGCATTGCCGCGGCCGGCTTCGTAGACCACCATGTGCCCCCCGAACACAGGCTCTTCGATACGGTGGGCCTGCATTCCCGCAAGGCCCGTCTCCGGCGTCGCCGTTTCGGCCGCCGTACTCAATCCCGGGATGCACAGCAGCAGCGTTGCGGCGAACTGAAGTCGCCATCGGCCTGCGCATCGGGTGCGGGTTCCTCCCATCCAGGCGCGCAGTCTAGCGGGCTGCGCTGAACCTGCCGCGCGGGCGCCGCCAGACCGCCCCGCGTCCTACGCCCACATCCCCCGCAGCCGCCCGGCAACGTTCACCGCGGGCTTTCCGCCCTGCGGCTTCTCCGAGCGCTCGGGCTCGCCGTAGGCGACCTCTTCCATGCAGGCCATCACCGCCTTGGTCAGGAACCGGCTGCGCGCGCCGTAGACGTGGCGGTCGCCCATGCGGGATTGCTGCGTCACGTAGTACTTGAGCGGGGCGATGAGGTCGAGCCTGGTCTTCGCGCGCGTCATCGCCACGTAGAGCAGGCGCCGCTCCTCCTCGATCTGCTCGGGCTTGCCGGCGGCGAACTCGTTGGGGAAGTTGCCGTCGGCCACGTTCAGGATGTACACGCCTTCCCACTCCTGACCCTTGCCCGAGTGCACCGTGGATAGCACCAGGTAGTCCTCGTCCAGGTAAGGATCGCCCGCGAGGTCGGAGCTCGCCGCGGCCGGGTCGAGCGCCATCTCGGTGAGGAAGCTCTCCCGCGTGCCGTAGGTGCCGGCGATGCGTTCGAGCTGCATGAGGTCGCCTGCGCGCACTTCGGCGGCGGCGTATTTTCTTTCCATCACGGGCGCATACCACTCGCGCACGCGCTGCATCTGGCCGCTCCAGGGCGCTGCGGGGTCGGCGAGGCCGGAGACCAGCGCGTCGAATGCGTTCGACCCGGACTTGAGCGCGCCCCAGCGCCAGCTCGCCGCTTCGAACGCGGTCCAGGCGCGCTCGGCGCCCTTGGGGCCCACGCCGGGCAGGAGCTGCAGCGCTCGCCAGGCCGCTACGCGGTTTCTCGGGTTGTCCGCCCAGCGCAAGACGGCCAGCGCGTCCTTCACGTGTGCCGCTTCGAGGAACTTGAGGCCCCCGTACTTCACGTAGGGGATGTTCCGGCGCACCAGTTCCAGCTCCAGCACGTCCGAGTGGTGCGAGCTCCTGAAGAGCACCGCCTGGCGCTTGAGGTCCACGCCCTCCTCCCTCGCCTCCAGCACGCGCGTCACCACGTACTGGGCCTGCGCCGCGTCGTCCGCCACCGTCACGTAGCGCGGCTT
>JANNTQ010000087.1:0-4077 GCA_031394435.1 Betaproteobacteria bacterium
AGGATCACGCTGATGAACGAGCGGTTCATCGCCTTGCACATGATGTAGCTCAAGATCGCGCCCGAGGAGCCGACCAGCGACCCGGCGATGATCAGCATCGAGTTGTTGAGCGAGAAGCCGATGCCCGCCGCCGCCCAGCCCGAATAGCTGTTCAGCATCGAAATCACCACCGGCATGTCGGCGCCTCCGATCGGGATGATGATCAGCACGCCGAGCACGAAGGCGATCGCGGCCATGGCGATGAACGGCGTCCAGGCCTGCTCGGGCGAGAGGAAGAACGCGGTGCCGAAGCCGATCATCGCCAGCGCCAGCGCCAGGTTCACCAGATGCTGCCCGGGGAACACCACCGGCGCGCTGGAGAACAGGCGGAATTTCTTCCCCAGGCCCGCTAGCTTGCCGAAAGCGATCACCGAGCCGGAGAACGTGAGGGCGCCGACGAAGGTGCCGATGAACAGCTCCAGCTTGTTGCCGGCCGGGATCTGCGCCGGCAGCCCGAAGGACAGCGGGTTGTTGACCACCGCGACGGCGATCAGCACCGCCGCCATGCCGACCAGGGAGTGCATGGCGGCGACCAACTCGGGCATCTGCGTCATCTCTACGCGGCGCGAGACGTAGGCGCCGATCGCGCCGCCGGCGAGCATGGCGATGAGGATCAGGTCGATGCGCCCGCGCGCCACCACCGCCAGGGTGGTGAGCACCGCAATGGTCATGCCCGCGATGCCGAAGGCGTTGCCGCGGCGCGCGGTGGTCGGCGAGGACAGGCCCTTCAGCGCCAGGATGAAGCACACCGACGCCACCAGGTACCAGAGCGCGACGAGGTTGGCGCTCATTTCGCTTTCACTTTCTTCCTGAACATCTCCAGCATGCGCCGCGTGACGAGGAAACCGCCGGCGACGTTGACCGCGGCGAGGCCCACTGCCACGGCGCCGACGACCGAGCCGAAGTCCAGCTCCACCGGCCCGGCGGCGAGTATCGCGCCGACGATGATCACCGAGGAGATGGCGTTGGTGACGCTCATCAGCGGCGTGTGCAGGGCCGGCGTCACGTTCCAGATCACGTGGTAGCCGACGAACACCGCCAGCACGAACACGATGAGGTTGAGGACGGTGGGGTCTACGGTTCCGGTCATGTTCAGCCCTTCTTCACCAGGTTGCCGCCCTCGCACACGAGCGTGCCGGCGAGAATCTCGTCCGCGCGATCGATCTTCAACTCGCCCGACTTTGCGTCGAGCATCAGGCCGAGCATGTTCAATAGATTTCGTGAAAACAGCGCCGAAGCGTCCGTCGGCACCGTCGCCGGGAGGTTTTCCAGGCCGATCAGTTTGACGCCGTGCTTGACGACGATCCTGCCGCGCTCGATGCCCTCGACGTTGCCGCCCTGCTCCACTGCCAGGTCGACGATCACCGAGCCTGGCTTCATCGCCCGCACCGTCGCCTCCCGAATGAGCTTCGGTGCGGGTCGCCCCGGGATCAGTGCGGTGGTGATCACGATGTCCGACTGCAGCGCCTTTTCGTGCACGGCTTGCGCCTGCCGGCGCATCCAGTCGGCGGGCATCGGCCGCGCGTAGCCGCCGACCCCCTGCGCGATGTCCCGCTCCTCGTCGGTGAGCAGCGGCACGTCGACGAATTTAGCGCCGAGCGATTCGATCTGTTCCTTCACCGCGGGACGCACGTCGGAAGCCTCGATCACCGCGCCCAGGCGCTTGGCCGTCGCGATCGCCTGCAGCCCGGCGACTCCCGCACCGAGGACCAGCACGCGCGCGGCTTTCACCGTGCCGGCCGCGGTCATTAGCATCGGGAAGAACCGGCCGATCTCCGCGGCGGCGAGCACCACCGCCTTGTAGCCGGCAATGTTCGCCTGCGAGGACAGTACGTCCATCGCCTGCCCGCGCGACACCGTGCGCGGCAGCAGCTCCATGGCGAATCCGGTGACGCCCTTCTGCGCGATCGCCTCGAGGCCCGCGGCGTCATAGGGATCGAGCAGGCCGATCAGCACCGAGCCCTGCCGCAGCAAGCCGACTTCGGCCGCCTGCGGCGCGCGGATCTTGAGCACCACGTCGGCGTCATAGGCCTCGGCGGCTGACGGCACGATTTTCGCGCCCGCCTTGACGTAATCCGCGTCGGGGAAACTGGCCTGCGCACCCGCGCCGGCCTGCACGCGCACCTCGTTCTTCGCCGCCAGCTTCTTCACCGTCTCCGGCGTCGCGGCAACGCGGGTTTCTCCTGGCCGGATCTCGGCAGGAACACCAATACGCATCTAGCAGCTCTCCCCAGGAGCGCGCATGATACGACACACGGAACTAGCACCGTGACCGCCTGCGCCCGGACCTGCGCGCAGGGGAAAGGCCCGCAGCGAATGTTCTGGCCTCTGCATCGAAAGCCCGAGTCGTGCGGATAAGCCGCCGCAAGTTCTCCCGCACCCTCGGCGCTTCGAGGCGCGTCGGATAGATGTTTCGCACTACGTGCCTGAACTCGCACAGTTCGAGCAGATCCTCGGCGAGCGCCCCCGAGACGACGGCCGGCCGTGGCGGATCTTCGTAGGCCCTTGTGCACCTGGCGATAAGCTTTTTGTGCCAGTCCTCGCCCGCGACCGGTGCGCGGTCGAGGCGCCGGGCGACGTAACCGAGCACGCCTTCGATGATCGTGTACGCCTGTGCGATGCGCTGAGCCAGACCGGCGAGCCGCAGGTCCCGCTCGTAGCCGTCGGGCGCGGGTCCTGCCGAGTGACGCTTCTCACCCTCCTCCATCCGCCCGACCTCGCGCAATAGTTCCGCTACCACCACAAGCTGGTCCTCAAAGCTCGCTGGCACGGCGCGCGTCCTTGAGCATGGCCTTCCTGACCGCTTGCGGCAGCGTATCGGCGAAGATCACGTCGATCGGAATACCGTAAGGCCGCGCAGCCTCATCGACGACCGCGCGCACCTGGTGCCAGGTCTTTCCCGCATGGGAGAGGATCAGCAGGTCGAGGTCCGACTCGGGGCGAACCGCGCCGTAGGCGACGGAGCCGACCACCAGCGAGCGCACCCCGGCGTCAGCGAGGGCGCTTGCGCAGGCGCGGGCGGCTTGCCTTAGCACGCCCCTCCGGGTGTGCGGCGGGCGACCGCCCGGTATGCGCCGGATCGCAGCGTCGGCCGGTATCGCCCAGCGCGCCCCGACGCGAATCGCGCCGGCAACCTTGCCGGCGGCGAGCAACTGCCGCACGCGCTGCTCCGAGAGCTTGCGCGCGCGCGCGAATCCGGCGGACGAGACGAGCGCGGACATGCGAGGATTATGCATAACCTCTAGCGGAACCGCAAGAGGTTACCTGATGGTCCGATCTACGCCGGCGATATCAGTGGAACACCGGCAATGACTTGACTCTCGAAAAATCCCGGTCGTGCGTCACCAGGGCATCGGCATTGACTGCAATCGCACTGGCCACCTGAATCGCGTCAGGCAGCCTGAGTTTCAGTCTGGCGCGAAACCGCGCTGCGCTCTCGGCGATGTCAGACGTCAGCTTGACCACCTGCCAGGACTCCATCACCGCCCGGTAGCGCTTGGCGAGCGCTTCCTCGCCTGCGCCAAACGGGCCGGTCAGAACTTCCGCAATCGTCATCGTCGTCACGGCAAAGGAGATCTCACCAGCACCATGCCGGTCGAACAGTGGCTGAAATCGCGGCGCGAACTTAGGATGCCGTTCCAGTACGTAGATGATCGGCGCCGAGTCGACCAGGACCAACGCGCCTTCGGGCAGGCCCGCCAGTTCTAGCGCTGCCACTCGTCGCGTAGCCGGCGCAGCGTCCTCGTACTGTCCTTGCCCCAGAGACCCTTGCCCGAGCCGGCCAATCCAATGAGCGACTTCTGTCGAGGCCCGCCCCCGGCCCGCTCGACCGGCACGATTGCGGCGATCGAGCGCCCGTGGCGCGTAATGATGGTCGAGCGCCCTCGTTCGGCCTCTGCCAGCAGGGCCGGCAACTGGCTGCGGGCGTCTTCAACACCCCTGCGGTTCGAGCGAGACATGTTAAAACTGTACAGACTGTACGGATAGAGCGCAAGCAAGCCTTTGCTGTTTACGCGCCATTCCGAACCCGCGCCATCC
>JANNTQ010000088.1:0-2345 GCA_031394435.1 Betaproteobacteria bacterium
AGCGCATCGGCGAAATCCGCGAGCAGCTGCGCATCACGCGGCGTGCGCACCGCCGCCTTGGAATAGGCGTCGACCGCTTCCGCGAAGCGCCCGAGCACCGCGTAGGAGCGCCCGAGCATCTTCCAGCCGTCGGCATCCTCCGGGTTCTCGCGCAGCCGCGCCGCCAGCCGCTCCACCATGGCCTGGATCTGGGCAGCGCTCCCCGCATCGTGGTCGGCGCGCGGATCCACTGCGCGCGGGCTGCCGATGAGCAGGTAGATCGCGAGCGCGCAAGCCGGGACTGCGATGCCGACCAGGAAGGCGACGCCGCGCCCGCTGCGCTGCGGCGCAGCCCCTTCCGCCGTGTCCACGTCCTCCAGCAAGCGGGATGCGAGCTCGCTGCGCGCAAGCTGGTGGTCGGCCTGCGCAAGCTTGCCTGCCGCGAGGTCGGCATCCAGCTCGCGCGACTGGTCGCGGTAGATGGCGATGTTGGCGGCCTTGCGGGACAAGCCCCCGCCATCGCGCCGGGCCAGCAGCGGGCGCAGCAGGAGCAACAGCGCCAGCACGGCGAGCACGCCGCCGATCGCCCAGAACAGGATCATTCGAGGAGCTTGGCGGCGCGCGCGCGTTCGTCTTCGGACAGCGTCAGCTCGGGCGCACGCCGCCGCACGAGGCGTCGCAGCAGCAGGAACACCCCCAGGGCAAGCAGCAGGAACGGCCCGATCCACAACGCGAGCGTGCTCGCCTTGAGCGGCGGCCGGTACAGCACGAAATCGCCGTAGCGCGCCACCATGAAGTCGATCACGTCGCGCTCGCTGGCGCCGCCCTTGAGCTGGTCGCGGATCTGCTGGCGCAGGTCCACCGCCAGCGGCGCGTTGGAGTCCGCCAGCGTCTGGTTCTGGCACACCAGGCACCTCAGCTCGTGCGCGAGGCCCGCCACGCGCTTGTCCAGCGCCGGGTCGTCCGCTGCCGCCGACCCGACGAGCAGCGCCAGCACTAGCAGGCTAGCTCTCACGGCTCAATTCCTTTAGCAGCGGCTGCACCTTTTCGCGCGAAACCTCCGGCGTCAGCGGCCCGATGTGCTTGTAGCGGATCGTGCCGCGCCGGTCGATGACGTAGGTCTCCGGCACGCCGTAGACGCCGTAATCGATGCCGATGCGCCCGGTGGCGTCGAACACCGAGAACTGGAAAGGATCGCCGTTCCTCTTCAGCCACGGCAGCGCGTCCTCGCGCGCGTCCTTGTAATTGAGCCCCACCACCGGCGCGAGGCCGGATTTCGCCAGCGCGGTGACCACCGGGTGCTCGACCAGGCAGGGCGCGCACCACGAGGCCCAAACGTTGAGGATCCACACCTTGCCGAGCATTTCCTGGTGCGAGAACTTCTTCTCTGGCGCATGCAGCAGCGGCAGCTCGAACGCGGGCGCCGGCTTGCCGATCAGCGGCGATGGCACCTCGCGCGGGTTGAGTGTGAGTCCAACCGCCAGCAGGACCACCAGCGCGGCGAACACCGCCGCCACCCAGGCCATTCTCACGCCGCGACCTCGGCGCCGCGGCGCGCCTGCACGCCCAGGCGGTAACGGCGATCGCTCGCCGCCAGCAGTCCGCCGAGCGCCATGATCAGGCAGCCGCCCCAGATCCAGTCGATAAACGGCTTGTGCTGCACCTTCACCAGCCAGGCGCCGCCCTCGAGCGGATCGCCGAGCGACACGTACAGGTCGCGCGTCAGCCCTGTATCGATCGCCGCCTCGGTCATGGTCTGCTCCTGCACCGTGTAAATGCGCCGCTCGGGATACAGCACCGCGACCGGCTTGCCGTCTCGCGTGACGGATACCTTTGCCTGCGCGGCACGGTAGTTCGGCCCGTTCACCGGCTGCACGGATTCGAGCCGGAACACGTGGCTGCCGAGGGCGACCGACTCGCCCGGCTTCATCTTCGCGTCCTGCTCGCTCTCGTAGCCTTTGACCAGCGTCACCCCGACCACGAATACCGCGACGCCGAGGTGCGCCAGCACCATGCCGTAGTGCGAGCGCGTCTGGCCGAAGCCCTTGCGCAGGCTGAGCAGGCAGGTTGCCGCAATCCAGATCGCGAGCGCGAGGCCAAAGCCCACCAGCGCATGCCACTGGCCGAAGGCGAAGGGCAGCAGCAGCCCGAGCGCCAGGCTCACCGCCAGCGACCAGCGCAGCAGCACGGCGAGTTCGGGCAGGCTCGCCCGCTTCCAGCGCGCGAGCGGCCCCACGCCCATCAGGAACAGCGCCGGCGCCATCAGCGGCGCGAACACCGTCTCGAAATACTGCGGCCCGACCGAGATCTTGCCGCCGCCGAAAGCGTCGAGCAGCAGCGGATAGAGCGTGCCGAGCATCACCGAG
>JANNTQ010000093.1:0-2117 GCA_031394435.1 Betaproteobacteria bacterium
CCCATGCCGCCCGCGAACGCCGGCCCGTGCACGCGCGCCACGATCGGCTTCGGGTAGCTGTGCATGCGATACAGGAGCTTGGCGAAGCGGGATGCTTCGCGCCGCGAGCGCGCCTTCGTCATCTTCGCCGCCTTCTCCATGCGCGCGAGGTCGCCGCCGGCGCAGAACGCCGGCCCGCGCCCGGCCAGCACCAGTACGCGCGCCGCGGCGTCCTTCTGCAGGACGTCGAGCGCGGTCTCCAGCGCGGCAATCAGCTCATCGTTGAGCGCATTGCGCACCTCGGACCGGCTCAGCCACAGCCAGGCCGCCGGCCCCTTTGCCTCGATGTCGAGGATCACGAATCAGGCAAGCGGCTTGTTCTTGGCGGCCAGGTCGCGCAGGAGCTTCGGTGGCGCGAAGCGCGGGCCGATCTTCTTCGCCAACTCCTCGGCGCGCCTGACGAATTTCTTCGTGCCGACGTGATTGACATACTGCAGCGCGCCGCCCGTCCAGGCCGGAAAGCCGATGCCGAAGATCGAGCCGATGTTGCCGTCGTGCACGTGCTCGAGCACGCCCTCCTCCAGGCAGCGCGCAGTTTCGATCGCCTGGCGGTAGAGGATGCGCTCCTTGAGTTCTTCGAAATCCCAGGCCGCGTTCTTCTTGCCGAAAATCTTCGCCAGTTCCGGCCAGAGGGTCTTCTTGCCTTCCTTCGGGTAGTCGTAGAAGCCGCCCCCTGCAGCGCGTCCCGGTCGCTTGAACTCCTTCACCATGCGCACGATCACTTCCTGGCCCGGCTGCGGCACGTACTTCTTTCCTTCCGCCTCGAGGTCCGCCTTGGTCTGCTCCATCACTTGGACCGAAAGCGACATCGAGGTCTCGTCGATTACCGCCAGCGGCCCCACCGGCATGCCGGCAAGCCTGCCCGCGTTCTCGATCACCGCGGCGGGAATGCCCTCGGCGAGCATGCTGCAGCCCTCGGCGACGAAGGTGCCGAAAGTGCGGCTGGTGTAGAAACCGCGCGAGTCGTTCACCACGATCGGGATCTTGCCGATCTGCAGTACGTAATCGTAGGCGCGCGCGAGGGTCTCGGGCGAAGTCTTCTTCCCTTTGATAATCTCCACCAGTTGCATCTTGTCCACCGGCGAGAAGAAATGCAGGCCGATGAAATTCTCCGGCTTCGCGGATGCCCGTGCGAGGCCGCTGATCGGCAGCGTGGAGGTGTTGGAGGCAAAGACGCCGCCCGCGGCGAGCATCGGCTCGGCTTCCTTGGTCACCAGCGCCTTGAGCTCGCGCTTCTCGAACACCGCTTCGATGATCAGGTCGCAGCCGGCGAGGTCCTGCATGTTCGCCGTCGGTTTGATCAGCTCGGGGACCTGCGGCCGATTTCGCTTCGCCGCCAGCGCCTCGCTGTAACTCTTCCCCTTGTGCGCCTGCTCGAGGGTCACGTCCTTCAGCACGCAGGCCACGCCCCGGCTCGCAGTCGCCCAGGCGATGCCGCCACCCATCATGCCCGCGCCGAGGATGCCGACCTTCGTCGCCTTCCACTTCGGGAAGTCCTTCGGGCGCGAGGCGCCGGCGCGGATCGCGGTGCGGTTGAAAAAGAGAGTGATGAGGTTCTTCGCCACCTGGCCCACGGCGAGCTTCACGAGGTAGCGCGACTCGATCCTGAGCGCGGTGTCAAAGTCGACGCTCGCGCCCTCCACCGCCGCCGCTATCACCGCCTCCGGCGCGGGGTACAGGCCGCGCGTTTTCTCGATCAGCATCGCCGGCGCGATGGTTAGCATTTGCGCCACCTGCGGGCTCGCCGGCGTGCCGCCCGGCATGCGGTAGTTCTCCTCGTCCCAGGGCTGCTTGGGCGCGGGGTTCCTCGCGATCCACTCGCGCGCCATTCGATAGAGGTCCTCACGGGTCGCTGCGAGCCCCTGCAGGAAGCCGAGCTTCGCGGCCTCCGCGGGGCGCATCGTCTTTCCCTCCATCAGCATCGGCAGCGCCGCCTGCAGGCCAAGCAGGCGCACGGTCTTCGTCACCCCGGTCGCGCCGGGCAGCAGGCCGAGCGTCGCTTCGGGCAAGCCCAGTTCGATCTTCTCGTCATTCAGGCAGATGCGGCAGTGCGCGGCGAGCGCCAGTTCCCAGCCGCC
>JANNTQ010000132.1:0-1576 GCA_031394435.1 Betaproteobacteria bacterium
CGCGCATCCCCACCATCGGCCAGATGCTGCTCGGCTTCATCCTGCCCTTCGCGCTGGCGTTCGTCGCCATTCCGCTCGAGTCGTTCATCGCGTCGGCGCGCACGGTGGGCGGCGCGGCGCTGGTGATCCTCACGCGCGCGCTGGCGGTGTTCCTGCGGCTGCTGGGGAACATCGTGCGGCAGGTCGCGCGCGTGCTGGTAACGCTGTACGACATCGTGATCGTGCTGCCGTTGCTGGCGGAGCGGCTGGTGAAGAATGGGCGCGCGCGCGCCGCCAAGCCCGCGCGCGTCGACCTCGAGCTGGGAGAGCGGCCATGAAGCGGCGCACATTCGTGCTGTCCCTCGTCGCGCTCGCCGCGGGCTGCGCCGATCCGCGCGCCCACTCGCACGCGGTGTACATGCTGGTGGATACCTCCGGCACCTACGCAGAAGAGATCGGCAAGGCCCAGTTGATCGTCAATTACCTCCTCGGCACGCTGCAGCCGGGGGATTCGCTGGCGGTGGCGCGAGTGAAGAGCCGTTCGTTCAGCGAGAAGGACATCATCGCCAAGGCCACGTTCGACAACCGGCCCTCGCAGGCCAACGCACAGAAGCGCCTGTTCGCCGACCAGATCGCCGCCTTCACCCAGGTGGCGCGCGGCAGCGTCTACACCGACATCACCGGGGGCCTGATCCAGGGCTCGATGTTCCTGAACGAGACCGGGGCCGGCAGGAAGACCATCCTCATCTTCTCCGACATGCAGGAGGAGCTGGACAAATCCACCGTGCGCGACTTCGCCATCGACCTGAAGGACATCCGCGTGGTGGCGGTGAACGTGGTCAAGCTCAAGACCGACAACGTGGACCCGCGGCGCTACCTGGGGCGGCTGGAGGCCTGGCAGAAGCGCGTGCTGGGCGCGGGGGCGCGCGAGTGGCGCGTGATCAACGACATCGAGCACCTGGATGGGGTGTTGAAAGGCTGAAGTTGCGGGCGTAGCATGGCCTCGCCGTGTCCACCTTAAGGAGGCGCGTCATGTGCTTCGAGTACGACATGGACTACGTCTTGCGCCGCGCCGAAGAGGCGCGCAAGGCGATGCAGGAAGCGGAACAACGCATGAAGCAGGCAAGAAAGCCGGCCACACCGGCTGTGCCGGCAGCGGTGGAGCCGGGCGCGAAAGAGCCCGTCCCGGCTTGAGGCCGATCCGCTGACCTTGAAAACCCGCGCCTGCGGGGTTTTTTAATTCCCGGCCTGCGCTAGAGCCAGCGCGCCGCGTTCAGCTTGGCCGGGAGGTAGAGCGGGTGCGAGGGCTGTCCCTGGGCGGTGACCCGCAGCGCATGCAGCGGCACGCCCGCGCCGCGCAGCTTTGCCACCACCGTCGCCGCGCGGTCGACGTGAATTCCATGGTTGCCCCAAGCGCAGACCACCACGCTGGCTTGGCGCGCGCTGCGCAGGATCGCCCGGTTGTTGCTGCGGCCCACCGGTTCGCCGGCGCGCTTCATGTCCTCCGGGTCGGTCGCGCGCCAGGCGAAGAGGTTGGTGACGACCAGCGCCCCATAGCCCCAGCGCTCGGCATAGTCGCGCGCGCGTGAACAAGAAG
>JANNTQ010000188.1:0-1822 GCA_031394435.1 Betaproteobacteria bacterium
CCGCCCGCCGCGCGCGCCGAGAAGCGCAGGCTCCGCACCGAGTAGCCGTCGCGCAGCCGCGCCGCGAGGAAGGCGAGCGCCTGCACGAACGCGAAGCTGTCCACCCGCAACCAGAGCGCTTCGTCCACGGCCTCGAGCTCGCTCGCCATGCCGAGGGAGGAACCGATGTGTTGACGCACGACCCCGAGCAGGTCGGCTGCTGGCATGTCCTCGAGCGCGAGGTGCGCCTTGAGCGCGTCCGCGTACTCGCGCAGCGCCGCATCGAGATGCCGCGACAGGCTTTTGGATTCGGCCGCCACGATCTGCACGAATTGCTCCCGCCGCGCTGCGTCCATGTCGGGGTAGGCCGCCAGGTTCTCGGCCGCGGCCCGGATGTTGGCCGTCGGCGCGCGCAGGCCCGCGGCAAGCGCCTGCAGCAGCCCGCGGCGCGCAGCTTCCTGGTCGAGCTGCCCGGTCACGTCCTCCAGCGCCAGCACGATTCCGGCGACCGCGCCCGCCGAGTCCACGAACGGCGCCGCTCTGACCTTGAGCAGGTGACCGGCCGCGGTCGCGATCACGAAGCGGGTGGTCGGCGGTGCGGCGCCGGGCTGGCGCAGGCGCTGCAGTTTTTCCAGGGCGTGCGCAATCTGGTCGCGGTCAATGAGCGCGAACACCGAGCGTCCGAGGCCCACCAGCGCCGCCGTGGCGGCCGCTTCGCCCGCGGCGAACAACGCCTTCGCCCGCTCGTTGTAGAGCAGGATCCTGCCCTCCGCGTTGCACACCATGACGCCCTCGGACAGCTCAGACATCAGCGCCGCGAGACGATTGCGCTCTTCCTCCAGCCTGGCGCCCGCTTGCCTGGCGCGCAGCTCGAAATCCCGCCGCAGCGCGCGGTGCGCGTCGGCCAGCCGGTTGATCGCCGCAGCAGCTTCGGCCACCTCGCGCCCGCCCTGCGTCGCGACGCGCAGCTCAGCGTTGGCGCCCAGCACCACACCGGTCTGCTCGGCGAGCGCGTGCACCGCAGTGACGTACTCGTCGAACAGCCACTTCACCACGCCGGCGCTGACAAAGAGCAGGATCAGCGCCGCGAACGCGAGCGCCGGCGCTCGTTCGGAGACGCTCGCAAGGAACACTGCGTGCTCCGCAGCCGGCAGTCCGGCGGCCAGCAGGACGCCGAGCGCGGCGGGCACCGCGAGCAGCGCGGCATACAGGACGGCGAGCCAGAGGATGAACTTGCGGCGCGCTTTCATGCGCCGGCGAGCAGCTCGCCGATCTTTCCTACCAGCTCGTTGTTGGAGAAAGGCTTGGTGACGTACAGATCCGCGCCCAGCGACACGCCCTTGCTGACCTCCGCCTCCCGGCCCTTGGCCGAGAGCATGATGATCTTGATGTGCTTCCAGTCGGCACGCTCGCGCATCCGGCGGCAGACTTCATATCCGCTGATGCGCGGCATCATCACGTCCAGCAGCACCAGGTCCGGGCCAAAGCTCTCGACCCGCTGCAAGGCCTCGTCACCGTTTTGCGCCGTCATCACCTCGTAGCCGCTTTTTTGCAGCAGAAACTCGAGGGCGGTGACGATGTTGAGCTCGTCGTCGACGATCAGCACCTTCTTTGTCATGCGTTCTCCATAGAGCGCCCGAGCGGCAGGGTGAAGGAGAAGCAGGCGCCTTCTTCCGGCCGGCTCTGCACCCACAGCCGGCCGCCGTGATGCTCGACGATGTGGCGGCTGATGTACAGTCCGAGGCCGCTGCCCTGGGGCTTATTGGTCAGCGTATCGCCAGATTGAACGAATTTATCGAATATCTTCTGCTCCTCGCCCGGAGCGATGCCCGGGCCGTTGTCG
>JANNTQ010000294.1:0-29444 GCA_031394435.1 Betaproteobacteria bacterium
CCCATCTCCAGTCGCTGATGATGTGGTCAGAGGTGTTCGCCCGCTGCGAGGACCCATCGGTGCTGGTGCGGTGGTCGAACCCCGTCGCCTACGACGACACCGGCGCCGCCCACCGCCCGAGCGAGTTGAGCGTCAACTACCAGTCCCACCGGGACGGCGGCTGCGCCAACACCACCGCGCGGCTCGACGATCTCGGCGTGTGCCAGCGCACCGCCTGCCCCCGTATCGTGGCCCAAGGGACCCGGCTGCGCCTGGGCTGAACGGTCGGCCCCTCGGCGCAGGCCTTGCCTATGCCCGAAGCGGCGCCGGTCACGACGACTACTTCGCCGGTGAATACCGGCGGGTTGCCGGCTTTCTTCAGCTTTGCCTGCTCCAGGTCCCAGTACTCGATATCGAAGGTGTGCTTGTCCTCCAGCGCGCGCCATCCGCCCAGCGCTTCGGCGCGCAGGATGATGTCGATGGTGTGCTCGTACAGGTCTTCGACGATTCCGGTGTCCTTCGCCGTGCGGCCAAACGCGGCCAGGCCCAGTTCCGGGTCGAGCGCCATGCGCGGCGCGGCGTCGAGGATGGTCTTGGCTTCCCTGGCCTGCTTGGCGTTCGCCTCGAAATAGCCGCGATAGGCGGCGCTGAAGCGCGCCACGTCTCGCCCGAGCATGGGCCGCGGCTTGGTGCGGATTACATGGTCCGGCGTGGCCGGGCCGCGTTGCGAGATGCGCGCTACGTCGGGATGCCGCGCAAAGCCGAGAAAGCGCGGCGAGTCGTTGCACAAGCAGAGCAGGGGAAACCCGGCGGCCTGCGAGACGTCGTGGCGCAGCTTCGCCGCCTCCTCGCGCTTGAAGCCGGTGGCGGAAGCTGGCGGCAGGCCGATGCTCCAGGCCTTCTTCGCCTCGAGGTAACGCTCGGCCATGGATACCAGCTCGATCATCAGTTCGTAGGATTCGCGCGCGTCCTCGGCGAACGAGAATACGCCGTGCGACAACAGCACCATGCCCACGGTGCTGCTGGTCGCTTGCCTTGGATATTCGCGCGCGCAATAAGCCGCGAGGTCGAAGCCCGCCATGATGTAGGGGATCACCACCGCCTTGCCACCGTAGATGTCGCGGATGCGCTTTTCGCCGTCCGGCGAATTCGAAACCGAGAGCACGGCGTCGGCGTGCGTATGGTCCACGTACCTGTGCGGCAGGATGGCGTGCAGGATGGTTTCGACTGACGGCGCCGGCGCGCCGCTGCGCAAAGTATGTGTGCCAAGCTCGTTCACCATCTGCGGGTCGGACAGCGCGGGCAGCGACGCAAGCCGCCGCACATAGTCCAATTTCACCGGAGTAAACCCGGCGGCTTCAATGCTCTCCAGGTCCCAGCCGCTGCCTTTCACGTAGAGGATCTCCTCCTCTTCGCCGAACAGGTTCTTCTCGCGCATTTTGACCGAGGTATTGCCGCCGCCGTGCAGCACCAGGGACTTGTCGCGCCCGAGCAGGCGGGAGGAGTACACGCGCTGGCCGAGCGGGCCGGAATATTTCTCCGCCTCGGCATCATTCCACAAGCTTTGCATGGTACGAATTATACTTTTGCGCGATGTTGCGAATCGAATTGATGGACTGGCAAGCCGCCCGCGCCGAAGCGAGCCGTATTCGCCTGAAGGTATTCGTCGAAGAGCAGCGCGTGCCGGCCGAGATCGAGATGGACGACAACGATGCCGTTTGCGTGCATGCGCTGGCCTATAGGCAGGGCAGGGCGGTAGGCACCGGCAGGCTGCTGCCCGATGGCCACATCGGCCGCATGGCAGTGCTCAAGCAGAGCCGTTCCCTCGGCGTCGGCGGCGAAATCCTCGAGCGACTGGTGCAGGAAGCGCGCCGCAAAGGCATGAAGCAAGTCCTGCTGTCAGCGCAAACGCATGCCCTTGGGTTCTATCGCGGGCACGGCTTCGTGGAGGAGGGCGAAATCTTCGAAGAGGCCGGCATCATGCATCAGGAGATGCGGCGCGTATTGAATTCGTAGCGCAGGGTAGCTTGCGCCTCGCCATCGAGGGCGAATGCGCGTTCGGCGAACCGGGTCTCAGCGCCTTGCATCAGCACGCTCGAGCAGCGCGTGCCGTAGCGCTGGTCGACGATCTTGGCCTGCGCGAGCACGCCGAACAGCGGCTCGATGGACAACGGGCAATCCCGGAAGCGCTGCTTGTGTACCGCGACTTCCGGCGCATCGAGCAGCAGGTTGCCCAGGCCGTACCAGCCCGGTTCGAGCTGCCTGGGATCGCCATCCCGATTCGACAGCCACCAGAGTTCCGCGCCATTCGAGGCCAGCAGGTTGAAGCCGCTATAGGCCGACTTGCGCTGCGCCAGCTCCGGCACGCTCACGCCCTCCAGGAAGCGCGTAACCAGCGCGCCGCGAGACTCTGCGGCAGCGGGCTCCGTCGCGCCCCGGTAGTTGGTGACCGCCGCGAAGCGACCGCCGCGCGATACACCCATCCAGGTACCGCGCGCCTGCAGGTCGCGCCCTGCAAGCACGTCAGGATTGTCATCCCAGAACGATGCGCGCGCTGCTGGACGGCCATGGTACTCGTCGCGGTTCGCGACGACCACCAGCGGAAAGCGCGCGTGCACCTTCCACGCCAGCAGGATCAGGCACATATGAAACGCTCGACGTGCCGTTCCAGGCCCAGCTGCGCGGCCTCGCGCGCGAGCAGCGCCTCGAACGCCAGTTCGTCGCCGACGTCCTCGTAGACTTCCATGTAGGTTACCGGCTCCTCGCGGCGGCGCATCCAGCGCCCACGCACGCCGGTCGCCGCTTCGATGCTGCGGAAGAGCTGGCGCACCTCTTCCCGCAACGACGCGACACGGCCTGCTTCGACCCTGTAATAGACGTAGTAGCTGGTCACGCCGCGCTGGGCAGGGCAAGCAATTCGAGCTGCGGCCCGTCCGCGGCGCCGAGCCGGATCGCGCTGGCGCTCTCCAGCGAACTGATCTGCACCACCGCCAGCAATTCAGTGCCGCCTTCCGGCGCGGCCGCAGCGTTCACCACCGTGCCACTCGCCGGGCCGGGCAGGTCGGCCGCGTATAGATCGTTGCCTGGCGCCGCAGGCGCCGCTACGCGCGCCCGCACCATGCGGCGTTTGAGCACACCGCGATACTGGGTGCGCGCCACGATTTCCTGCCCCGGGTAGCAGCCTTTCTTGAAGTCCACGGCGCCCAGTCGGTCAAGGTTCACCATCTGCGGCACGAACAGGTCCTGCGTCGCTTGCACCACCAGCGGCCGGCCGGCGCGGATCTCCTCCAGCGCCCAAGCCTCGTCATCGCCGTCGCTCAGCGCCCGTTCGCGCAGCGCCGGCGTAAGCATGAGCAGAAAGCGCTGTGGCGCGACCCGCACCACAACCGCGTCGGCAGTCCACGCGGCCACCAGGTCCCCGGCCGGGACAGGCATGCCCAACGACGCCAGTCGCGCTTCGGCGCCCGGGCCCCACAACCCGCTCTGCATCCAGTCTGCGCTGGCATCTGTCAATTTGACCTTGGCCCGCAAGACGAACATGGACAAGCGCCTGGCGACGGCCGGCGCCAGGTCGCGCGACAACTGCAGCAGGAACCCGCGCGCGAACGGCACCACGAGGATGGTCGCCAACAACCGACCCTTCGCCGAACACCAGCCGGCGTAGCGCGCGCGGTCCGCTTCGAGGCCAGCGATGTCGCTGCTCAGTTGCGCGTGCAGGAATTCGCGCGCGTCGTCGCCGGTGCACGCTAGTATGCCGAGCCGCTTCAATTCCGCCGCTGCGTGGGAAACCTTGGTGTCCATCGTAGAATGCTTACACGATTTTATTCCCATTCCGCATTGACCCACGTACGACACTTCCTCGCGCTGGCGTTACTCGGGTTGCTCGCTGCGGCCGGCTACGCCGCCTGGTACCTGGCCACGCCCGTACAGGTCGCCACCCTCCCTGTGGAGTTTGAAATTCCCTCGGGCAGCGGCTTGCGCGCGGCCGTGCGCCGCATGGAGCAGGCCGGCATCGGCATGCGTCCGCTGCAGTTCGAGCTGCTGGCGCGGGTGCTGGGGCGCGAGCCGGAGATCAAGGCTGGCTACTACCAGGTCACCACCGCGGTGACGCCGCTGGCGCTGCTCGACAAGCTGGCGCGCGGCGACGTGATGCAGGCCGAACTCCAGGTGATTGAGGGCTCGACCTTCGTCCAACTGCGCGCGGCGCTAGACGCCAGCCCGGTCCTGCGCCACGACACCGCGGGTTTGAGCGACACGGAACTGCTCAAGCGCCTTGGGGCGAGCGAGCAGCATGCGGAAGGACTGTTCTTTCCCGACACCTATGTCTTTGCTCGCGGTTCGAGCGATCTCGCCGTGCTAAGGCGTGCCTACCGGGTCATGCAGGCGCATCTGGCGCAAGATTGGGAACAGCGCGCTGCCGACCTGCCCTACAGGACGCCCTATGAGGCATTGATCATGGCGTCAATCGTCGAAAAGGAAACCGGCAAGGCGCAAGAGCGTGACCAGATCGCCGGAGTGCTGGTGAATCGGCTGCGCATCCGCATGGCGCTGCAAGCCGATCCCACGGTGATCTACGGGCTGGGTGAAAGCTTCGATGGCAACCTGAAGAAGTTGCACCTGAAGACGGACGGGCCGTACAACACTTATACGCGCCCGGGCTTGCCGCCGACGCCGATCGCGCTGCCGGGCCGGGCATCACTGCGCGCCGCAATGCGCCCGGCGCAGATCAAGGCGTTCTACTATGTCTCGCGTGGCGACGGCAGCAGCCAGTTTTCGCGCACACTGCAGGAGCACAATCGGGCAGTGTCACAATACCAGCTCAAGCCAAGACGCCGATGACCCGGGGCCGCTTCATCACGCTCGAAGGTGTGGACGGCGCGGGCAAGTCCACGCACGTGTCGTGGATCGCCGAGCGGCTGCGCGCGCGCGGCCACGCGGTGCTGGTGACGCGCGAGCCTGGCGGCACGCCGCTAGCGGAAAAGCTGCGCGAACTGGTGCTCGCCGAAGCGATGGATCCGATCGCCGAAACCATGCTGCTGTTCGCGGCACGGACTGACCACGTGCAGCGCGTGATCGCACCGGCGCTGCAGGCCGGCGACTGGGTGCTGTGCGACCGGTTCACCGACGCCACGTTTGCCTACCAAGGCGGCGGGAAAGGCGTCGCTGCGGAACTAATCGCCCACCTGGCGCAGGTGTCGCACAACGGATTGCTGCCGGACCGCACACTGGTGTTCGATTGTCCCTATGAGGTCAGCCGCGAGCGGCTCGGCCGCAAGGGGCGTGCGCCGGACCGGTTCGAGCGTGAGGACCGCGAGTTTTTCGAGCGGGTGCGCCAGGCCTACCTGGGCCTGGCGCGGACCGACCCCGAGCGGATCCGCGTGGTGGACGCGACAGGGACAATGGTCAATATTAAGAAGATGATTGAAGAAGAGATTGCAATAGCTTGAATAACAAACTCTATCCTTGGCAGAAAGAGGCTTGGGAACGGCTCCTGGGCATGCGGGCCAAGTTGCCCCAGGCACTACTGGTCCATGGCCCCGAAGGTATCGGCAAACTGGTGCTGGCTGAGCAATTCGCGCAACTCCTGCTGTGCGAGACGGCCGGGGCGTTGCATGCTCCCTGTGGCATCTGTGATGGCTGCCGCTGGTTCCTAGCCGGTAGCCATCCCGATCTTCGCCGCCTCGAGCCAGAGTCCCTGTCCAGGCTGCGCGAGACGGGCCAGGAGCTGGATGAGGCAGCGTCCCCGGCATCGAAGACGCAAAAGCCCAGCACCGAGGTCAAGATCGACCAGGTGCGCTCGCTCGACAGCTTCCTCAACCTGCGTTCGCACCGCGGGCGCCAGAGAGTTGTGCTGGTGCATCCCGCGGAAGACATGAATCGCAGCGCTGCGAACGCGCTGCTCAAGGGCCTCGAGGAACCTCAGGCGCAGGCGCATTTCATCCTGGTATCGCACCGGCCGGCGCGCCTCCTGCCGACCATCCGCAGCCGCTGCGTGGCGATGCCGGTCGCGTTGCCTGAGGCGGCGGAATCCAGTGCCTGGCTCAAAGCGCAAGGGGCGCCGGATTCTTTATCTTGGCTGGCGTTTGCGGGCGGCGCGCCATTGCGCGCCCTGAAGTACGCCTTGGCTGCTATTCAACCTATGGCGAAGCTGCGCCAAGCCCTTGAAGAGAGCGATCTCGATGCTCTGGGCGCCGTCAATGACCGGGAGCAGCTCGAGGCGCTGGCGGAGGTCCTGCAAAAGCATGCTTTGAACGTCGCAATGCAGTCTTTATGTGGTGTTTCGAGGTATGGACGGGCTGCTGGGTCAGCTCAGCCCGAAGCTTGGCTGCGCTATGCGCGCCAGATGGGGAGGAACCGGTTGCTGGCGAGCCATCCGCTCAACCCACGCCTGTTTGCGGTGGAGATGATCGCTGGAATGCCTAAGAACTGAAATGCGGGGACTTGGTACTCAGGTTTGGATATTATTTGACATAATACACATTGATAAACTTAGATCCGGCACGAGCCCTCAATTCCAGCGCCCTGAAGGCGGTATAGGAAGTCTCGCCACAGGGATCCCTTCGTCGACCAAAGCGTCATGTTCCTCCTGGCTTGCCTGGCCACGGATGGAGCGTGCTGGCGCCTCCCGGTTGTGAATGCGCCGGGCTTCCGCCGGGAACGAAGTACCGACGTCCTCCGAATTCGTCAACAGGTCGTCCAGCATGCGCGAGTAGAGCTTTTGGGCTAGGGCCAGAGGGTCCTGCCCTGCCTGCTCGCGGGGAGCTGGTTGGGGCGCCCCGGTATTGAAGCGCGTCGCAGAGGGAACGCGGTCCACCTCCTGCGATGCACAGACCGGGCAGGCCACCAGACCGCGCGCCTTCTGCTTCCCGTAGTCCTCAGCCGATGCGAACCAGCCCTCGAATCGGTGGCCGGTGCCGCACAACAGGTCGAAAATCTTCATGTAGCCGATTCTATTACGATTGGGGCACCATGCTCACCGACCGCATCGAGGGGAAATGGATCGACCTGTTCGCCGAGGTGTTCGCCCTCTGCAAAGTGGCGCCCGGCGACTCCTGCGCCATCCTGTCCGAGACCCAATCACGCGCCTTGAACGTTCAGCTCGCCGAGCTCGCGCTGCTTAGGCTGGGCGCCCGGGCGTTCCATGTCGTGGTGCCTACGCCGCGCCAGACGGCGCCGGTGCCGATCCGCTCCACTGGCGCGTCGGTTGTCCTCGCAGGCCAAGGGCCGGCCTTGCAAGCGCTCGCCGCCTCGGCATTCATCGCCGATTGCACGCTGGAAGGCCTGATGCACGCGACCGAACTGCCCGCCATCCTCAAGGGCGGGGCGCGGGTGCTTTACATCTCCAATGAGCACCCCGACGTGCTCGAGCGCCTTGCCCCCTCCCCCGCAGACGAACAGCAGGTGAGGGCGGGGATGCGCCAGCTGCGCGAGGCGAAGCAAATGAGGGTGACCTCGCCCGCCGGCACCGCCCTCGCAATCCGCGTGGAAGACGCGCGAGTCGGCGGCGTATGGGGGTTTACGGATCGGCCGGGCACGCTATCGCACTGGCCCGGTGGGCTATGCCTGTGCTTTCCAACCGCCGGAAGCGTCAACGGCACCCTGGTCTTGGCACCGGGCGACCTGAACCTCACGTTCAAGCGTTACGTGGAATCGCCAGTGCGCCTGCATATCGAGAACGACTACGTGACGCGCATCGAAGGCGACTCTCTCGACGCAGAATTGATGCGCGAGTATTTCGCGGCCTGGGGCGATCGTGAGGCCTACTCGGTCTCGCACGTCGGTTGGGGAATGAACCCGCGGGCGCGCTGGGATGCGCTCGCCATGTACGACCGGCGCGACGTGAACGGCACCGAGCAGCGCGCCTTCGCGGGCAACTTTCTCTATTCCACGGGCGCAAACGAGGTCGCCGGGCGGCACACCCTCGGCCACTTCGACCTTCCGTTGCGCCATTGCACGGTGGCGCTGGACGGTGCGGCGGTTGTGCGGGACGGCAAGCTGGTCGATTGAGCACCCTGCTCTTCCTGCATGGCGTGGGCGGCGGGCGCGCCGCCTGGGACCGGCAACTCGCCTGCTTCTCCGCGCTCGGATACCACGCGCATGCCTGGGACCAGCCAGGCTACGGCGGCACCTCGCTGGTCGATCCCTACGACCTGCAACAGCTTGCCGCCGCACTGCAAAGGCTGATCGAGTCTCTCGGCGGCGAGCCGGTGGTGCTGGTGGGACACAGCATGGGCGGATTCATCGCACAGGAGGCCTATGCCCGCTTCCCGCAGCTGGTGAAAGCACTGGTACTCGGTTTCACCAGCGCTTCATTTGGCGGCGGCAGCCAGGAGTTCGTCGACAAGTTCATCGCCGCTCGCATCGCGCCGCTCGACCAAGGCCGCAGCATGGCCGAAATCGCGGCCAAATTGATGCCGACCATGCGCGCCTCGAAGTCGCTGCCCGAGGGACTGGCGCACGCCGAGCGCATCATGGGTGCGATCCCGCCAGCGACCTACCGCAAGGCTGTGCAGTTGCTGACCACCTTCGATCGCCGCGCCCAATTGCCCGCGATCGGCGTGCCGACGCTGCTCATTGCCGGCAGTGAGGATCGCGTCGCTCCCGCCAATGTAATGCAGCGCATGGCGCAGAAGATCCCGGGCGCCGAGTTCGTCCTGCTCGAAGGCTGTGGGCATCTCGGCCCGATGGACCAGCCGGAGGCATTCAACGAGGCGCTGCGCGGCTTCCTCGAACGCCGCAAACTCTGAGTTTTGCCATGCCAGCCTCCCTGCCCCTGATCGACCCGCGCTACGCCGTCACCGGCTCGAACTATCCGTTAAACGGCAAGCAAAGGGCGCTGCTCGCGCTTGCCGACGAGCTCGGGCCGCGGTTCGCCGCACGCGCCGAGCGCTACGACCGCGAGGCGAGTTTCCCCTTCGAAAACTATGCCGACCTGCGCGCGGCAGGGCTGCTCGGCCTGTGCGTGCCGGAGAAATACGGCGGCAAGGGCGCCGACCTGCGGACCTATGCGCTGGTATCGGCCACGCTGGGAAAGTATTGCGGCGCGACCGCCCTCACCTTCAACATGCACGCGTGCTCGACGCTGTGGCCGGGCGTGCTTGCCGACGAACTGGACATGACGCGCGAGCAGCGCGCCGAGCACGAGAGGCACCGCGCGCTGCATTTCGAGCGCGTGGTGAAGCAGGGTGCCGTGTACGCGCAGCCATTTTCGGAAGGCAGTGCCGCCGCCGCCGGCAGGGCGCCGTTCGGCACCACCGCCGCCAAGGTGGAGAGCGGCTGGCTGGTAAACGGCAAGAAGATCTTCGCATCGCTTGCCGGCGCGGCCGATTACTACGGCGTGCTGTGCACGGAGAGCAAGCCGGAACTGTCGATGCGCGACACACTGTACTTGGCGATCCCGGGCACGGCCCCTGGTCTCAACGTCACCGGGGACTGGGACCCCCTCGGCATGCGCGGCACGGTGTCGCGCACCCTCGTGTTCAAGGACGTGTTCGTGCCGGACGAGGCAGCGATGATGCCGCGCGGTATTTACTTCCAGGCAGCGAGCCGGTGGCCACACATGTTCACCACCCTCTCCCCGACCTACATGGGCATCGCCATCGCGGCGCACGAGTTCACTGTGCGGTACTTGCGCGGTGAAGTGCCTGGCATGCCGCCGGTCAAGCGCCGCATGTATCCCACCAAGCAGATCGCAGTGGCCGAGATGTGGATCAAGCTCGAGCAGACGCGTGCCCTGTTCCTGCGCATGCTGGAGGACGCGCGCGTCGATCCACCCAAGGATGCGCGCCTGCGCGCCTATGCGGCGCAGTACACGATCATGGAAAACTCCAACGACATCTGCCGCCTCGCGATCCGCACCTGCGGCGGACAGTCGATGCTCAAGTCCCTGCCGCTGGAACGCCTGTATCGCGATTCGCGCTGTGGCGCACTGATGCTACCCTGGACCGCTGAGCTGTGCCTGGACCGCATCGGCCGCGAAGCCCTCTACGAGCCAGGCGAGGCGGACGACTGAACCTGTCGCGGTTCATCGAACACTGGGCGCAGCACGCGCCGGACAGGGTCGCACTTCGCTTCCAGGAGGAAGAATGGACCTACGCGCAGTTCTGGCTGCGCATCGAGCTGGCAGCAAGGGCGCTCGGCGTAAGCAAGGGCGAGCGCATCGCCTGGCTCGGAACCAACCATCCGGACATGCTGGCGCTGCTGTTCGCGGCCGCCCGGCTGGGCGCCATCCTGGTACCGCTGAACTGGCGCCTGGCGGCGGCCGAGCACGCGGCGATTCTGCGGGACTGTACGCCGCGCCTGCTCTACTGCGACGCCGCGTTCGAGCTTCAGGCGCGCAAGCTGGGTGTTCCACTTGGCGACTGGCGAGACAAAGGGGCGCCGAACCTGACTGGGGGCGACAAAGACGACCTGCTGATCGTCTACACCTCGGGGACGACCGCGACTGCCAAAGGAGCCGTGCTGCAGCAACGCGCCGTGCTGTGGAACGGCTACAACTCGATGCATGCCCACGACCTGCGGCAGGACGATCATGTGCTGACTGCCCTCCCGCTGTTCCACGTCGGTGGCCTGAACATCCAGACGCTGCCCGCGTTGCTGGCAGGCGCCCGCGTGACCCTGCAGCCGAGGTTTGAGCCGGGCGCCTGGTTGCACGACGTCGCGGCGCTCCGCCCGACGCTCAGTCTCCTTGTGCCTGCCACCATTGCAGCAGTGATCGGCCATCCGGACTGGACGAGGACCGACCTGTCGAGCCTGCGCATGCTCAATACCGGGTCGATGGTAGTGCCCGCAAGCCTGATCGAAGCCTTCCATGCCCGCGGCGTTCCGGTCGGTCAGATCTACGGATCGACCGAAACGGCGCCCGTTGCGACGGTGCTAATGCGGCAGGACGCGATGCGCAAGCCGGGCAGCGCAGGAAGACCCGCCATGCACTGCGAGGTCAAGCTGGTGCAGGGCGAAATCTGGGTGCGCGGACCGAACGTGATGCGCGGCTACTGGAACGATGCCGCGTCGTCGGCGGCCGCGCTGACGCCGGAGGGCTGGTACAGAACGGGGGACCTGGCGCGCATCGACGACGAGGGCTACTACTGGATCATGGGCAGGTCGACCGACCTGATCATCTCCGGCGGTGAAAACGTGTATCCCGCCGAACTGGAAAACGTGCTGGCCGACTGCCCGCTGATCGCCGAGGCGGCGGTTGTCGGGATGGAGGACGCGAAGTGGGGGGAAGCGGCGTGCGCCGTAGTGGTGCGCAAGGCCGGCGCCAAGCTGGATCAGGCTGCCGTGCTCGCGCTGTTCGAGGATCGCCTCGCGCGCTTCAAGCACCCGCGGCGCATCGTGTTCGTCGACCGGTTGCCGAAGAACGCGCTCGGCAAGGTACAGAAGAACGAGTTGCGCAAACTCCTCTAGGCCTTATTCCACCGCCAGTTCGATCACGCCGAGCGCGCCCGCTGCGAACTGCAGCCGGTCGCCTGCTATGGGAAATTTGGAAGTCACGAGGCTGCCGGTAATGACCACGTCGCCCTTGCGCAGAAATCTTCCCCTGCCCGCGAGGTGATTCGCCACCCAGGCGAGCGCGGCGAGGGGGTGTCCCATCGCGTCACCACCCATCCCCTCCCCCACGACCTGACCGTTGATGCTGGCCACGCCGCGAATCGCCGCCAGATCGATGCCTCGCCAGTCGTCGACCGGCGTTCCAAGCACTGCACCTTCGTTCCACGCGTTGTCGGCCGCCAGCTCCAGCCCGCGAGTGGCGAGCGTCGAATAATCCGCCCCCAGGTCGTCGGCCAGTTCAAACGCAGGCATCACGGCCCCCACGGCCGAAGCCGCCTGTTCCCGCGAATACGGCGCGGCAGCCAAGGGCAGGTCCGCACGCATGCGCACCGCGATCTCGAATTCGACCAGCAGGCGCCCGTATTCGGCCGCCCGCACCGAGGCCGGAGCGCGCACCACCTGACGCGCATGGAGGCAACCGGCAATCGAATCCCGCAGGCCAACAAGTTTGCGCATTTGCGGCGTGGTCAGCGCAATCTTGTAACCCGCGATGGGCCCGCAGGCGCGGGCCTTCAGGGCGACAAACGCGTCCTGGATGGCGTAGGCCTCCTTGATGCTGCGCGGCGCAAGCAAGGCAGGCGGAGGCTTGGAGCGGCCCCTGGCCAAATGCCGATTCACCAGCCAGCGCGCCGCGCCGAGGATGCGTTCGTCGCCGATGGCGGCCATGCAGCGATTCTAGCTGTTGCTGTCGGCGCCGGCTTTGCAGACAATAGACGCCGGGAATTCAAGCAAAATGCCGCTCGCCCACCATCTTTACGGGTCCGCACTGGTGCTCTCGCCCGCCGGCCGCCTGGACCACGACAACTGCGAGACTTTTCGCGAGGAACTCGCGCCGCACCTGGCGCGCGCGGCCAAGGACGGCACGTCGATCGTGCTCGACCTGTCGGGCCTGGAGTACGTTTCGAGCGCCGGACTGCGCTGCTTCATGCTGGCGGCGAAGCAGGCCAAGGCGCAGAACAGCCGCATCGTCATCGCCTCCATGCAGCCGGTTGTGGCCGAGATTTTCCAGATTGCGCGCTTCAACCTGGTGTTCGAGGCCTACCCGAAAGTGCGCGACGCGCTCGCCTCGCTCTCGCCAGCCGCGGCTGCCGCTTTCGACCGGGGTTAGCGCGGGTGCGCGTCCGCTTCTGGGGCACCCGCGGTTCGATCCCTGTCGCGCTCACTTCCGCCGACATCCGCGACAAGATCGCCGTGGCGCTGATGCGGGCCGGGGGACGCAGCTTCGAGTCGATCGGCGCGGCCTATGCCTACGCCGAGCAGCACCTCGACTTTTCCTTGTCGCACACCTTTGGCGGCCATTCGGCCTGCGTCGAACTGGAAACCGGTCACGATGAGTACTTCGTCTGCGACATGGGCAGCGGCGCGCGCCCGTTCGGCGCACACGTGCTCGCGCGCCAGTCAGGCCGGCCGGCGACGGTCAACGTGTTCATGTCGCACGTGCACTGGGACCACATCATGGGCTTCCCGTTCTTCGGTCCGGCCTATGTCCCAGGCACGCGCATCCGCATCCATGGCTGCCATGACGTGCTGGAGCACGCCTTCCGCCTGCAGCAGGCCCCGCCCTGTTTTCCGGTGGAGTTCTCCCAATTGGCCGCGCACATCGAGTTCGTGCGGCTCACGCCCGGCAAGACGCATGAGGTCTCCGGCATCCGCGTCACGCCCGCGCCGCAAATGCATTCCGGCGACTCCTATGGTTATCGCTTCGAGGCGCAGGGCAAGTCCTTCGTCTACACCACCGATTCGGAGCACAAACTGGAGAACCGCGCGCAGACCGCGCTATTCGTTAAATTCTTCCATGAGGCCGATGTCGTGGTGTTCGATGCCATGTATTCGCTCGCCGACGCAATTTCCGTGAAGGCCGACTGGGGACATTCGAGCAACATCATCGGCGTTGAGCTGTGCCAGATGGCACGCGTTAAGCACCTGGTGCTGTTCCACCACGAGCCGGCCTACGACGACGCCACCATCGAGGGCGTGCTGCGCGAGACGCGCCGCCTGGAGGAGCTGACGCGGGGCACGCAAGCGCTGCAGGTTTCTGCCGCCTACGACGGCCTGGAGATCGACGTCTGAGATCCGTCTGGTCCAAGCGGGCAGGCCCGCTCGCCCTGGTGGTCGCGTTGATGGCCCTGCTCGCGGCGGAGCCGCAGTTTGTGCAAGCGCTGCGCAGTGCCCTGTTCGACGGTTACCAGATACTGTTCCCGCGCGAACGGCGCAGCGCACCAGTGCTGATCGTCGCGATCGACGAGCTGGCGCTGGAACGCCACGGCCAGTGGCCCTGGCCGCGCAGCAGAATCGCACAATTGATTGCCGGCATCGCTACCGCCAAGCCGGCCGCCATCGGCGTCGACCTGCTGTTTCCGGAACGCGACCGCTTCTCGCCGGCCGAAGTGGCGCAGGAAGTGCAGGAATTGTCGGCCGACGTGGCGCGTCGCCTGCGTTCCCTGCCGTCGAACGATGCGGCGCTGGCCGCGGCCATACACGGCCGCAAAGTCGTGCTTGGCATTGCCGGCCTGGAAGCGCCGGACCCGCGCTTCCCTCAGCCCCCTGCTGCTGCCCCGGTCCGCATCTTCAATGCGCCCGACCTCGCGCTGCGGCGATTCGCCGGACACCTGTCAAGCCTGCCAGTGATCGATCGCGCCGCCGCCGGCCGCGGCCTGCTCAGCGTCGACCCCGAGAACGGCGTGATTCGGCGTGCTCTCGTCGCCGGGATGGTGGGCGATGTCATCGTGCCGTCGCTGAGCACCGAGATGTTGAGGGTGGCGACCGGCGCACCACTGTCCCTGGTCGGACGCGGGCGCGACCAGATCGAATTCCGCCTCGGCGACATCGCGGTGCCGGCGCATGCTGACGGCCGCTTCTGGATCTGGTACGGGCCGCATGACGAGGCGCGCTTCGTGTCCGCGGCGAGGGTGCTCGACGGCAGCGTTGCCGCGGACGAACTCAAGAGCAAGCTGGTGCTGGTCGGTGTCACCGGCCTCGGCCTGCTCGATTTCCAGAGTACTGCCCTCGGCGAGCGCGTGCCCGGGGTCGAGATCCATGCGCAGATCCTGGAGCAGATTTTTGCTCAGGCTTACCTGCGTCGCCCGGCTATGCTGCACGCGCTGGAGATGGCGCTGCTCGTCGCCGCCGCATTGGTGCTCGCCTTCGGCGTACCCGCTCTCGGTGTCGCGGGCTCGATCGCACTGTACGTGGCGGTGGTGGCCGCGCTGGGCGCGCTGGGTGTCGAAGGGTTTGCGCGGGAAGGCGTGCTGCTCGACGTGGCCTGGCCCGCGATCGGCGCCACGATCGTGTTCGGCATCGTGCTGGCGCAGGCATTGAGCGAGGCGGACGAACAGCGCCGGAATTTGCGCGAACAGGCGGCGCGCGTGACCGGTGAACTGGAATCCGCCCGTCGCATCCAGATGGGTCTGCTGCCCGTACCCGGTATCCTGTTCGCAGACGAAACGCGCTTCGGCATCGAGGCGCACCTGGAGCCCGCACGCACGGTAGGCGGTGATTTCTACGACTGCTTCATGATCGACGCGCACCGGCTGTTCTTTGTCGTCGCCGATGTGTCCGGCAAGGGCCTGCCGGCGAGCCTGTTCATGGCACTGTCCAAGACCCTGCTGAAGAGCGCGGCGCGGCGCGTGCAGGACGTCGGCGGCTTGCTGATGCGGGCCAATGCCGAGGTGTCCAGCGAAAACCCGGAATCGCTGTTCGTCACGGCGTTCGCCGGCATCCTCGACACACGCACCGGCAAGCTCGAGTTCAGCAATGCGGGGCATGAGCCGCCGTTCGCGCGGCGTCCGGGTGGCAGCTTGGTGCGCCTGGAGCATTCAGGCGGGCCTCCGCTGTGCGTGCTGGAGAACTACACTTATCCGGTGGAGTCCCACCAGGTGGCCGCCGGCGAATGGATCTGCGTGGTCACCGATGGTGTCACCGAAGCGATGAATGAAGCCGGGGAATTGTACGGCGTGGCCCGCCTGCAGTCGGTCCTGCAGAAACTGCCGGAACACGCCGCGCCCGCCGCCCTGCTGTCCGCGGTGCGCGCGGACGTGGCGCACTTCGTCGGCTCCGCCGAACCATCGGACGACCTGACACTGCTGTGCGTGCGCTGGAACGGCCGCGCCACAGCGGCGCACAGCGACGAGGAACTAGCGGACGCTGACCTCGACGCGCCGGTTGCGGGCCTCGGGAACTTCGTCGTCGGTCGGCACTAGCAACTCGCGTTCGCCGCGCCCCGCGATCTGGATGCGACTCTGCGCTATGCCGAGTTGCACCAGCTCGGCGCGCACCCGCTCGGCGCGCAGCAGGGAAAGCCGGTCGTTGAATTGCACAGTGCCGACGCGATCGGTGTGGCCGATCACCACCACGTCGGGCGCGCCGCGTTGGCGCAGCTCGGCCAGCATCTTGTCGAGTTCGACGCGCGATTCCGCTGTGAACTCGTCCTTGCCCTCGAGAAAATAAAGCAGGAACGACTTGGGCCGCCCGGGCAGCGCAGCCAGCGATGCGCCGAACTCCTTCCGCACCTCGGTTTCCGTCAGGCGTTGCACCTGCGGCCCGCCGCCGTCCACAATGCGGCTTGCGGCATAGGGCTGGCTGAGTACCGCCCGCTCGCCGGCGCGCTCAACCACCACCGTCCCCACTTTGTCGTCCGGCCCCGGGAGCACTACCACCAGTTCGTCGCCGACCTGGCCCAGGTGCGTAAAGATCATGAGCGCCGTCACCAGCGCGGCGATCACGACCGGCATCTACTTTTTCGCCGGCTCTTCCACCTGCACGACGAACTCGGTGCCGCGCACGCCCATGACGGCGGCGGGCGTACGCACTTTCATTGCATCCGGGGACTGCTTGACCATCTTGCCCGACACTACGGCCAGGGTGCCCTTCTTCAGCGAAGCATCGAAACGGCCCGCGTGCGTGGTGCTGTCGAAGCTATAGCGGTCTACCACCAGCACGCTGTTCGGGCCCGTGGACAACAGGCTGTTGTCGCTGAAGGTCACCCCGACGGAGCCGTCGGCGCCGGTGACCAGGGCGTCCGACTGGCGGATCGGCATGCCAACCAACGCTGGCATGAGCGTGCCGGCGCGCTCGACATGCACGGTCCCCTTCGCGGTCTTGACCTGGCCGACGTCATTGGCCCATGACGTTCCTGTGACCGCGAGGGCGGAAGCGATTGCCGCTGCTGCAATGATTTGGCGCATGGTACCTCCTGCTGGATGACAGAGATTCTATAATGCCAGGGGAGGTCAGGTAAGACAGTGAATTTCGCCCGAGCAGGACAGTTTCTTGCACGCTTGGAGCAGTTGCGCCCGGTGCAGGCTTTTCTGGAGTCATTTTGCGCTGATTGCGGCCTGCCGCGCCAGCAGTGTCTGCGTCTCAACCTGGTGCTGGAAGAATTGTTCACCAACACCGTGAAGCACGGACATCGTGGGGATTGCGATGCACCAGTTTGGGTGGCACTGTCGCGCAGCGGCGACGTCGTTCAGGTCGTCTACGAGGACAAGGCACCCCCGTTCAATCCCTACGCGCACCTGCCCGAGGAGCCACCCGATACCACGCTCGAGCTGCGCAAGGTCGGCGGGCTCGGGGTGCTGCTGACGAAGGGGCTGGCGGCCACCCGCGATTACGCCTACTTGTTCGGCCGCAACCGCATCCGCCTCACCCTCGCCGGGGGCTGACTGTGGTGCCCGGAGTCGGATTCGAACCGACACGCTGGAGTTACCCAGCCAGGGATTTTAAGTCCCATGCGTCTACCAATTTCGCCACCCGGGCAGCGACGCGGCAAGGAAGTTTGGAGGCGGGAGTCGGAATCGAACCGGCGTCCACGGCTTTGCAGGCCGCTGCATGACCACTCTGCCATCCCGCCCGGGGATGCAACGAAAAAGGGAAGGCCTCCCGGCCTTCCCTAACCTAATCTGGAGCGGGAGACGAGTCTCGAACTCGCGACCTCAACCTTGGCAAGGTTGCGCTCTACCAACTGAGCTACTCCCGCGTCATGGAACCGGAAATTATAGCTCATCCCTGTACGTGAGGCAGCGCGCGGCGCAGGTAGTGCAGCATCGAAACCACGGTCAGTACCGCGGCTACGTTGATCAGGATGGTGCCGAGCAATTGCGTGTTCAGCAACCCGTACAAGTCATCGTGGAACAGCAGCAACGGGATCGCGATCATCTGGCTGACAGTCTTCACCTTGCCGATGTAAGCCACCGCGACGCTGCCCGACTGGCCGAGCTTGGCCATCCACTCGCGCAAGGCGGAAATCGCAATCTCGCGGCCGATGATGATCAGCGCGATGACCGGCTCGACCCGCTCCAGTTGCACCAGCATGATCAGCGCGGCCGCCACGATCAGCTTGTCGGCCACTGGGTCGAGGAAGGCGCCGAAGGCGGACATCTGGTTGAGCGCGCGCGCAAGGTAGCCGTCGAGCCAGTCGCTGAGCGCCGCGACCACGAACATCGCGCAGGCGGCGACATTCTTTCCCGTGGCCGACAACCACGCATCGGGCAAGTAGAACACGCCGATGAGCAGCGGGATCATGAGGATGCGCAGCCAGGTCACCAGATTCGGCAGGGTGGGCGGCATCAGTGCAAGGCCTTGTAAATACGCTCGGCCAGCGACCGGCTGATGCCCTCGACCTGCGCGATTTCGTCGACTGCCGCCGCCTGGACTTCGCGCAGCCCGCCGAAGTGCGCCAGCAGGCGCTGTCGCCGCTGCGCCCCGATGCCCGGGATCTCGGTCAGCGACGAGGTGGTGCGCGACTTGGCGCGCCGCGCCCGGTGGCCAACGATGGCGAAGCGGTGCGCCTCGTCGCGGATCTGCTGCACCAGGTGCAATCCAGGATGCACGGGGGGCAGCCTGAGGCTGCGCTCGCCGGCTTCGAGGATCAGCTCTTCCAGGCCGGGCTTGCGCAGCTCGCCCTTGGCGACGCCAACCACGGTGACCTCGTGCAGGCCGATCTCCGCCAGCGCCAGCCGCGCCGCCGAAACCTGTCCCCTGCCGCCGTCGATCAGCAGCAGATCCGGCATCTTGCCCTCCTCCGCGCTGACCCGCCCATAGCGCCTGGTCAGCGCCTGGCGCATCGCCGCGTAGTCGTCCCCGGGCGTGATGTCGCGCAGGTTGAAGCGCCGGTATTCGCCCTTTTGCATCGCGTGCCGGTCGTACACCACGCACGACGCGACAGCCGCCTCGCCCATGGTGTGGCTGACGTCGAAACATTCGATGCGCTGCGCCGAATCCGGCAGGCCGAGTGCCTCCCGCAGCCCCGCCAGGCGTTCCTCCTGCGCATTGTGTTCCCGCGCGCGTTGCTCCAACGCCAGTTCGGCGTTCTTCGCCGCCATGGCCAGCCACACGCGCCGCTCGCCTTGCGTCGGCACCAGCGCGTCGAACTCCACCGCGTGGCTTGCCAGCACCAGCGGCGGAACCGGCTGCGCCAGGTAGTGCTGCTCGAGAAAAGCCTGCAACACCTCCTCCGGCGCAGCGGAGGCCGCGTTGGCGGGAAAGAAACTGCGGTCGCCGACGTGCCGGCCGCCGCGGATCATCGCCAGATTCACGCAGGCCGCTGCGCCCTTGACCACGCAGGCGACGACGTCGGCGTCGACGCCGCGCTCGGATTCCACGTACTGCCGCGCCTGCACGCGCGACAACGCGCGCACCTGGTCGCGATAGCCTGCCGCGGCTTCATACTGGCGCGCGTCGGACGCTGACTTCATGCGTTCGGAGACCCGCTGCATGACGTCGTCCTCGCGTCCCTTCAGGAACAGCTCGGCATGCAACACGTCCTGGGCGTAGGACTGTTCGTCGATCAGCGCCGTGCATGGCGCGCTGCAGCGCCGGATCTGATGCAGCAGGCAGGGTCGCGAGCGGTTCTCGAACACCGTGTCCTCGCAGCTACGCAGCCGGAACACTCGCTGCAGCAACTGGATGCTCTCGCGTACCGCCGACGCGTGCGGAAACGGGCCGAAGTAGCGGTGGCGGGAGTCGCGTGCCCCACGGTGGAACCCCAGGCGCGGAAAGCGGTGCCCGCTGAGCGTCAGGTACGGGTAGGTCTTGTCGTCGCGGAACACGATGTTGTAGCGCGGCGCGAGGCTCTTGATGAAATTGTTCTCCAGCAGCAGCGCCTCGGCCTCGGAGCGCGTCACCGTCACTTCGACCAGCGCCACCTGCGCCAGCATCATGCGGATGCGCGGGCTGGCGACGCTGTTGTGGAAATAACTTGCGACGCGCTTCTTCAGGTCGCGCGCCTTGCCGACGTACAGAGCATCGCCGGCCGGCCCCAGCATGCGGTAGACCCCGGGCAGGCTGGGCAGCCCGGCGACAAAGCTCTTCGGATCGAAGCGCGGTGCGTCCATGCGGAGAAGGAATTCTAGCGCCGGCCTGCGGAATCAGTGTAAACTTCGCGCCCTTTTCCGCCCGCCCGGCAGCCATGGCCAAGGTCTCCGCAGTCGAAATCCGCGTCGGCAACCTGCTTGAATGGGACAAGCGCGTGTGGCGCGTGCTCAAGTGTTACCACGTGCACGTCGGCGGACGCGGCGGCGCCTTCATGCAGGTCGAGATGAAGGACATCGAGGCGGGCACCAAGACCAATCAGCGCTTCCGCACCGAAGACAAGGTCGAGCGCGCCTTTGTCGACCCGCGCGACATGCAGTTTCTCTACCAGGATGGCGGCGGTTTCGTGTTCATGGACCAGGAGAACTACGAGCAGCTGACGCTGCCGGCGGAGTTCCTCGAAGGCCAGGCAGGCTACCTGCTGCCCAACACCGAGGTGCAGATCAATTTCTACAACGACCGCGCCATCGGCATCGAGATCCCGCCTTCGGTGGTACTCACCGTGGTGGATACGGAGCCCGGCATAAGGAACGCCACCGCCACCAATACCTTCAAGCCGGCAACCATGGAAACCGGCATCACCGTGCAGGTGCCGCCATTCATCAACAAGGGCGAGAAGATCAAGATCGACACCAACCAAGGCACCTACATGGAGCGCGGCTAGGCCAGCGCTTCGAACGCCTGCTGCGCTTCGCGGTAGGCCACGCTCTTTCGCAGGTCGCGCGCGCCGCCCCGGCGCCGCATGCGGTCCGCCCGGTCCGGCGCTGCCAGCGCGACATCGGCCAGCCCATCGAGCAAGCTCTCCTGCCCCGGTGGATCATTGCACAGCAAGACCATGTCGCAGCCGGCAGCCAGCGCCACTCGCGCGCGAGCGCCAATATCGCCAGCGGACCTGGCGCCCTCCATCGACAGGTCATCGCTGAAGACCAGACCGCCAAACCCCAACTGAGCGCGCAACACATCCTGCAACCAGACTCGCGAGTAGCCTGCGGGTTCGCTGTCCACGCGCGGATAGATGACATGCGCCGGCATCACCGCTGCGAGGCCCGCCTTGATGGCAGCGACATACGGCGGCAGGTCCTTGCGCCGGATCTCGGCCAGCGGCCGGTCGTCGATTGGCACGGCAAGGTGCGAGTCCGCCACTGCGTAACCGTGGCCCGGGAAGTGTTTTCCCACGGCAGGCATGCCGCCTTCGTCCAGTCCTCCGATCAACGCCGCCGCCAGCGAACTGGTGGCGAGCGGATCGAAGTGCAGGGCGCGGTCGCCGATCACCGTGCTCGAGCCGTAGTCCAGGTCCAGCACCGGCGTGAAGCTGAAATCCAGCCCGTGCGCGGCCAGCTCGGCAGCGATCACATAACCGGCGGCATGGGCGGCCGCCCGTCCCGCCTCGCGGTCCCGGTCCCAAAGCCTGCCGAGCGCACGCATCGGCGGCAGTGCGGTGAAGCCCTCCTTGAAGCGCTGCACCCGCCCGCCTTCGTGGTCGACGCCGATGAGCAGTTGCGGCTCGCGCAGCGCGCGGATCTCTTGCGTCAGCGCCTGCAGCTGCCCGGGGTTCTCGTAGCTGCGGCTGAACAGGATGACGCCGCCCGCGGCCGGATGCAGCATGCGCCGTCGGTCGTCTTCGGTGAGCACTGCCCCCTGCGGGTCCAGCACCACGGGACCCAGGGGCAAGCGGGTCCTCAACCGTCGCATTCAAGGATCACAGTGGCGCCAGCCATGCTGCGCTCATCGGTCAACGTGAGGTGGCAGCGCCGGATGCCGCGCTGCTGCATCAGCGCGCCAAGTGCGGCGGAGAATTCCAGCTGCGGCTTGCCCGACTTCAGGTTGCTCACCCACACGCCGTGCCAGTTCGCCGGCGCGTGTATGCCGGTTCCGAGCGCCTTGCTGAACGCCTCCTTCGCCGCGAATCGCTTGGCGAGATAGGCCGCCGGCTTCGCGTGGCCGCGAAAGCGCCGCAGCTCCGGCTCGCACAGGATGCGGCGTGCGAAGCGCTCGCCGAAGCGCGCCAGCGCGCGCTCGACGCGCTGGATCTCGATCAGGTCGCTGCCGACGCCGTAGATCACCTCGCGGCCTGCACGATCAGCTGCTTCATCTCGCGTACCGCCTCGCGCATGCCCACGAATACGGCCCGGCTGACAATGGCGTGCCCGATGTGCAATTCGCGCACGCCCGGCAGCCGCGCCACTGGCTCGACGTTGAAGTAATTGAGTGCGTGACCGGCATTGAAGCGCATGCCGAGGGCCCGGATCCGTTCGCCCGCCAGACGGATCTTCTGCAGTTCGCCGACGACTGCCGGCGATTCGGCATCGCGCTCCTTGGCATGAAAGGCATGCGCGTACGGCCCGGTGTGCACTTCGCACACCGCGGCACCGATGCGCTGGGCGGCCTCGACCTGGCTCGCCTGCGCGTCGATGAACACCGAAACCACGATGCCCGCCTGCGCCAGCCGCGCGACCACTTCGCGCAGCCGGCCTGCCTGCGCGACGATGTCCAGGCCGCCCTCGGTGGTGATCTCGTGCCGGCCCTCGGGCACCAGCATCGCCATCTCCGGCCGGATGCGCCGCGCCACTTCCACCATCTCTTCGGTGGCGGCCATCTCCAAGTTGAGCTTGATGTGAGTCAGTTCGCGCAGCCGGCGCACGTCCTCGTCCTGGATATGGCGCCGGTCCTCGCGCAAGTGCACCGTGATGCCGTCTGCGCCGCCGAGCTGCGCCTCCACCGCCGCCCGGACCGGGTCGGGTTCATAGGTGCGGCGCGCCTGCCGTACCGTCGCCACGTGGTCCACATTGACGCCCAGCTCGATCATAGTTCCTGCAGCTCCCGCAGCACCTCGCGCGTATGCAGCGGCTGCCCCGACAAGCGCGCGGCGATCAGCCAGCGCATCAGGCGGCGCGCCTCGTCGCGCGTTTCAGCGCGCGCATAGTCGTCGCGCGCCATGTCGAGCAGCGTCTGTCCGCCGACGGTGAGCGCCTGCCCGGCATCGCCGTTGGCAGCCAGTGGCCCGCGCTCCGGGTCGTACACGTAGCGGCGCGCGGGCTCCACTGGCTGGCCGCTGCCGGCGTCGCGCTCGAGCAGGGGAGCATAGCCGAGTTCGGTCAGCAGCTTTCGCTCGAAGCCGCGCATCACGGCAGAGTGATCCTCGCGCGCTCCGAGGCGCGCCACGCTTCCGGCGTAGGCATCGAACAGCGCTTCGTGCGCGTCTTCCCTCGGCAGCAGCTTGAGCAGCAATTCGTTGATGTAAAAGCCGCACATCAGGCGCATGCCTGCCAGCGCCGCCTGGCCGCCGACCCATTCGACGGCCAGCAGCGTGCCCAGCTCGGCGGAGGCGCTCCAGCTCAGCCGCAAGGGATGGAAGGCGAGCAAGTTGCCGCGCATCGCCGAGCGCGGCCGCCTCGCGCCCCGTGCCAGCAATCCCACGCGGCCGCGGTGGCGCGTAAACGCCTCCACGATAAGACTGGTCTCCTTGTAGGGATAGCTGTGCAGGACGAAGGCAGGCTCGTGCTCGGTGCGCCGGCGCGTCATGCGTAGCCCAGCTGGCGCAGCATGCGCTCGTCGTCGGTCCAGCTGCGCCGGACCTTGACCCAGACCTGCAGGAAGACCTTGCCGCCAAACAGGCGCTCCATGTCCTTGCGCGCCTCGGTGGAAATGCGTTTCAGGTTGGCGCCCTGCTTGCCGATGACGATCGGTTTTTGGCTTTCGCGCTCGACCCACAGGGTGGCCTCGATGCGCCGCAGCCGTCCTTCCTCGCGAAAGCTGTCGATCACCGCTTCGCAGCGGTAAGGCAGCTCCTCGCCCAGCAACCTGAAGATCTTCTCGCGCAGCAGTTCCGCCGCAAAGAACCGCTCGTCGCGGTCGGTGAGCTGGTCAGGCGGATAGTTCGCCGCGCCCTCGGGCAGATGCTCGCGCAACACGCGCAGCAATTCCGGGACATTGCGGCCGGTCGCCGCCGACACCGGCACCATCGCGTCGAACTTGCGTTCGCGCGCCAAGCGCTCGAGGAACGGCAGCAGCTTGGCTGCCGGGCGCACCAGGTCGACTTTGTTGACCACTGCCACCAATGGCATGTGCTGCGGCACTTTGGCCAATGCTGCGCGATCGGCAGAGTCGAAGTGCAGTGCTTCCAGCACAAACGCCACTACGTCCACATCCCGCGCCGCCTCGCCCGCGCGACGGTTTAGCGAGCGGTTGAGCAGGTTGCGGTGCCGCGTCTGGAACCCGGGCGCATCGACGAATGCGTACTGGCAGTCTGCGCTGGTCAGGATGCCGGTCAGCAGGTGACGCGTGGTCTGCTCGCGTGACGAGACGATCGCCAGCTTCTGCCCCAGCAGCCTGTTGAGCAGGCTGGACTTGCCGGTGTTCGGCCTGCCCACCAGGCCTATGCTGCCGCTGCGGAAGCTGCTCATGCGCCCAGTTGGCGCAGCAGCGCCTCGGCTGCCTGCTGCTCCGCGGCGCGCCTTGCCTCGCCCTTGCCCGTCGCGCGCAGGCCCAGTTGCTCCACCATGCATTCGACCTCGAAGGTCTGCCGGTGCGCGGCGCCTTGCGTCGCGACCAGGTGGTAACTCGGCAATCCTTGCCCGCGCCCCTGCAGCAATTCCTGCAGTCGCGTCTTCGGGTCCTTGGCGGTGGTGCAGGGATCCAATGCGTCGAGCGTGCCGCCGAAAGTGCTGCAGACCATTGCGCGTGCGCGCTCGTACCCGGCATCCAGGAACACGGCGCCGTAGAGTGCCTCCAGCGTATCGGCCAGGATCGAAGGCCGCGCAGCGCCGCCGCTCGCGCTCTCGCCGTCGCCCAGCCGCAGGTATTCGCCGAGCCCGAGGTCGCGCGCTACCGCGGCGAGTGATTCCTTGCGCACCAGGCTGGCACGCAGGCGCGAAAGATCCCCTTCGCTCAAGGCCGGGAAGCGTGCAAAAAGTTCCTGCGCCATGACGCAACCCAGCACCCCGTCGCCGAGGAATTCGAGGCGCTCGTTGTGCGGCGAACCGAAGCTGCGGTGCGTCAGCGCCTGCTCAATCAGTTCGGCGCGCTGGAATCGATGGCCGAGGCGCTCCTCGAGGCGCGCGGTGCTAGACAAGCTGCTGATGCCGCCCTGGTCAGTTCTTGGTCGACGCCGTGAAGTCGATGTAGATGCCAAGGTTGGCGAACAGCGGGATCTCCCTGCGCCAGGCAGCGGTCACCATGTATTCGTTGCCTTCCTTGCTGATCTCCAGGTCGCTCGACTTGACGCTGTTGATGTCGTCGATGGCGGAGCGGTTCTCGAACGCGCGGCGCACGTCCGCCACCGAGGCGTTGCGGCCGCGCGTATCAACCGCGATCCCCGCCAGCGCCTTTTTCACGGACCCAAACTCGATGTACGAGGGCACCAGCTTCATCGCCAGCAGCATGACGAAAATGACGATCACCCCGCCGCTGATCAGACCCATCAATGTAATTCCCTGCTGCCGGTTGCGCATGGTCGATCTCCTGTCGGAAGAGGCCTTCATCGAAACGAGCCGAAGCGGCCAAGCTCGCCGAGGTTGAGCCAGATGAAGAAGGCGCGGCCGACAATGTTTTCGTCGGGCACGAAGCCCCAGACCCTGCTGTCGCTCGAATTGTCGCGGTTGTCGCCCATCACGAAATAGTGGCCCGCCGGAACCGTGCACGTCACGCTCGCCATATTGTAGTTGCAATTGCCGAAATGCGGAAAAGCACGCGCCTGCGGCACGAAGGCAGGCGCGTCCTCTTCCAGCATGATCTCGTGCTGGGCGCCCTGCAGCGTTTCGAGGAAGCGCCGCGTGTACTGCATGCGCTCGCGCGACAGGTAGTCCTCGATCTGCTGCAGCGCTACCGGCTGGCCGTTGATCGACAGGCGCTTGTTGCGGTACTCGATGCGGTCGCCCGGGATACCGACCACCCGCTTGATGTAGTCGAGCGACGGATCCTCCGGATAGCGGAACACCATCACGTCACCGCGGCTTGGCGAATTGATGTCGACCAGCTTCACGTTCAGCACCGGCAGCCGGATGCCGTAAGTGAATTTGTTGACCAGGATGAAGTCACCGACCAGCAGCGTCGGGATCATCGAGCCCGAGGGAATCTTGAACGGCTCGAACAGGAACGAACGCAGCAGGAACACGATCAGGATCACGGGGAAGAAGCTGACCGAATACTCCACCCACCAGGGCTGCTTCGCGCTCAGCCGGCGCCGCTTGCGCAGCAGGCCCGCCTCCAGCGCCCACACGCCGCCGGTCACCAGCAGCAGGATCAGCAGGAACAGGGCGAAATTCACGAACTAGTCGGAGTCCCTCTGCAGCACCGCCAGGAACGCCTCCTGCGGGATCTCCACCGAACCGACCTGCTTCATGCGTTTCTTGCCCGCCTTTTGCTTCTCGAGCAACTTCCTCTTGCGTGATACGTCGCCGCCGTAGCACTTGGCAAGCACGTTCTTGCGCAATGCCTTGACGTTCTCGCGCGCGATGATATTGGAGCCGATCGCCGCCTGGATCGCCACGTCGAACATCTGCCGCGGGATCAGTCCGCGCAGCCGCGCCGCCAGCTCGCGCCCTCGGCGCTGCGCCGCCTCGCGGTGCACCATGCTGGACAGGGCGTCGACCCGCTCCCCGTTCACCAGCACGTCGAGCCGGATCACGTCGGCCGGCCGGTACTGCTTGAACTCGTAGTCCATCGAGCCGAAGCCGCGCGTCAGCGACTTCAGCCGGTCGAAGAAATCGAGCACCACTTCATTCAGCGGCAGGTCGTAGGACAGCACCACGTGCCGCGCCGAGTAGTGCAGATTGGTCTGCGTGCCGCGCTTGTCGGTGCACAGCGTCATCACCGGGCCCACGTACTCCTGCGGCACGAAGATCGTGGTGGCGATCACCGGCTCGCGGATCTCCTCGATCTGCGATGGATCAGGCAATTTCGCCGGGTTGGAGATCTGTTCGACCGTACCGTCGCGCAGCAGCACTTCGTACACCACGGACGGTGCGGTAGTGACCAGCTGCACGTCGTACTCGCGCTCCAGCCTCTCCTGCACGATGTCCATGTGCAGCAAGCCGAGGAAACCGCAGCGAAAGCCGAACCCCAGCGCCTGCGACACCTCCGGCTCGTAGTGGAAGGAAGCGTCGTTCAAATGCAGCTTTTCCAGCGCGTCGCGCAAACCCTCATACTGATTCGACTCCACCGGGTACAGGCCGGCGAACACCTGCGGCTTGATTTCCTTGAAGCCAGGCAGCGGCGCCGACGCCGGCTTGTCCGAGCGCGTGATCGTGTCGCCGACCTTGGCCTCGCGCAGCTCCTTCACGCCGGCCACCACGAAGCCCACTTCGCCGGCCACCAGTTCCTCGCGAATCTCCGACTTGGGGGTGAAGACGCCGACCTGCTCGCACAAGTGGGCGGCGTCTGTGCTCATCAGCAGCACCTTGTCCCTGGGGCGCAACGTGCCCTGCATCATGCGCACCAGCATCACTACGCCGACGTAGTTGTCGAACCAGGAATCGATCACCAGCGCCTGCAGGCGCGCGTCGGGGTCGCCTTTGGGCGGCGGGATCCGGGCGATCACCGCCTCGAGGATCTCCGGCACACCCTCGCCGGTCTTGGCGCTGGCGCGCAGCGCATCCTGCGCGCGGATGCCGATGACATCCTCGATCTCCTGGATCGCTTTCTCCGGGTCGGCCGAGGGCAGGTCGATCTTGTTCAGTATCGGGACCACCTCGACGCCCTGCTCGATCGCGGTGTAGCAGTTGGCCACGGTCTGCGCCTCTACCCCCTGCGAAGCATCGACCACCAGCAGGGCGCCCTCGCAGGCGGCAAGCGATCGGCTCACCTCATAGGAGAAGTCGACATGCCCGGGCGTATCGATCAGGTTGAGCAGGTAGCGCTCGCCGTCGCGCGCCTGGTATTGCAGCGCCGCGGTCTGCGCCTTGATGGTGATGCCGCGCTCGCGCTCCAGCTCCATCGAGTCGAGCACCTGGTCGCCCATCTCGCGCTCGGACAGACCGCCGCACAATTGGATCATGCGATCGGCGAGCGTCGACTTGCCATGGTCGATGTGGGCGATGATCGAGAAATTGCGAATGCGGCTCTGCGGCGTCATGGGAGGCACAAAAAAGGGTGCCCTGGGCACCCTTCTCTGCTGCGGGCGCTATCTTACCGCAAGGCGCGCCCGCAGGGCCGCTTCGTCCAGGTGATAGTGGCAGATCTCGGCGCCCGCCGCGTCGGTGAGCACCGGCACCAGCTCGCCGTAGCGCGCTGCGAGGGCTGGATCGGCGTCGACGTCCAGTTCCTCGAATTCCACGCCGAGCTTGCGCAGGGCGCGCGCCATCTCCTCGCACAGGTGGCAGGTGCCGCGCCCGTACAGCCGCAGCGCCAGAGCGACGGCCTAACCCTTGTCCGCCAGGCCAGTGACCGTGACGAAGGCGGTATTCTCGCCGCGGCGCACCTGCAGCGTGATGACGGCCGTCTTGTCCAGGCCGGCGAGCATCTTGTTGAACTGCTCGGAAGTCTTCAGCTCGGTGTGCTGGCCGTTGTGCACCATCTTCAGCAGCACGTCGCCCCGGCGCACCTCGGCTTTCGCGTTGGGCCGCACCTCCACCACCACTAGACCCTGCGCCAGCCGCATGTCCTTCTTCTGCTCGGCGCTGAGTTCGCTCACCACGATGCCCAGGCGGTTGGCAGCGAGCTCCGCCGGCTTGCGCTCGCGCTGCGATTCGCGCACCGCCACCCGTTCCTCCTGCAATTCGCCTACGGTCAGCGTCAGCGTGCGCGCCGCTCCCTTGCGCCAGACCTCGATCTGGGCGCTGGCGCCCGGACGAGTGCCGCCGACGATCCGCGGCAGGTCGCCGGAGGAGTCCACCGGCTTGCCGTCGAAGCGCGTGATGATGTCGGTGGCCTCGATACCCGCCTTGTCAGCCGGGCTGCCTTTTTCCACCGAGTTCACCAGGGCCCCGCGCGGCCGGTCAAGACCGAAAGACTGCGCGAGATCCTTGGTGACTTCCTGGATCACTACGCCGATGCGCCCGCGCGAGACGCGGCCATTGTCGCGCAGCTGCTTCTGGATATCGAGCGCCACGTCGATGGGAATCGCGAAGGACAAGCCCATGAAGCCGCCGGTACGGCTGTAGATCTGCGAATTGACCCCGACCACCTCGCCGCGCATGTTGAACAGCGGTCCGCCGGAATTGCCGGGATTGATCGCCACGTCGGTCTGGATAAACGGAACGAAATTCTCCTGCGGCAGCGAACGGCCCTTGGCGCTGACTATGCCGGCGGTCACCGTGCTCTCGAAACCGAAGGGCGAGCCGATCGCCACCACCCATTCGCCCACTTTCAACTTGGCGGGATCGCCCAGGCGCACCGCCGGCAGGCCGCTGGCTTCGATCTTGATCAGCGCCACGTCGGTGCGCTTGTCGGCGCCGATCACCTTGGCCTTGAACTCGCGCTTGTCGGTGAGCTTGACGTTGATCTCGTCCGCGGAATCGACGACGTGCGCGTTGGTCAGGATGTAGCCGTCCGCGCTGATGATGAAGCCGGAACCGAGGGAGCGGCTCTCCGGCCGCGCGCCGGGTCCGGGCTGCTGGCGCGGCACGAAGCGCCGGAAGAACTCGAGCACTTCCTCGTCTTCCGTATTC
>JANNTQ010000297.1:0-4848 GCA_031394435.1 Betaproteobacteria bacterium
TCGTTGTCCAGGTCGAGCGAGAGGCTGGCGATCGGCTTCATGGCATTCTGGCGAAACCTTTGGCGGCGCGCTCGGCAAGCTGCACGGTCTCGTTGACATTAAGGGTGCCGTTCAGGATCTGCGCCGAGTTGACGAAGTGCAGGCCGCGCACCGAGCTGTCGACGGGCGGCACGCGCTGCGAGTAGCCGAGCGTGGGCAGCGGCATCACGTGGGGCACCCGGGAGATGCGGAATGCGAGCACATCCTCGTCACGCACTGCAGGATATACGCGCTTGAGGCCTGCCATGAACTGCGCTTCGACCTGCGCATCGGGCAGGTCATAGAAGGGGTTCCCAGGCGCGATATAGCGCGGCAGGTATACCAGGCCACGCCCGCCAAAGTGTTCAGGCCGCACCAGGGCCGACATCTCGATCACGCCGGTGAACGGCAATCCCGGATCGAGCAAGTTGGTCACGTAGTACCCGGACAGCGGCCGGCGCAGGAGCACCGACGCGCAGACTATGCCGAGGTAACGCACGCCCGCGAGGCGTTGTTCCTCGTCCGCGGAGAGGCCCGCGCACAGCCGTGCGGCGACGGGCGATGGCGCGGTCACCACCACGTGGTCGAAAGTCTCTGCGTCGCCGCGCTCGAAAAGCACTCGCACGCAGTCCTGCGCTGGTTCCACGCGCACCACGCGCGAGCCGAGGCGCGTGTGCACGCCGGCGACTCGTAGGCGCTCGGCGAAGCATTCCAGCACGCGCGCATAGCCGCCGCGCACCGCGCCGAACATTTCCCGCTTCATTCCCGAGCGCCGGGCGGCATACAGGCGCCTGATCGTCGCCCAGATGAACGCTGCCGAGGTCTCGGTGTAGGCGTCGCCGAGCTTGGAGCGCAGCAGGGGAAGCCAGAAGCGCTCGAAGGTGCGCCTTCCCGACCAGCGCACAAGCCAGTCGGAAACAGTGAGCCGTTCGAGGCGCTGCCAGTCGCTGATGCGTGAAGCCCAGAGAATGGTAGCGCCAAGACGTAGCACATCGATCAAGCCGAGCACTGGGAAGCGCAGCAGTTCGAGCGTGTTGGAAACCGAGTGCAGTCGGCCCGCGGCGTAGACACCGGTGCGCGTTTCCGTCCATTCGATGTCGCTTTCGAGCCCAAGCTCCGCCAGTAGCCTGCGCAGGTGCGCGTCGGAGAGCAGCGTGACGTGGTAGTGGCGGTCCCAGACCAGGTCGCCCACTTGCCAGGCGCTTGCCAATCCGCCCAGTTGGGAGGCGGCCTCGATCAGCGTCACGCGCTTGCCCTGCCCGGCGAGGCGATGGGCGAGCGTCATCCCCAGCATACCGCCGCCAACGATGCCCCAATGACTTGCCTGCTGGGCTTCGGTCACGTGTGCTGCCGCCCGCGCTCAAGCCGGTGGCGCAAGCTCGCGCACGCACCCCATCTCGACGGCGTAGCGCAGCCCGCAGGCCGTGCAGGCGTACTCGCCGGGTGCCGGCTGGGCGCTGGGTTCGAAGCGCAGGAAGGGTTCGCCGCAACGGCATACCAGGCCGATCGCCCGCGCCGGATGCCCCGCCACAAGATGGAAATCGGCAACATCGCGCGTGATCACCGAGCCCATGCCGACCATCGCAAAGCGGCCGATCGCAAGGCCGCTGCCGATGATGCAACCCGCCCCGATGGTGGCGCCTTCCCTCACCAGCGTCGGGCGCGTGTGTTCGTCCGGCGCAGAGGAGCGCAGCTGCCGCAGGTCGGGCGTCGTGGCGCGCGGGAAACGGTCGTTGGTGAAGATCGTTCCAGCCGCCACCATCACGCCGTCTTCGATGGTCACCGCGTTGCATACGTAGACGAAGGCATTCAGCTTCACCCGGTCACCAATCGACACGCCGTAGGCGATGTAGGTCTTCGCGCCGACGATGCACTCTGCGCCGATGCGCGTGCCGGGTCCGCGCACGTGCACGTGGTCCCAGATCGCGGTGCCCGGGCCGATCTCGACGCCTGCCTCGATGCGCGCGGTCGGGTGGATGCGGCCGCTCATGCGCCGACCGGCACCCAATCGTCGCGGCGGGTGGACTTGTAGGCTGCCTCGATGACCTGCACGGAAGCCAGGGCATCATCGGGACTGATAAGCAACTGCTCCTGTCCTCGCACTGCCCGGCAGAAGTTTTCCACTTGCCTGCGAAACGCCTGCAGCTTGTCGTAACCCTTGCCGAAGACGATCCAGTTGGGGCTCGACAAGGGGCGGTACTTGGATGCTTTCCAGCCTACATTAATGGTGCCGTTCGAGCCGTAGATATCGATGTAGCTCTCGAGCTCCTTGTTGAGGCTCCACGACAGATCGATGGTGGCGAGCACGCCGGACTTGGTGCGTGCGAACATCTGCGCGGTATCCTCGACCGCGAGTCCCTGAATTCGCTTGCCTTCCACAGCCGCCACCGCCTCGATCGGGCCGAGAAAATAGCGCACGATGTCGACCGAATGAGTGCCGTTGTCGATAAGCACCCCGCCCCCCGCCACTGCGGGGTCGGAATTCCAGCGGCGGGACATGTCGACGCGTGAGGTGAACGCATTCTCGAGCAGCACCACTTCGCCGAGGATGCCCGAAGCAACCAGGCTCTTGGCGCGGATCACGTCTTCCACGTAGCGGAACTTGGACGCCATGGTGAAAACCACGCCGGCAGCCGCCGCGGTCTCGATCATTTTCGCCGCGTGGCGCGACTCGATGGAAAGCGGCTTTTCGCAAAGAACGGCGATGCCGCGCGCGAAGCAGGCATTGCAGATGTCCGGATGAGTGCTTGGCGGCGTGCATACGATCACGGCCTCGACGCCCGCCTGCTCGATGAGTTGTTCGTGCGACCCATAGGCTTCGCAGCCAACGTCTTCTGCAAGCGCCTTGGCGGCCTCGCGCCGCAGGTCCGCGACTGCCACGAGGCGCGCATCCTTATAGTCGCGCAACGCCTGCGCGTACGACTGCGAAATGGCACCGGCGCCAATCAGCCCCAGGCGCAATACCCCTTGCCTCACGCGCGCGCTCCGCGCACCGCCCCCTTGATCTCCATTGCGAGAGCGTCCACTATTTCCTCGGTGTAGCGCTCATTCCAGGGCAGCACGAGGACGCCCTCGAGCGCCTCGAAAGTTCCCGGAAAGTTCGCCGGCGAATAGTCGACGGCCTCCGGCCGCGCGAGGGTGAAGGGCCAGCGGCTGCGACCGAAGGTGCGCTGTTCGCGGAATACTTCGCACTGGAAGGCAGGCTTCTGGATGTAGCGCGGAGCGGACGCGATGCCACGTTCCTTCAGGCGGCGGCCGAGCTCGGGCGAGCCGCCCGGGATGACCTTGGCGTCGACGCGCAAGCAGTATTTCCAGTACACGTGCTCATTGCCAGGCGCTACCCAGGGTGTCGCGATGCCGGGCATGCCCTCCAACAAGCTGGTCAGCCGCGCCGCCATGCGCTGGCGCTGCCGTACCGAGCCCTCGAGCTGATCGAGCTGCGCCAGCGCCACCGCGCCCTGCAGTTCCGACCAGCGGTAGTTGAGCGCGAGGAAGTAGTGGTCCGGCTTCGCGTCGCCGTAGCCCCAGGCCTTGTTGATGAACAGGAAGGCGCGGCGCGACAGCTCGGGATCATCAGTGACGACGATTCCGCCTTCGCCGGTGGTGATGTGCTTGCCCTGTTGCAGGCTGAAGCAGCCGAGCGCGCCGAGCGTACCGACTGTCTTTCCGTCTGCGCGCGCCAGCGGCGCCTGCGCGCAGTCTTCGATCAGCGGCAGACCGCGCTCGCGCGCGAGCGCCAGGATGTCGCGCATCTCGCAGGGGTTGCCGAACAGATGCGTCACCATGATCGCCCTGGTGCGCGGCGAGAGGCGCGCGCGGATGGACTCTGCGGTGATGTTGCAGGTGCGCGGATCGACATCGGCGAACACCGGAATCGCACCCTGGTAGAGGATCGGCGCCAGCGCGCCCATGTCGGTGATTGCGGTGGTGATGATCTCGTCCCCGGGCTCCGGATCGATCGCCGCCACGGCCACGTGGATCGCCGCGGAGCCGGAAGCGCAGGCCCAGCCGTGCGCCGCACCGCAGAGTGCCGCGAATCGGCGTTCGAAATCGTGCGTGAAGCTCCCCTTGGTCGAGGTGAGTGTCCCGCTGCGTATCGCCTCGCTGACGCGTGCGATCTCCTCGATACCGAGCGTGCGTCCGCTCGCATCCTGGTCCGAGGGCAGTTCGAGAGGCTTGCGTTCCGTCGCAAGCAGTTGCGCGATGGTCATTTACTTACGATCTCCGTGAGGGGTTGGCGTGGGTGTGGCGGAATCGACAAGCGGACGTGCCGCGCCCCAGCGTGCCCATGCAATGCGGCAAAGCAGGCGCAGGTGTCCGGCGATTGTACGAAAGAGCTTCATCTTCGAGTGTCCAAGCAGGCGCACCTCGAGTACCGCGGGATGCTCGACGATCTTTTTTCCCGTCAGATCGAGGACCGCGAGCATTTCCGCCACGCCGAGAAAGCCGGCTTCGCGGAGCGCAAAATCCTGCACCATGCTGCGGCGGTACACGCGCAGGCAGCTGGTGTAGGTGTGCAGCTGGTGCCGGAACACTTTCCGGTACAGCGCCGACAGGCCCCGCGAAAGCACCAGCCGCCAGGACGGCACATTCAGGACCCTGCCTGACGGATGGTAGGGCGACGCCGTCACCAAGGCGACGTCGGTGTCGAGCCTCGGAATCATGTCGCGGAGCTGGTGTGGGTCGTAGGTGCAGTCGCAATCGATCGAGCACACGATCTCGGTCGCGGCGCTGCGAATGCCGGTCAGGATTGCCGCCGCCACGCCGCGGTTCTCTTGATGGCGCACCAGTTGGCACCCGGGCAGCGCGCGGAACAGTTCCTCGAGTACC
>JANNTQ010000008.1:0-1952 GCA_031394435.1 Betaproteobacteria bacterium
AGACCATCTGCCGCTACAACCTGCCGGTGTGCGTGGTGATCATGAACAACAACGGCGTCTATGGCGGCACCGACGTAAATCCGACCGGAGGTCCGGACGTTGCGCCCACCGTGTTCGTCAAGGGTGCGCGCTATGACAAGCTGATGGAGGCTTTCGGTGGCGTGGGCGTGCACGCCACGACCCCGGCCGAGTTGCGCAAGGCGATGGAAGAAGCCATCCGCTCGCGCAGGCCCACGCTCATCAATGCCGTCATCGATGAGACTGCCGGCACCGAAAGCGGTCGCATCACGAGCCTGAATCCGACTGCGAAAAAGAAATAGGTCAAACATGGAAGCACTCAAGGGAGTCCGCATCCTCGACATGTCCCACGTGCAGGCGGGGCCGACCTGCTCGCAGCTGCTCGCCTGGCTGGGCGCCGACGTCATCAAGTTCGAGAATCCAGCCGGCGACGCGACGCGCGGCCAGCTGCGCGACGTGCCGAACGCGGACAGCCTGTACTTCACCATGCTCAACTGCAACAAGCGCTCGATCACGGTCAATATGAAGAGCACCGAGGGCAAGCAGGTTTTCGTCGACCTGCTGAAGAAGTGCGACATCATCATGGAGAACTTCGGTCCCGGAGTGCTCGACCGGCTCGGCTTCGCCTGGGAGAAGATCCACGAGCTCAATCCGCGCATCGTGATGGGTTCGATCAAGGGTTTCGGCTCTTCGGGCCCCTATGCTGATTTCAAGGCTTACGAAAACGTCGCGCAGGCGATGGGCGGGGCGATGAGCGCCACCGGCGTGCCGGAGGGGCCGCCGTTCGTCACCGGCGCGCAGATCGGCGACACCGGCACTGGATTGCACCTCGCCATCGGCCTGCTCGCGGCGCTGCACCAGGCGCAGCGCACGGGGCAGGGGCAGTACGTCGAGGTGGCGATGATGGACGGCGTGATGAACCTTTGCCGCGTGAAGTTCCGCGACCACCAGCGCCTCACGCGCCAGCCGCTCGCCGAATTCTCCGTGCCCACCCATCAGGGCATGGGCGCGGTGCCGCGTGCCGGCAACGACTCGGGCGGCGGGCAGCTCGGCAACGCCATCCACTGCAAGCCGCACGGGCCGAACGACTATCTCTATGTGGTGGTGCAGGAGGCGGTGTGGGAGGCGCTGGCGAATCGCATTGGGGGTGAGGCTCTTGTGCAGGACCAGAGGTTTGCAAAAATCGCCGAACGCAGGAAAAACCAGAACCAGATGTGGAAGATGATCACCGCGTTCGCGAAGAACTACACGAAGCGCGAATTCATGGCGATTCTGAATCCGCTGGACGTGCCCTGCGGTCCGATCATGAGCACCGAGGACCTCGCCAACGACGAGCACATCCGCGGGCGCGACATGTGGGTCGAGCTCGACCACCCGCAGCGCGGCAAGTGGTGGAACGTCGGCATGCCGATCAAGTTGTCGGCATCACCCGCTGTGATCAAGCGCAGCCCGACGCTGGGCGAGCATACCGACGAGGTGCTCAAGCAGGTTCTCGGCTACGACGACGCCAAGGTCGGCGCGCTCAGGCAGGCGGGTGCGTTCTCGGCGCCGCCGAAGAATCCGGCCCGATGAAGATCGCCATCGTCGGCCAGCAGGACTTCGGCAAGGCCGTGCTCGAGGGGTTCCTCGCACGTGGCGACCAGGTGGCGGCCGTGTTCTGCGCACCGGAGAAGGAAGGCGCGCGGCCCGACGCGCTGCGCGCCGCCGCGCAGGAAAAAGGCCTGAAGCTGCACCAGTTCAAGTCGCTGCGCGCACCCGAGGCCGCGCGGGCGATGCAGGAAGCCGCCGTCGATATCGGCATCATGGCCTTCGTGCTGCAATTCGCGCCGCAGGAATTCGTCAACATCCCGAAGCGCGGCACCATCCAATTCCATCCTTCGCTGCTGCCCAAGTACCGCGGCCCGTCGTCGATCAACTGGCCCATTACGCGCGGC
>JANNTQ010000021.1:0-4194 GCA_031394435.1 Betaproteobacteria bacterium
CACCGGCCTGGGCATCGTTTGCCCGGTCGGCAACACCGTAGAGGAAGCTTGGAGCAACCTGGTGGCGGGGAAACCCGGCATCGGGCCGATCACGCGCTTCGACGCGGCGGCATTCGCCTGCCGCATCGCGGGCGAGGTGAAAGGTTTCGACGCTGGCGCGTACCTGCCCGCGAAGGAAGCGCGGCACATGGATACGTTCATCCACTACGGGCTCGCGGCGGGGATCCAGGCGTGGAAGGACTGCGGCCTGCAGGTGACGGAAACGAACGCCGAGCGCATTGGCGTCAATATCGGCTCGGGCATCGGCGGCTTGCCGCGCATCGAAGACACCCACGCCGAATTGATGCAGCGCGGCCCGCGCCGTATCTCGCCGTTCTTCATTCCCGCCTCGATCATCAACATGATTTCCGGGCACCTGTCGATCCTCTACGGCATGAAGGGCCCGAACCTCGCGGTGGTCACCGCCTGCACCACCGGACTGCACGCAATCGGGCTGTCGGCACGCATGATCGAGTATGGCGACGCGGACGTGATGCTGGCCGGGGGGGCAGAAGCGGCCATCTCGTCGCTGGGTGTCGGTGGCTTCGCCGCCGCGCGAGCCCTGTCCACGCGCAACGACGATCCCGCCACCGCCAGCCGACCCTGGGACAAGGACCGCGACGGTTTCGTGCTAGGCGAGGGCAGTGGCGTGCTGGTGCTGGAGGAATTCGACCAGGCGAAGGCGCGCGGCGCGAAAATTTATTGCGAATTGGCCGGCTTCGGCATGAGTGGTGACGCATTCCACATGACGGCGCCCGATGTAAGCGGTCCAAGCCGCTGCATGGTGGCGGCACTAGCAAATGCCCAGGTCGCTCCGGACCAGGTGCAGTACGTGAATGCCCACGGCACCTCGACTCCGCTCGGCGACAAGAACGAGACCGAAGCCATCAAGCTGGCCTTCGGCGCCCATGCGCCCAGCCTGGTGGTGAGTTCCACCAAGTCGATGACCGGGCATCTGCTGGGCGGCGCCGGCGGTATCGAGTCGGTCTTCACAGCGCTCGCGCTGCAGCGGCAGGTGTCCCCTCCGACCATCAACCTCTTCAACCAGGACCCGGAGTGCGATCTGGACTACTGCGCCAATGCGGCGCGGGATCTCAGGATCGACTACGCCGTCAAGAACAACTTCGGCTTTGGCGGCACCAACGGGTCGCTGGTGTTCGCCCGCATTTGAACGGCAATCCGCTGCTGCGACTGGAGTTGAGGGCCTCGCCGGCACTGGCCGGCACGCTGCTGTTGCTCCATGCGCTCGCGGCTGCTTGCGTTGCGCTCGTGCTGCCTGGGGCTTGGGGCGGGGCGCTGGCAACGCTGGTCGCGGCTTTGGGCGCCGCGACAGCCTGGGACCGTGCACTGCTGCGTGCCGCGCGTTCCGTGCGCTTTCTCGAGCTTCATCCGGCCGGAGTGGCGGTGTTGGGGCTGGCGGACGGCAGCCGGCAGGAGGGAATCGTCGCCGCGCGCCGCAACGTCAGTCGATGGTGGGTGACTTTGCCCCTTGGCGGGCGCGCGCGGCGTACCCTGCTGGTGGCCCGGGACATGCTTGCCGAGGGCGATTTCAGGCGCTTGAGAATCTGGGCGCTATGGGGATGGGTGCCCGGCGTGGCGGCAGCGCAACTCGCCGCCTGAGCAACCGGCGGCCCAGGCCGCCGAACTATTTCAAAAGGTCAGTGTCTGTGGCACATAGGCGTTGCAGCCGGATGGCGTTGGGTGGCGGCGATGTCTGAGCGCGACATCGACCAGCAGCTGGTGGAGCGCGCGCAGCGTGGGGACAAGCGCGCTTTCGAGTTGCTGGTGGAGAAGTACCAGCGCAAGCTGGGGCGACTGCTGGCGAGGTTCATCCGCGACCCGGCAGAGGTGGAGGATGTGACGCAGGAAGCGTTCATCAAGGCGTACCGGGCGCTGCCGGCGTTTCGCGGCGACAGCGCGTTCTATACGTGGCTATACCGCATCGGCATCAACACCGCCAAGAATTACCTGATGGCGCTGGGGCGGCGGGCGCCAACCTCCACCGAAGTGGTGGCGGAGGACGCGGAGGGATTCGAGGACGGGGAGCAGTTGCGCGACATCAACACGCCGGAAAGCATGTTGCTGTCGAAGGAGATCGCCGAAACGGTGAACGCTACGATCGAGGAATTGCCGGAGGAATTGCGTACGGCGATACAGTTGCGAGAGATTGAAGGCATGAGTTACGAGGATATCGCGCGCGTGATGGATTGCCCGATCGGCACCGTGCGCTCGCGCATCTTCAGGGCGCGCGAGGCGATCGCGCAGCGGCTGCGCCCGTTGCTCGACACGCGCAAGGACCAGAGGTGGTAGCACGATGAAGTCGACGATTTCGGCACTGATGGATGGCGAGCTCGAGGCGCGCGAGCTGCACGAGCCGCTGTCCGCGCTGGGCGCGGATAGCGAGGCACGCGAGACCTGGCGCACCTATCACCTGATTAGCGACGCGCTGCGTGGCGGTGCGTTGCTGTCGGCCGACTGCGCGGCGCGCGTGGCGCAGCGCCTGGCGCAGGAGCCGACGCTGCTCGGGCCGCTGCCCTCCGGCGTGCGGCCACCCGATCGGTCGCGCTGGTTCATGCCATCGGCGCTTGTGGCAAGCCTCGCGGCGGTCGCTATGGTCGGCTGGGTGGCGCTGGCGCCGCAGCAAGGGGCCGGTCCGGCGCCCGCGCCGATTGCCCAGGCCCCCCAGGCCGAACGCGCCAAGCAGCCGGCGCAGCTGCCGCTTACCAGCGCGGCCCAGGATTACCTCATCGCGCATCAGGCGTATTCGCCGCGCAATTCGCTGCAGGGAATGGCGCCATACGCGCGGTCCGTTTCCGTCCAGGTCCCGGCGAGGAAACCATGATCCACGCGGCCGGCGCCTTGCTGCTCTGGGCGGCGGCCGGCCTGGCCCAGGCCCAGGCCGCGCCGGAGGCGCTGGAATGGCTGCGCAGGATCTATCAGGCCACCGAGAAGCTGTCTTACACCGGCACCTTCGTCTACCAGCAAGGCGAGCGCAGCGAGACTTCGCGCATCACGCGCCGCGCCGATTCCTCCGGCGGCATCGAGAGACTGGAGGTACTCGATGGCCTGCCCAGGGAAGTGGTGCGCACGCGCGACGAAATCCGTTGTTATTTTCCCGACAGCCAGACGGTCAAAGTGGACCGCCGGCGCGACCAGCGCGGCTTCCCCGCGCTGCTGCCGGCCCAGGTCGCCGGGCTGACGGAGAACTACACGATCAGCGTAGGCGAGACTGCGCGCATCGCCGGCTTCGACTGCCGCGCGATCGTGCTCACGCCCAAGGACGAACTACGCTACGGCTACCAGCTGTGGGCCGACGCGCAATCCGGCATGCTGCTCAAGGCGCGTGCTTTCAACCACGCGGGCCAGACCGTGGAACAGTTCACGTTCACGCAACTCGAGATCGGCAATGTGCCGCGCGAGCGCCTGCGGCCGCCGCCAGCGGCGCGCAACTGGCGCGTGGAACAGTCGGCCGTCGCCCCCGCCAATTTGGCGCAGGCGGGCTGGAATGTAATTGCGGATCTGCCCGGGTTTCACAAGGTTGTCGAAGTGCGCAGGATGCTGCGCGACGCCCGGCCGGTCGGCCAGGTGGTGTATTCGGACGGCCTGGCGGCGGTTTCCGTTTTCATCGAACCGATCGCCGGGCGCTCGGAGCCTGCGCGCATCGGGCTCGCCACCATGGGCGCCGTAAACGTGTATACGCGCGAGGTGGCAGACCATCTCGTGACGGTGGTGGGCGAAGCCCCGGCGGCCAGCGTGCAGCGCATCGGCAACCGCGTGGAGTTCCGCCGCCCGCAGTAACCAGCCGCGCCGCGGGGTATTCCGCGGCGCCACAACTTCAAGAGGGAATCCCATGCAATTGCTCAGAGCTGCCGTAGCGATCGTCCTCACACTGTGCGCGTCGTTGGCGGTAGCGCAGCTGCCAGATTTCACCCGCCTGGTCGAAGAGCACGGCGCTGCGGTGGTCAACGTCAGCACTACGCAGGCGGCGCGGCGCGCCACGGCGCCGCAGATGCCGAATACGGAAGACGAGGAAGTGCTCGAGTTCTTCCGGCGCTTCGTGCCGCGCCAGCAGCCCGGACCCGGCGCGCGGCCGGAGAGCCGCTCCCTCGGTTCCGGCTTCATCATCAGCGCGGACGGCTACATCCTGACCAACGC
>JANNTQ010000059.1:0-26336 GCA_031394435.1 Betaproteobacteria bacterium
GGCGTCGGCGCGGATCGCCTCGGCCTCGGCGCCGCCGGTGGAGCGCAGATCGTTGGCGATCCTCTTGCGCTCCGCCTCCATGCGCCGGTACACCGATTCGCTCACCTCCTGCGGCAGGTCGACGCGCTTCAGGCGCACGTCCACCAGCTCGACGCCGAGGTCGCGGCGCAACTCCTGGTCGGCCTTCACGCGCACTTCCTCCATGATCTTGTCGCGCTCGCCCGACACCACCTCGTGCACCGTGCGGCTGCCGAACTCGTTCTGCAGGCCGCCGGAGATGGTCTGCTTGAGGCGCGTCGCGGCGCGCAGCTCGTCGCCCTGCACCGACACGTAGTACTGCTTGACGTCGATGATGCGCCACTTGACGAAGGAATCCACCAGCACCGGCTTCTTCTCCGAGGTGATGAAGCGCAGCGGCTCGGCGTCGTCGAAGGTCAGGATGCGCATGTCGAACAGGCGCACGTTCTGGATCAGCGGCCACTTGAAATTGAGGCCCGGCTTGACGATGACCTCTTTCACTTCGCCCAGCTGGAACACGATGGCGTGCTGCCGCTGGTCGACGGTGAACAACACGCTCGAGGCAACCAGCATGAGCGCGATGAGGACTGCGGCGATCGGTCCGAGAATTCTCATGTCAGCGCTCCCCGCGCTCGCGGCCGCGCAGGGTGTCGCGCGAGCGCGGGCCGGCGTCGGCCGGCGGCGCGGGCTCGGGCGACGCGCGCTGCGACTGCTGCGCCTCCGACATGGCGGCCGCGCCGCCCTGCTGCATCAGCTTGTCGAGCGGCAGGTACAGCAGATTGCCGCTGCCCTTGGTGTCGACGATGATCTTGGAGGTCGAGGACAGCACCTGCTGCATGGTCTCGATGTAGATGCGCTCGCGCGTGACCGCCGGCGCCTGGACGTACTCGGCCAGCACCTGGCGGAAGCGCGACGCCTCGCCCTCGGCGTTGGCGATGACGCGCTGCTTGTAACCTTCGGCTTCCTGGGTCAGGCGCGAAGCGGTGCCGCTCGCCTTCGGGATCACGTCCCTCGCGTACGCCTCCCCCTCGTTCTTCTGCCGCTCGCGGTCCTGCCCGGCCTTCACCGCGTCGTCGAACGCGGCCTGCACCTGCTCGGGCGGCTGCGCGCTCTGGATGGTGATGCGGCTCACCGTGATGCCGGTCTTGTAGCGGTCGAGGATCTGCTGCATCAGCTGCTGCGTGCTGATCTGGATCGCCTCGCGCGACTCGTACAGGATGGCGTCCATCTTGCTCTTGCCGATGATCTCGCGCATCGCGCTCTCGGCCGCCTGCATCGCGGTCTCGTCGGGCCGCTTGATGTTAAACTGGAAGTCCTTGGCGTCGCGCACGATGTACTGCAACGCGAACTGCAGGTCGACGATGTTCTCGTCGTCGGTGAGCATCAGCGACTCTTTGAGCACCTTGGTTTTTACGCTGTTGCGGTAGCCCACTTCCAGCGTGCGCACCTGCGCCAGGTTCACCAGCTCGTGCGACTGCATGGGATAGGGCAGGCGCCAGCGCAGGCCCGGGTTGGTTTCCTCGGCATAGCGGCCGAAGGTCAGCACCACGCCGCGCGAGGCGGCGTCCACGATGTAGAAACCGCTCGCCAGCCACACGCCGAGCACCAGCGCGATGAGCACGCCCGCGCCGCCGCCCAGCATGCGGCCGGAAGGCGGCGTGCGCGGCGGCTCGCCGCCCCCGCCGCGGCGCCCGAACAGGTCGTTCAGGCGGCGGTTGAAGCTGCGCCACAGCTCGTCAAGGTCGGGCGGGCCCTGCTTGCCGCCGGGGCCGCGATTTCCGCCCTGGCGCCCCCAGTTCGGGTCGTTCAGTGACATGAATGCTCGACTACAGAGAGATCAGTTCAGGAGAAGGGTTGCGCGCCGGCCGCGTCCTGGCGGCCTCGGCGATCGCGCCTCGCAGTTCGGCGAGGCCGGCGCCGGTGCGCGCGCTCAAGAATACGCGGCGAATCCTACCATACTCGTCGCGCTCGATGCCCGTTTGCAGGCCGGACAAGTCAGCCTTGTTCCAGACCAGGATCTGCGGGATGCCGCTGGCGCCGATTTCGGCCAGCACCTTGTCCACTTCCGCCGCCTGCTGGTCGCGCACCGACGACGCGCTGTCCACCACGTGCAGCAGCAGGTCGGCGCGCACGGTCTCCTCCAGCGTGGCGCGGAACGCCGCCACCAGCCCGTGCGGCAGCTCGCGGATGAATCCGACCGTGTCGGAGACCACCACCGCGCCTGTCTCCGGCAGCCAGATGCGGCGCGTGGTGGTGTCGAGCGTGGCGAACAGCTGGTCCGCCTCGCGCGCCTTGGCATGCGCCAGCGCGTTGAACAGCGTGGACTTTCCGGCGTTGGTATAGCCGACCAGCGACACCGAGAGCACGTCGCGCCGTGCGCGCGCGCGGCGCTGCACTTCGCGGCGCTGGCGCAGCTGCTCGAGCTTGTCGTGCAGCACGCGCACGCGCTTGCCGATATAGCGTCGGTCCAGTTCGATCTGCTTCTCGCCGGGGCCGCCGGTCTTGCCCAGGCCGCCGCGCTGCCGCTCGAGGTGGGTCCAGCCGCGCACCAGGCGCGTCGACAGGTGCTCCAGCTGCGCCAGCTCGACTTGCAGCTTGCCCTCGCTGGTCTGCGCGCGCTGCGCGAAGATTTCGAGGATCAGGCCGGCGCGGTCCATTACCCGGCACTGCAGCTCGCGTTCGAGGTTGCGCTCCTGCGCGGGCGAGAGCTGGTGATTGAAAATCACCGCGCCGGCGTTGAGCGCCGCCACCGCGAGGCCGATCTCCTGCACCTTGCCGCTGCCGGCGTAGAGCTTGGCGTCGGGCCGCTCGCGCCGGCCGCGCACCTGCGCGTGGCGCCGCACGCCCGCGCTCTCGGCCAGGTGCGCCAGTTCTGCGGCGCTTTCCTCGAAGCCTGCGTCGCCAAAATCCAGGCAGACCAGCACTGCCGCCCAGTTGTCCGGCGCGCGCGCGGGGATCAAGCGTCCTTTTCTGGTTCGACGCCGAGGCTGACGGCGCGCGAGGGCACGACCGTGGAGATGGCGTGCTTGTAGACCATCTGCGTGACCGAATTGCGCAGCAGGACCACGTACTGGTCGAAGGATTCGATCTGTCCCTGCAACTTGATGCCGTTCACCAGGTAGATCGAGACGGGAACGTGTTCCTTGCGCAGGGTGTTCAGGAACGGGTCTTGTAGCAGCTGGCCCTTGTTGCTCATGTTATTGCCTCACTCGCGTGGGGTGGATTGATACTTTAATGGATTCAACCTCGCTTTTCTAGACCGGGGTGGTGGGCGGCGCCACGTCGCCGCACTGCGCGCGGTGGCGTAGCGCATGGTCCATCAGCACGCAGGCGAGCATCGCTTCGGCGATCGGCGTGGCGCGGATGCCGACGCAGGGATCGTGCCGCCCGGTGGTCTCGATGCTGGTCGCCTTGCCGTCGACGTCGATCGTGCGGCGCGGCAGGCGGATGCTGGAAGTGGGTTTGAGCGCGAGCGACACGGTGACCTCCTGCCCGCTCGAGATCCCGCCGAGGATGCCGCCGTTGTTGTTGGAGAGAAAACCCTGCGGTGTCATCTCGTCGCCGTGCTCGCTGCCCTTTTGCTCGATGGCCGCGAAACCCGCGCCGATCTCCACGCCCTTCACCGCGTTGATCGACATCATCGCCGCGGCGATGTCGGCATCCAGGCGCCCGTACACCGGCTCGCCCCAGCCCACGGGCACCCCGCTCGCCACCACGTTGACGCGCGCGCCGCAGGAATCGCCGCTCTCGCGCAGCTGGTCCATGAACTTCTCCAGCTCCGCGACCACTGCCGCGTTCGGCGAGAAAAACGGATTGGCGTTCACCACTTCCCAGTCCTCGAACGCAATCCTGCGCGGCCCCAGTTGCGCGAGGTAACCGCGCACCTTCACGCCGTAGCGCGCGCCGAGCCATTTCTTGGCGATGGCGCCCGCGGCCACGCGCACCACTGTTTCGCGCGCCGAGGCGCGGCCGCCGCCGCGCGGGTCGCGCACGCCGTACTTCTGCCAGTAAGTGTAGTCGGCGTGCCCGGGCCGGAACTTGCGCGCGATCTCGGTGTAGTCCTTGGCGCGCTGATCCTCGTTGCGGATCAGGAATCCGATCGGCGTGCCGGCGGTCTTGCCCTCGTACACGCCCGAAAGGATCTCCACCGCGTCGGTCTCGCGCCGCTGCGTGACGTGGCGCGAGCTGCCGGGCTTGCGGCGGTCCAGCTCGCGCTGCAAGTCGCCCGCCGCCAGCTCGAGCCCCGGCGGGCAGCCGTCCACCACGCCGCCGTAGGCCGGCCCGTGCGATTCGCCGAAGGAGGTGATGCAATACAGCGTGCCAAAGGTGTTGCCGGACATGCCGAAGATTCTACACGCCGCCCTCGCCAAGGCGCCGCAGCACGATGAGCCGGTACACCTTGTAGCGCTCGAACACCTCGCGCGAGCGGTGACCGGAAAGGTATTTCATGCGCGTGCGTTCCCAACCCCGGCGCAGGAATAATCCGCCAAGCGAGAAAAGCAGCGGATAGCGGCCCGAGAGATACCCGCCGATCGACTTGACCGCAGGCTTGATGCGGTTCATCAGCACGTCGTTCACGAGATCCAGGTTCGGGCTCATGCGAGGCGTGATGTCGTCGTCGCGTTCGATCGCGAAGGGCGCACCGGCGAGCGCGCGGTAGAGCGCCGGCAGGCGGTGCCCGCCGCCGAAGGCGCCGTCGCCGGGAGCGCCGTCGCCATCGGCGCTCGAGCGGAAAACATCGCAGATCACCGCGATCCCACCGGGCTTGACGATGGTCGCCAGCTGCGCGCTCGAGCGCTCGAGCGGGATGTACTGGTAGCTCTCGCTGAAGATCACCGCGTCATAGGCGCGGCGGTGCGACTCGGCCGGTAAATCCTCGAACCTGCACCGGTGCAGCGGCTCGCCCACGTGCCCCTTCGCCCTCAGGCGTTTGCAAACCAGTTCAGACAGCGCCGGGGCCGGGCTCACGCCCTCGGCGCGGTAGCCGCGCTCGAGCATCTGGGCGAGCAACTTGCCGGTGCCGCAGCCCACGTCGAGCACCCGGCGTTCTGCCGCAGGCTGCGGCAACAGCCCCAGCAACAGCTCGTTGTAGCGCTGCTGCGCCAGGACGAAATTGGCCGGCGTGACCTCGACGCCGTCATCCCAATAGCCGTAATGCAGGTCCTCGATGCCGAGGATCTGCTGCGCGAGCAGCAGACCGAGCTCGCGGCTGCTCATGCGCTCGCGCGACATTGTGAAATCCCCCATCGCCTCGGCAACGCGCCGGCCAGCTCCAACACGGCATGATAAGAGAAGCCGCGCCGCGCTACACAAAGAATCGGCGAGTCTCGAACACCTGCCTCGCGAACCCCTTGCCGTTCAGCCGCAGGCTGCGCTTGAGCACGAAATCGAACAGCAACGGGTTGTGCGCACGGATCTCGCTAAGCACCGGCGCCGCCGCCGCATCGAGCAGGCCGAGCGAGACGATGAAATCCACCGAGAAGATCGGCATCAGGCCGGGCAGCGGGTAGTCCGAGCCGTTCAGCAGCCGGGCGTGCCAGTCCTCGCGCCCCATTACGCGCGCGAGCGTGCCGCCGGCGCGGTTGACCTGCGTCAACGCCGAGATGTCGCCGTACAGTAGCCGCGCGTAGCGCGGCTCGTCCATCAGGCGCGCGAACAGCTCGAAGCTGTCGACGAGCGGACCGTTGGATCCCAGGTCGAGGTCGCGGTCCTGGCCCATCGAGGCGCAATGCGCCACCACCACGCGCACGCCGGCGTCCAGCGCGCGGCGCAGGCGCAGGGGATTGCCGTAATGCTGGATGTCGGTGCCCAATACCGCGCGCTCCAGGCCCGCGTGCGAGATGAGCGGCAGTTCGAGCCGCGCCGCTGCAGCGTAGAAGCGGTCGCAGAGTGGCGAACCCGGATCCATGCCCATCGCCGCGGGCAACCACTTCACTGCACGCGCGCCGTCGCTCTTCGCGAGTTCCAGCGCCTGCACGCAGTCGGCGCGATACGGGTGCACCGACGCGGCCCATTCGAAATATTGCGAGTGCGCGCGCGCGCTGTCGCGCGCGTAAGCGTCGGGCACGTAGAAGCCCGTGCGCTCCCATTGCACCTCGCCGCCTTCGCCGTGGGCGCGCTCGAAAGCAAACAGCAGGAGCTTGGCGCCCGGCCGCAAGCCGTCCATCAGGTTGCGCATGCGCTCAAGGTAGGCGCGGTCCACGCTGCCCGGCGTATCGTGCGCGCATCCCGCGTTGAGGAAGAACAACCGCCGCGCGTACTCCGCCGGATTGAGCAGGCTTGCCATGCGCGGGTTGACCACCACGCCGCTGCCGGAGTCGCCGGTGCCGACCAGATGCGCATGCGCGTCCCAGACCTGCGCGGCATCGAGGCCTTGCCATGCGGCCCTGACCAGTTCGTGCTCGGCGAGGCGGCGCGGCAGACGCGCGAGGCAGGGGTTCCATACTCCCTGCTCGGGCCACAGGCGCCAGGCCGAGTACCCGGCCGCGGCGAGCGCCGCGCCGCCGGCTAGGAGGAACTTTCTACGCGGGCCAATTCTTGATGTATCCCTTGAGCATCTTGTTCTCGAAGTCCTGCTCTTCGAGCACCGCCTTGGCCACATCGCGAAACGAGATCACGCCGATCAGCTTGCCGTCCTGCAGCACGGGCAGGTAGCGCGCGCCCGAGTCGAGCATGGTGCGGCGCAGGTCGTTCTCTTCCATGTCAGGAGCGGCGGTCACCGGGTCGCGCACCATGATGTCGCCCACGCGCACGTCGCCGATGGCGCCGTTGCGCTGGGCGAGCGACTCGAGGATTTCGCGGAACGTGAGGATGCCCACCATGCGGCCCTGATCGAGGACCACCAGCGAGCCGAGGTTCTGCTCCGACATGGTCCTGACCGCGTCCACCGCGCGGCCTGCCGGCTCGATGCTGAGCAGCCGGTTGCCCTTGACCCGCAGGATCTCCTTGACTTGCATGTCGACCTCCCGTGGCCGGACAACCCGCTACATGTTAGTCCAAAAATAGGCACGCACCCCATTTTCACCTCACCAGGATCGCCGCCAGGCCCAGCAGCATGCCCATGCTCACCACGTCGGTGGCAGTGGTGAGGAAAATGCTCGAAGCAGTGGCCGGGTCGAAGCCCAGCCGCTTGAGCGTGAGCGGCACCATGGCGCCTGACAACCCGCTCGCGATGCAGGAGCCGACCATCGCGGCGAACACCACGAACGACAGCATCAGCGCATGGGGAGATTGCTGGCTGGCGGCGGTGATGTACATGCCGATCGCCGCACAGACGCCCACGCCGGCGCCGTTCAGCAAGCCCAGTCCCGCTTCCTTGGTGATCAACGCGCGCTCGGTGCCGGGCTTGAGCTCGCCGATGGTCATGCCGCGCAGCGTCACGGCGAGCGCCTGACAGCCGGTGTTGCCGGACTGCCCGGCAAGCACCGGCAGGAATAGCGCCAGGATCACCAGCCGGTCCACGGTGTCCTGGAAGAAACCGACAACCGCCGCGGCGAGGAAAGCAGTGAGCAGATTGAGCTGCAGCCACGGGTGGCGCATGACCAGGCTCCGCCGGAACGGCGTGCCGAGGCGCTCCTCTTTCTCGACGCCCACCATGCTGCCGGGCTGCGCCGCGATGTCGAAGGCGCGCGCCTCGAACATGCTCTGGCCGCGCACCAGGCCGCGCAGCCGGTTCTCGGCGTCCACCACCGGGTACACCGGGTAGTGGCGGTCCAGCACCTGCTTCATGGCGTCTTCGAGCACGGTCGGCGCGTGCAGCGAGAACACTTCGGTCAGCATGACTTCGCGCAGCAGCCGGTGGTTGTCGTTGAACAGCAGGTCGCGCATGGTGACGATGCCGAGCAGCCGCTCGTCGTCGTCCACCACGTAGATGTAAGTGATGAACGCGGACTTCACCAGCTCGCGCAGCGCATCGATCGCCTGGCCCACCGTCGCCTGCGGCGGGAACTCCGCGTACACCGGCTCCATCATGCGGCCGATGGTGCCTTCCGCGTACAGCCCGTTGCGCTGCCACTGGCGCGCGTACTCGACCGGCGCGGCGGCCAGCGCGCGCTCGCGCGTTTCCGCCGGAAGTTCGGCCAGAATTTCTTGCGCGAAACCCGGACTCAGGCGGATCAGCACCGCGGCCACCTCGGCGCCGCCGAATTCGGCCAGTTTATCTGCCGCGCCCTGCGGCGAGCGCAGCTTCACCTCGTCAATGAGGTCGGTGGCCGAGCGCTGAATGGTGGGCTGGTCGATGGATTCCAAATCTGCCTCCTTCGCTAGATGCCGGCGGCGTCCGCCACCAGCCGGCGCATTTCGCGCCGCAATGATGCCCGCATCACTGCGTGGCCTGCGCTGCGCGCCAGGTTCTTCAGTTCGTACGGGTCGCGCTGCAAATCGTAGAGTTCATCGAGTTCGCCGGCGCACCCGCGGTTCACCCAGTGCACCAGCTTGTGCCGCTCGGTGCGCACCGCTTTGTAGCTCATGCCGACCAGCCAGGGCAGGGCTTGCTCCGCCCAGTACTCGATCAGGATTGACTTGCGCCAGCCCGCGCGCCGGCCAGCGAGCAGCGGCAACAGCGAGCGCCCCTGGATCTGCGCGCCCGGCCTGCCGCCCGCCAGCTCTAGCAGGGTGGGTGCGATGTCCTGGCACAGCGTGAGACTGCTGATCCGGCTGCCCGCCTTCGCCTTGCGCGGATAGCGCAGGAGGAAAGGCGCGCGGATACCCTCCTCGTAGGCGAAGCGGCGCTCCGGCCCCAAGCCGTGCTCGCCGAAGAAGTAGCCGTTGTCGCCGAGGAACAGGATCAGCGTGTCGTCGAGCTTGCCCTGCCGTTCGAGCGCCGCGAGGATCGCGCCCACGCCCTCGTCCACCGAGGCCATCATGCGTGCACGCTGGCGGATCTCCTCCTGCGTGCCGGCCTGGATCGCCTCGAGCAACCGGCGCGACTGCTCCAACCCGCGCAGCGCGAAGGCCTCCGCCCAGGCGGGCTTCTGCTTCAACAGTTCGCGCTGCGACAGCATGTTCGGTTTTTTCGGGAACACGCCATCCCGGTAAAGGCCGCGGTGGCGCTCGGCCGGCAGGTAACCCCCGAAGCGGCTCATGTCGAGCGTGCCGTCAGCCGCCTGGTGCGCATCCGGGTGCACCGCCTTGTGCGCGAAGAACAGGGCGAAGGGCTTTGCGCGCTTGCGCTCGATGAAGGCCAGCGCCTCCAGGTTGAGCAGGTCGGTCATGTAGCCGGAACGCTTCTGCTCAGCGCCGTTCACGTTGAGTGTCGGATCGTTCAGCCTGCCGTGGCCGTCGAAGCTCACCCAGTGGTGGTAGCCGGGCCGCGGCCTGCCGTCGTTGCCCATGTGCCACTTGCCCACGTGCGCCGTCTCGTAGCCGAGCTGCTGCAGCTCGAGGTGGTAGTTGGGCAGGCGATGGCTCATCGCGTCGCGCGCCACGTTGTCGATGATGCCGTGCCGGCTGGCATACTGGCCCGTGACGATCGACGCCCGGTTGGGCGAGCAGATCGGCGTGGTGTGGAAGGCACGCTCGAACAACGCGCCTTCGGCCGCGATGCGATCGATGTGCGGCGTCCGCATGTAGGGGTGCCCGCCGGCGCCGAATTCGTCGTGGCGCAGGTCGTCGATCAGGATCACGATGAAGTTGGGCTGCATGGGCGGAAGTCTAAGCGAGCGGGCCCGCAACTGCGCATTAATGCCCGGCATTCCCGCCCGCAGTTTCGTATGCTGGGCTTCCCCGGCAAACAGGAGGTCGCGCCATGGCGATGCCGCATGAGGAAGGCTCCGCGCAGGAGCGGTTCGGCCGGCACCTGCTCGGCACGTTCAACGACGCCCTGGCCCTGGTGGAAAGGTTTCGCGAAGTCGAGGGCTTGCGGCACCATGTACGCAAGCGGCTGCATCTGGTGGTTCCGGCGCTCGCGCTGATCCTGCTTACGGGCTTCGCCTGCGCCATGGCCGCCATCATGCTGCTGCTCGGGCCGCGGTCGCTGCTCGCCCTGCTCGGGCTGTTGCTGGCGCCGGTCGTGCTGGCCGGCAGTTTGTTCGTCCAGTTCTATGTGTTCTTCGCCTGGCTCGAGGAGCGTGCGCTGGCGCGGTCCCTCGGCCACCGCACCGGCACTGCGCCGGGCAAGTTCGCCGCCTGGACGGAAGAGAAGCTGGGCGCGGACCTGGGTCGGATGCCGCCCGTACCTTGGGTGCTGGCGGCGATTTTCGTCCTCGCCCCGCTCGCAGTGCTGACCCAGCTTGCGCCCAAGAGCGCGGCGCTGCTCATCGTCCTCTTGGTGCTGGCGCCGATCCTGTACGCACGCCTTGACCGCTGAGCGCATCGGTCAGCGGCGCCAGTCTGCCGAGCAGCGTCGGAATCAGCTCGGTCACCGTGGGATGGATGTGTACCGCGCGCTGGATGGTGGTGTAGGGTTTCCTCGCGTACATTACGTCGAGCAGCGAATGCACGATCTCGTCCGCATTCAGTCCGAGCAGCGAAGCACCGAGCAGTTCCTGCGTATCGGCGTCCACCAGCACCTTCATGAAGCCCTGCGTCTCGCCCGCCTCGCGCGCGCGCCCAACCCGCGCCATCGGCATCCTGGCGGCGAGCACGCGCCGGCCGCTGGCACGCGCCTCGGCCGCGTTCATGCCCGCGCGCCCGAGCGGCGGATCGATGAATAGCGCGTAGCACGGAATACGGTCCGAAATGCGGCGCGGATCCTTGTCGAACAGATTCGCGGCGACGATCTCGTAGTCGTTGTAGGAGGTGTGCGTGAACGCGCCGCGGCCGTTCGCGTCGCCGAGCCCCCACACGCCCTGCGCGCTGGTTCGGCATTCGTCGTCCACCCTGACGTAGCCGCGCGCATCGGTCTCGACGCCGGCCTTGTCCAGGCCCAGGTCGTGCGTGTTGGGCAGGCGCCCTACCGCGAGCAGCACATGGCTGCCCTCTGCGATTGGCGCTTCGTCCTTGCATTCCAAGCCCACGACGATCCGGTCGCCCTTCTTCGAGAGCGCCATGCACTCGGCGCCGGTGCGGATTTCTATGCCCTCGTGCTCGAGGATCGCGCGAATCTCGTCGGAAACATCGTCGTCCTCGCGCGCGATCAGCCGCGCCCCGCGCTCGACCACCGTGACCTTCGAACCGAAGCGCCGGTACATCTGTGCGAACTCCAGGCCGATGTAGCTGCCGCCGACGATCACCAGATGCTCGGGCACGAAGTCCACCTCCATCATCGTAGTGCTGGTGAGAATGGCAACGTCTCTCACGCCCGGGATGTCTGGCACGAGCGCACGTGCGCCCACGTTGATAAAGACTTTGTCCGCTTCGAGCGTGCGGCCGTTCACCGAGACCGAGCGCGGTCCAGTGAATTTCGCGTGGCCCCGGATCAGCGTCACGTTCGTCATGCCGCCGATCCAGTTCGTCACGCCGTCCGCGGACTGCTTCACCACCGCGTCCTTGCGCGCCTTCACCGCCGGCATGTCCACGCGCACCTCGCCGCAGGAAAACCCGTACTCGGCCCCGCGCCGCGCCATGTGCGCGGCGCGCGCGCTCGCTACCAGCGTCTTGGTCGGGATGCAGCCGACATTGACACAGGTGCCGCCGAGCAGCTTGCGTTCGACGACAACGGTCTTCAGGCCCTCGCGGTCCAGCCGGGCGCACAAGCCCGGCGCCGCCTGCCCCGTGCCAATTACGATCGCGTCGTAGCGTTCAGCCATTGGAGACCTCCGGGTCGATGCACAACACTATACTTCGCGGCATGCGAGCCAGCACGGCGCTCCTGATTCTGCTCGCGGCGTCCATGCCCACCGCCCTTGCCCAACCCGCCCCTCGCCTGGAGCCCGGCATATCGCAGCAGCTTGCGCAGTGGCGCGCCCGCCAGTACCGCGAGCTGCGTTACGCACTCGAGCTGCGGCTCGACGAGCATAAGGAAATTGTCGCCGGGCAGCTGGACCTGCGCTTCGCGGCGTCGCAGCGCGCCGACCTGATCCTCGACTGGCGCGGCGCGCCGGTGCGCGCCCTGCGCGTGAACGGCAAACCCGCCAAAGCGCGCCACGAAAAGGAACATCTCGTGGTCCCGCGCAGCGCCCTGAAGATCGGCGAGAACCGCGTGCAGCTCGAGTTCAGCGCGCCGGTCGCGGTCTCCGGAGCCGCCCTCACCCGCTACCGCGACCGCGAGGACGGCTCGAATTACCTGTACTCGCTGTTCGTGCCCGCCGACGCGAGCAGCGTTTTCCCGTGTATCGATCAACCCGATCTGAAGGCGCGCTTCTCCCTCGATCTGCGCATGCCGCCGGGCTGGCGCGCAGTGTCCAACGCGCCCGCGCTGGAGGAAGTGCCGGGCCGCGCGCGCTTTGCCGAAACCGAACCCATCTCCACCTATTTGTTCGCCTTCGCCGCCGGGCCGTTCGAGCAGATCACGCTGCCCGGTGAGCCGGTGCGGCTGTTCGCGCGCCGCTCGCAGCTCGAGCGCGCCCGCGAGCACGCGCCGGAAGTGCTGCGGCTGAACCGCGCCGCGCTGCAGTTCTTCGAACGGGAATTCGGCCAGCGCTTCCCGTTTGCCAAGTACGACCTGGTGCTGATTCCCGAGCTCGCCTACGGCGGCATGGAGCACGCCGGCGCCACCTTCCTCAGCGAGCAGGCGGTGCTGTTTGACTTCGTGCCGAGCAATCCCGACCTGCTGCGCCGCGCGCAGCTCATTTTCCACGAGACCTCGCACCAGTGGTTCGGCAACCTGGTCACCATGCGCTGGTTCGACGACTTGTGGCTGAAGGAAGGATTCGCCAACTTCATGGCGGCGAAGGCCGCCGCCGCGATCGTGCCGCAACTCGAACCCTGGAGCGCGTTCCACGCGCTCAAGACCAGCGCCTACCGCACCGACGCCACGCACGGCACCACGCCGCTGCGCCAGCCGCTTGCCAATCTCTCCGCGGCGAAGTCGGCCTACGGTGCGATCGTCTACGCCAAGGGCCCGGCGCTGCTGCGCCAGGCCGAGTTCTATCTCGGCGCGGCCGTTTTCCGCCGCGCGGTGCGCGATTTCCTCCAGCGCCACGCCTACGCTGCCGCCGACTGGAGCGACCTGGTGCGCGCCTTCGAACGCGCCTCGAAGCGCGACCTGCAGGACTGGGCCGAAGCCTGGGTGAAGCGCCGCGGGCTGCCCAACGTCACGCTGCGCTGGCAGCACGGCACGCTGCAACTGTCGCAGGAGGATGCGCTGGGAGCGCGCGGCCTGTGGCCGCAGAAGCTGGTGGTCGCAGCGGCCGGCGAGGACGGGCAGATCCGCACATCGGAGACCCGCCTCGAGCGGCGCAGCGTGCGCGTGCTCGGTCCCGCGGCGCATCCTGCGGCGCGCTGGCTGTACGCCAACGCCGGCGACTTCGGCTACGGCCGCTTCCTGCTCGACGCCGCCAGCCGCCAGGCGCTGCTCGCCGACGCGCTGGCGCTGCCCGACGGCCTGCTGCGCGCGCAGCTCATCGAGGCGTTGTGGGAGAGCGTGCGCGACGCGGAGCTGGCGCCGACGCAGTTCATCGGCTGGGCGCTCGCGCTCATCGCCGAGGAACAAGACGACGTGATCCTCGCAGGCCTGCTGGCGCGCGTGGAAGCGGCATTTCGGCGCTATCTCGACGACGCGCAGCGCGAGCAACTCGCGCCGCGCCTCGAGCGCTCCCTGGCCGAGGCAATGCTCACCGAGACGCCGCAGAGTCGGCGCATTCAGCTGTTCCGCGCCTACGCCGCGCTGGCCTGGACGCCCGCCGCACAGTCCGACCTGCAGAAAATGCTGCAAGGCGAGCTGCAACTGCCGGGTGTGGCGCTCGGCGCGCGCGACCGTTTCCGGCTGGTGACGCGCCTTGTGCAGCGGGGACAGCCCGCCGGCGCCGGGCTGCTTGCCGCGCTCGCCGACGCAGAGCGTGGTGACGACGCGCGCCGCTACGCCTTTGCCGCCCTCGCCGCCACGCCCGGCGCAGACGCCAAGCGCGCCATGTTCGAGCGCTTCGTCGGCGACGCGCAATTGCCTGAGAGCTGGATCGAGGAGGCGTTGTGGCCCTTCAACGCGCCTGAGCACGCGGCGCAGACGCGGGCTTTGCTGCCGCGCGCGCTGGCGCAGCTGGCGCAGCTCAAGCGCACGCGCAAGATCTTTTTCGTCGAGCGTTGGCTGGACGCCTTCCTCGGCGGCCAGGCGGACGCGCAGGCACTCGCCGAAGTGCGCCGCCTGCTGGACGGCGCGCTGGACGAGGACCTGCGCCTGAAGGTGCTGCAGGCCGCCGACGGGCTCGAGCGCGCGGCGAGAATCCGCGAGCGCTACGCCGCGCCGGGCTGACAATCCCGGGGGATTGAGTTTAGACTTTCCCCATGAGCGCCCAAGCGATCACCGTCAGGCTGGCCGAAGCGCGCGACGCCCAGGCGATCGCGCTGATGTCGCGCGACCTGGTCGAATCCGGCTTGGGCTGGAAATACGACGCGGCGCGCGTGCTCAAGGCTGTGCGCGACCGCGAGACGCTGGCCCCGGTGGCCTGTGACCGCGGGCGCATCGCCGGCTTCGCCGTCATGGAGTTCGGCGACGAGCGCGCCCACCTGGTGCTGCTCGCGGTGCGCCCGGCGCACCGGCGCCTGGGCATCGGCAGGCGCCTGCTGGAGTGGCTGGTGGAATCGGCGCGCACCGCCGGCATCGCCAGTCTGCACCTGGAGCTGCGCGCCGGCAACGAGGCGGCGCAAGGCTTCTACCGCGCGATGGGCTTCGACGAGACCATCGTCGTGCCGGGCTACTACCGCGGCCGCGAGTCGGCGCTGCGCATGATCCGCGTGCTGCGCGCGCCCGGACCCCTGCCCTACAGCTGGCGCCCTTCCACGCACTAGGGAATGATGGCGAAGCCGATGCGCAGCTGCGACTTGCGCCGCTGGTTGTAGTCCAGGATGTCCTCGCCGTAACCGGCGAATAACTGCGCATGGAAATAGCCCGACAGCGGACCGATGCCGAAGACGCGCGTGCGCTGCGAATAGTCTAGCGTCAGGCTGCCCTTGCCCTCGCTGCCCAGGCGCGCCATCGCGGTCCAGATGCGCTCGCGGTCGCCGTAGCGCAGCCGCCAGTCGACGTAGCCGCGGTAGCGCTGGATGTCGGGGTTGTCCTCCTTGTCGAGGTAGCCGTAGAGCTTCGGCGTGAATTCAACGCGCTTGCCGTCGGCGAGCGTCCAGTGCCATTCCGGGCGCAGGAACAGCGTGTCGACGGAGCGCGAACTGGCGGCGTCCTTGCCGTTGGATTCGTGCTCGTAGCCGGTACTGACAGCGTCGATCCAGGTCTTGTCGTCGGCGCGCTGCCACCGCCAGAACAGCGAAGGGCGGTAGCTGGTGTCGCGGAACGGCTTGGATTCCTCGGACAGATTCCAGATCGAATTCTGCGTATAGCCGAGGTAGAAACCCGCCAGCCAGGGCTGGTCGCGGCCCCAGCCCAGGCTGCGGTCGAACAGGCGGTACTTGAACGACAACTGGAAACGCGCGTTGGTGCCGCCGCGCGTGCCGACGATGAAATAGATCGGGTCGTTCTCCGACAGCGGCGGCTCGAGTTCCTGCTGCGACCCGCGCGTCACCAGCTCGCGCAGCGTGCCGGGCGCCGGCTCGACCAGCAGCACCAGCGCGCTTGACTCGCGGTCCACCAGTTCCAGCACCAGGGTGCCGCTCGCGCCTTGCGGCACGACCCCCGCGTAGGCGCGGCGCGCGCCTTCGGCCGGCGCGCTCGCCTGCGCCACGATCGCGCGGCCGGCGCGGTCCCCGCGGATGCGCAGGCCGATGGCGTCGGGCAGCGGCTCGCCGGCCGGGCCGCTCAGCTCGATCTCGAAGCGCCCGCCCGCCTTAACGCTCGGCTGCGTCGTGGACAGCACCCAGTCGGCCGCCGCCGCGGACGTGGCGAGCAGCGCGAACACAAGGGTCAGCCAGCGCAGCACAGCGCGCAGTCTACTGTGCTGGCGCCCAAGCGTTTCGGCGTCAGGTCGAAACGCTGATCGAGTCGACCTTGTCGGGGTAGAAGGCGAGCAGATCCTTGATCTCGAGAATCCCGTCGTACGGCTGCTCGTAGGTCCACACGGCGTTCGCAGGCCCGTCGACCAGGGAGAAGTACGATGCGTGGCCCTTGTACGGGCAGTGCGTTGTATGCGCCGTGCGCTCCAGCCGCTCCATCCTCACATCGCGGCGTGGAATGTAGTAAACGGCGGCATAGGCGCCCTCCTTCATTTCCAGTGCGTCGCGCGTGTCGGCAATTTGCTCGCCGCGAAACGTCACCCGTACGCGCACGCCGGCAGGCTTGGTTACGATGTGGTTCCGAGGCAAGCTCTTGAAGCCTGCAGCACCGCTATCCGCGGATTGACTCATCTGCTGCGCCTGTCAGACACCTTTACCGGATTCCTCGACATCAATTCCTAGCGCACTACGGCTCTGCCCATGGCGGGTTTCCTTCCTATCCTCGGTCGTACGCCTTCTGTAGGCCCTTGATGTCGATCTTCTCCATATGCAACATGGCCTGCATCACCTTGCCTGCCTTCGCGCGATCCTTGTCCTGCAGCAGCTGGCCCAGGACCGAGGGAATGATCTGCCAGGACAAGCCGTACCTGTCCGTCAACCAGCCGCACCTGGATTTATCCCCGCCTGCGGAGAGCTTCTCCCACAGCTCGTCTACTTCCTGCTGCGTCTTGCAGTCGACGAATACTCGGCCTTGCCGTCGAACCAGAGGAACGGGGTGATCTTTTGCTTCTTCTGGTTCATTTTTCGGCGAGCGCCTTCAGGTTGGCGAGGCCGGTCTCGAATTGCTTGCCGATCATTCCGTCCACGTCGAAAACCACGTGCATGACCTTGGCCATGTATGGCAGCGGGCCTTGCATGGCCCAGGTGACTTGCGTAAAGTCGCCTTTAGGCACCAGGCTGAACACGACCTTGTTGTGGGCTTCGAACGGCTTGACGAAGTCCAGGTCCATCGCGATGCGCGTGGGGACGGCCTCGGTGATCTCCATGCGCCCATGGCCGACGTCGCTGTTGCCTTGCCACGCGTAGACGGCACCCTTGCCTTTTGCCGCGCCGCTGTAGCTGCGCTTCATTGCCGGGTCCAGCTTTTCCCACGGCGACCAGGCTTCCCAGCCGCGGAAGTCGCTGAGGACCGCGACGATCTTCTCCGCCGGCGCCTTGATGCTCGCCGCGCGCTGGAGGCGGAATGTGTCGGGCTTGGTCGCGGCATAGATGAGTACCGCGGCGAGCAACACGGTGACAACCCCGCCGATGATCGTGAGTGTCTTGCGCATTTCTCAGGCTCCTTTCTTCAGATACTCGGCGAACTGGTCCATGGTCCCGGTCCAGCCCATGTTCATGCTGTCGCGACCTTCGTCGAAGGTCTTGCGCTCCAGGTCCGTCGCGGTGTCGAAGAGTGCCCACTGCACGGTGACCTTGGTCTTGCCGCCCTGCGCCTCGAAAATCACCGTCGTGAGCATCTCCAGCGGCCAGTTCGCATGCCCGGCATGGCGCGTCACGCCGCCCTTCGCGTCCGAAAACGAGTTCACGAAGACCAGGCGCTCCGGCTGCGCGATCTCGCGGTAGACGAACTTGCCCCACATCTCGCTGCCGTCGGGCACCCGCAGGCAGTAGTGCATGATCCCGCCCGGCCGCAGGTCGATCTTGCAGTGCGTCACCACGAAGCCTTTCGGCCCCCACCACTGCTTCAAGCGATCGGCCTCGGTCCAGGCCTGCCACACCTTGTCGCGCGGCGCGTCGAATACGCGCGTGATCTCGAACGGCCTCACAGGTCGACCATGACCTTGAATCCACCATAGAACATGCGCTTGCCGTCGAACGGCATCGCCTTCGGATTCATCATCGAGGCAAGGCGCTTGTCCTTCATGACCCTGGCCATCACGCCGTCGCGATGCTTGCGATTCTTGTAGACGATCCAGGAGAACCAGACGACCTCGTTCTTCTTCAGCTTGACGCTCTGCGGAAACGAGGTGTGCTTGCCCGGTTTAACGTCGTCCGCGATGCACTCCCTGTACTCGAGCGCGCCATACCCGCGACAGATCTTTCCCATCTTCCTTGCGACGCGAAGATAAGCCTGCTTGTTCCTTTTCGGTACCGGTAGTACGAAGCCGTCTACGTAAGCCATGGTTTCTCCTTGGTAAGAATAATCAGACTCTGGATTGATCCTGCAGCAGGCCGCCCAGCTGATCGAGCGCGCCGTTCCAGCCCCAGGTCATGACCAGTCTGCTGTGCGGGACCACCTCGCGGTAAACGCCGGTCAGATCGAACTCCTGGCCCTTCGTGTCCTTCATCAGGATGCGAGCGCGCCCGCCGACCCGGGCGTCGGCCTCGGCCACGGGAATCGACCAAGACGGATCGGGCTTGAACCACTGCTTCAGCGCTTGCGGGTCGGTCCACGCCCGCCAGACTTTTTCCGGCGCGACGGGGTAGCTGCGCGTGAGGCTGAGAGAGGGAATTTCGGCGAGCCTGGCATGTTCCATGTCTGCAGTTCCTCCTGCTGGTATAGGTAGCGGGCCAGCGAATCGAGTTTCTCGGTCCAGAACTTCTCGTAGCGCGACATCCAGGCCGCCGCCGCCTGCAAGGGCGCGGCCGAAAGCTCGCAACTCACCACCCTGCCCTCCTTGTTGCGGGCGATGAGGCCGGCGCCTTCGAGCACCCGCAGGTGCTTCATGAAGCCGGTGAGCGACATGCCGTGCGGCTGCGCCAGCTCCGATACCGCCACGCCGCCCTGCCCCAGGGCATCGAGCACGCCGCGGCGCGTCGGGTCCGCCAGCGCACCGAACACGCGGTCGAGCGTGGAGGCCTGATACTGAACCATAAGGTTAAGTATCAGGCAGGCTCCCCCGCCGTGTCAAGATGCGGCCCCATGGTGGCCCGAAGAAAATTCGCCCGGCGCGAGGACCTCGGCCTGACCAAGGCCGAGTTCGCCGTGCTGCGCCGCCTGGACAGCCCGCAGAAGATCCAGCAGTTTCTGTTCGGCCTGCGGCAGAACTTCGAGACCGGCGGCGACACCTGCCAATCCGTGCGCAAAGTGCTGCGCACGCGGCGCGCGCACTGCATCGAGGGCGCGATGCTGGCCGCCGCGGCGTTGTGGGTGCACGGCGAGCCGCCGCTGCTGCTCGACATGCGCGCGGTGCGCGATTTCGATCATGTGGTGGCGCTGTTCCGCCGGCGCGGCCGCTGGGGCGCCATTTCCAAGACCAACGGCATCGGCCTGCGCTGGCGCGACCCGGTCTACCGCACGGTGCGCGAGCTGGCGATGTCCTACTTTCACGAGTACTGCAACCGCCGCGACCACAAGACCTTGCGCGAGTTTTCGCGGCCCTTCGACCTGCGCCGCGCCGACCCGAAGCTCTGGTCGAGCGGGGAGAAGAACGCGTGGCAGGTCCCCGAGACGCTCGACACGCTGCGCCACTTCCCCCTGATCAACGGCCACCACCTGAAAGCGGTGGCGCGCCGGGATCCATTCGAGCGCAAGGCGGGCGCATTGCATCAGTACCGCAGCCCGCCCAAGCGCAGGAAGTAGTTTGCGCTCCGTTACCGGGGTAACACTCGGTAACACTCGCAACCCGCCTGCCGGACAACCATGGCTGCGCACCGGCGTTATTGCGATTGCCGCACCCAACCACCAAAGGAGTCAGCCATGCTTCTGAAAAAAGTCACGCTCGTCGCCCTCGCGGGGTCCGCGCTCCTTGCCGCTGCGCCCGCCTTTGCCGACGGCTACCGGGGCGACCGACACAATTATTGGGGCGAGCGCCATGAATTCCGCGGCGGCCACTTCCAGCATCGCGCGTTCTACGGCCACGACCGCGGCCCACGCTACTACTACGCGCAGCGCCCGGTGGTGGTGCAGCGACCGGTGGTCGTCTACCGCCAGCACAGCTCGCACGACGTGCTCGGCGGCCTGATCCTGGGCGCCGTGCTGGGTGCGGTCATCGCCAACCACGCCGACTACTAGAACCCGCAGGCCCGCAAGCGATCCAACGGCCGGCGCAAGCTGGCCGTTTTCGTTTGTCAGGAAAGCGCCTGGCTTTCGACTAAACTGCACAAGGAGGCACCATGGATCGACGCGGACTACTCAAGGCACTGTTGGCCGCCCCGCTGGCGGGCGCGTCCTGGCTCGCGCATGCGCAGAAGAAAGGAATGGCGATGGTCGAAGAACTGCAGCAGAACTGGAAGGCGTTCCTGGCCGCCGGGCTGGCGACGCCCTCGGCCGGCGAAGCGGTCAAGCTGTCCAAGGACGAGTGGCGCAAGCGCCTGCCGCCCGCCGCCTACAAGGTGCTGCGCGAGGACGGTACCGAGCTCGCCGGCACCAGCTCCCTGGACCGCGAAAAGCGCGCCGGCGTGTTCGTGTGCGCTGGCTGCGACCTGCCGTTGTTCACCTCGGCGATGAAATTCGACAGCGGCACGGGCTGGCCGAGCTTCTTCACCACCATTCCGGGGGTGTTTACCGAGAAGACGGACTACTACCTGATCTACCCGCGCACCGAGTACCGCTGCAAGCGCTGCGACGGCCACCACGGGCACCTGTTCAAGGACGGCCCGCAGCCCACCGGCCTGCGCTACTGCAACAACGGCGTGGCGCTGAAGTTCATCGCCAAGGACACAAAGGCGTAGCCCGGGCCGTCGGCCCGGGTCATTCCAGCCGCAGGTCGGCCCGCAGCGCCCCCGCCGGGTAGTGGAACTTGACCGGCCCGTCGGGTTGCATGTGCAGGAACTGGTGGATGCGCGGATCCTGCGAGGCGAGCAGCTCCTCGGGCGTGCCCTGCCCGATCACCACGCCGTCCGAGATCACGTAGAGCAGGTCCACGATCTTCAGCGACTCGCTCACGTCGTAGGTGACCACGATGGAGGTGGCGCCGAGCGCGTCGTTCAGCTGGCGCACCAGGCCGGCCACCACGTTGTGGGTGAGGGGGTCGAGCCCGGCGATGGGCTCGTCGTACATTGTCAGCATCGGGTCCAGGGCGATGGCGCGAGCGAGCCCCACGCGCCGCGTCATGCCGCCCGACAAGTCGCCGACGCGTAGCGCGTGCGCGCCGCGCAGGCCGACCGCGTGCAGCTTCATGAGCACCAGGCTCCTCACCAGCTCCTCGGGCAGCGTGGTGTGCTCGCGGATCGGGAACGCGACGTTCTCGTACACCGAGAGGTCGGTGAACAGGCCGCTGGTCTGGAACATCATGCCCATTTTGCGCCGCATGGCGTACAGCCCCGCGGTGTCGAGTTCGTGCACCACCTCACCGTCCACGCGCACCGCGCCGCGCGACGGGCGCAGTTGCCCGCCGATCAGCTTGAGCAGTGTGGATTTTCCGCAACCGCTGGTGCCGAGGATCGCCACCAGCTTGCCGCGCGGCACCGCGAGCGACAGCCCGCGGAATACCTTGTTCGCGCCGTACGCGAAGTGCAGGTCGCTGACTTCCACGATGTTTGCGGCGGCGCCTTTCATGTGCGGTGATAGTCTAGCCGATCGCATGATCGCCACTGCGCCCTACGCCGGGCTCACCCCGGAAACCGTGCTCGATGCGCTCGAAGGCGCGGGCCTGCGCGGCGACGGGCGGCTGCTCGCGCTGAACAGCTACGAGAATCGCGTCTACCAGGTCTGGCTGGAAGACGCCAGTTCGGTTGTGGTGAAGTTCTACCGCCCCGGTCGCTGGAGCGACGCGCAGATCCTGGAGGAGCACGCGTTCGTGCAAGAACTCGACGAGCACGAAATTCCGGCCGTGGCACCGCTCGTGCTCGCGGGCAGGACGCTCGCCGAGCACGCCGGGTTTCGTTTCACGGTGTTCCCGCGCCGCGGCGGCCGCGCGCCGGAACTGGATCGGCGCGACACGCTGCTATGGATCGGGCGCTTCATCGGGCGCATCCACGCCGTCGGCGCGGCGCGGGCATTTGCGCAGCGCCCGGCGCTGGATGCGCTGAGCTTCGGCCGCGAGCCGCGCGACTGGCTGCTGCAGCACGGTTTCCTGCCGCCCGACCTGCTTGAGGCGTGGACCAGCGCAGTGGACCTGGCGCTGCAAGGAGTGGCGCAATGCCAGGAGCGCGCCGGTGCGCTGCGCGGCATCCGGTTGCACGGCGATTGCCATGCCGGCAACGTGTTGTGGACCGACCAAGGTCCGCACTTCGTGGACTTCGACGACGCGCGCACCGGCCCCGCGGTGCAGGATCTGTGGATGCTGCTCTCGGGCGGGCGGGAGGAGATGACGCGGCAGCTGGGCGACGTGCTCGGCGGCTACGAGCAGTTCCGCGAGTTCGATCCGCGCGAGCTGCACCTGGTCGAGGCGTTGCGCACGCTGCGCCTGATCCACTACTCGGCGTGGATCGCCCGGCGCTGGGACGACCCGGCCTTTCCCGCCGCCTTTCCCTGGTTCAACACCCAGCGCTACTGGCAGGACCGGATCCTCGAGATGCGCGAGCAGATCGCGCTGATGGACGAGGCGCCGCTGGCGCCGGCCTAGAGCAGCCCGCGTTAGAGAAGCTGATATGCGGACAGCAATACCCGGCGCGCCTTGCGCTGCGCGCTGGCCACTGCGATCGTACGGTTGAGCCACTGCAAGTCGGCGGCGCCAGTCTCGAAGCGCATCACAGTGCGGAAGTAATATTTCTGCGGCGGCACGTCTTCGCCGCGGCCGAGCGCCGCCAGCACCTCCGGCGGGCCATGGCGGTAACCCTGGCTCACCACGCGAATCAACGCGCCCTGGTTCGTGCGCAGTGCATAACGCGCGTCGATGTCGAGCACGCCGTCGGCGCGCACGATCTGCCAGTCGGCGCCGCCCGGCACGATCGTGCCCTTCAGCTGCGGTCCTTCGAAGGTGCCGCCGGTGATGGCGACCACGCGGCGCTCGCCGAGCGGGCCGCCGCCCATGGTCATCAGCTCGCCCACGTCGGCGGCGAGATTCATCAGGAATTCGAAAGAAATTGTCATGGCGCTATCGTGCCACAGGCGCGTGCGCCGGCGGACCGGTGCAGCACACGTTGCGGCGGTGCTAGACTGGCCCGCAGTGTTCACTGCGGGGATTTGCACTATGCAGTTGGCCAACGCTTTCATGCGGGCAACGCTAGCTCTGGTTCTCGCTGCACTGCCTGTGCTCGCGCTGGGCGATGCGCTGACCGACCGCGCCGCGGCGCTGCTCAAGCGCGGCGATGCCAAGGCCGCCTACGAGTTGCTGCTGCCGCTGGAATCGCAGCGCGCCGGCGATGCCGAATTCGACTACCTGCTCGGCATCGCCGCGCTCGACGCCGGTGATCCGCAGCGCGCGGTGTTCGCGCTGGAGCGCGTGCTGGCGCTGCAGCCGGACAACCATCTCGCACGCGCGGAAATCGCGCGCGCCTATTTCGCGACGGGCGAGCGCGAGGCCGCGCGACGCGAATTCCAGGCGGTGCGCGCGCGTCCGATCCCGGAGGCGGCCAAGGCGACGGTGGAGCGCTTCCTCTCGGCCATCGCGGCGGCGGAGACCACGCGCATCGACGGCTACGCTGAACTCAGCCTGGGCTACGACACCAACGTCAATAGCGCGATCGGCAGCTCCACGATTGCGATCCCGGCGTTCGGCGGAGCGGCATTCACGCTCACGCCGTCCCTGACGCAGCGCGGCGACCAGTTCTTCAATTTCGCCGGCGGCGTGAACTTCACGCGCAGGCTCAACCAGCCCTGGTCGGTGGTCGGCGGCGTTGCGGCGGCGGTGCGCCGCAACACCGATGCAACGCCCTTTGATACCACCAGCCTGGACGGCAATCTCGGCTTGCGCTATGCGAGCGGGCTCAACGCCTTCACGCTGGGCGCCCAGGCGCAGTACTTCGGTCTGGACGACGCGAAGTACCGCGAGACCTTGGGGGGCGTGGCGCAGTGGCAGCACAGCTTCGACGAGCGCACGCAGGCGAGCCTGTTCGGCCAGTATGCGCAGCTGCGCTACGCGACGCAGCCGGTGCGCGATGCCAACCGCAGCATCATTGGCGTGGCCTACGCCCAGGCGTTCAGCGGGGAATTCTCGCCGGCGATCTTCGCCAGTCTGTACGGCGGCGAGGAGAAGGTTGTCGACGCAACCGTGCCCTGGCTGGGCCATCAGCCGGTGGGCGTGCGATTGGGCGGGCAACTGCGCCTGGGCGGCGGTTGGTCGCTATTCGGTTCAGTGTCTTACGAGCAGCGCACGTACGGCGGCATCGAGCCCCTGTTCCTGGTCACCCGCGAGGACCAGCAGACCGACGCCAACCTCGGCCTGAGCTACCTGTGGCGGCCGGGCACCACGGTGCTCGCGCAAGTCACCCACACGGACAACCAGTCCAACGTCGCGCTCAACGATTACGACCGCACTGTCTACAGCATGTCGCTGCGCTTCAATTTCTAGGAGGTCGCCATGGCACGTTCCGCAGCATTTCGACTGAACCGCACCGGGCTGCTGCTCGCCCTGATTTCAGCGGCCTTCGCCGGCCAGGCGGGCGCCGCCGCGGGCCGCGTCGAATTCGCGGTGGGCGACGTCACCGTTGCCGGCACGGACGGCGTGCAGCGTACGCTTCGCCGCGGTGCCCAACTGGACAGCGGGCAGACGGTTCGCACCAATGAGGGCCGCGTGCAGGTGCGCATGACCGACGGCGCTTTCATCTCGCTGCAGCCCAATACCGAATTCGGCATCAAGGACTATCGCTTCGAAGGCAAGACCGATGGCTCGGAGAGTGCGTTCTACTCGTTGGTGAAGGGGGCGATGCGCACCGTCACCGGCGCCATCGGCCGGATCAACCGCAACAAATACCTCGTCACCACCCCAACGGCGACAGTCGGCATTCGCGGCACGGGTGGACTGATCCAGGTCTTGCCCGATGGTTCGACGCTTGTGCAGGGCACCAGCGGCATATGGTTCCTGGCCAATCCGTCCGGGTCGATCGACATTCCGGCGGGAGTGTCGGGCGTGGCGCCCGCCGATCCCAAGCAGCCGCCACAGGAAACCTCCGTCGCGCCCACCGCGGGACCGACACCGCCGACCGATCAGCAGGGATATGTGCAGGGGGAACAGACGACGTCCACCGGCGAACCGGTGATCACACCGCCGACAACAGCGGTGCTGCTGAGTGGAAGCGGATATGCGGCGACCTTGGTCTTCGGCGACCCCAGTATTCCAGCAATGGCATTCGGCAACAACGTCCCGGCCACCTTCGATGCGGCGGGCCGGATGACTGACGTCCAAATTCTTTCGTTTACCAACAACCCCTACATGCTCGACGCGGGCGGTACGCATGCCGATTTCGGCACCGACGGCATCCTTGCCTGGGGACGCTGGATCGGTCCGGCCACTGTCGACAGCTGCGGCGACGGGTGCATGGTCAACGTGAATTACAACGCCAATCAGGGTTTGCACTACGTCGTCGGCATACCGACCGCAACCATGCCCCAAATCGGTACTGCAACCTATACGATGCTTGGCGCGACGCGGCCGACCTATGTCGACGGCAGTACCGCACCCGGTACGTTCAGCGGCAGCCTCAGCGTGAACTTTGATGTACGCAGCCCGACTGTCGCGATGAACCTGAGCGTCGTCATGCCAGATCCCACGGGTCCCAGGGGCTATACAATCGGCGCCAGCGCTCCGCCCAGCGCTGTGGCCAGCGCTCCGATATCTGGCAGCACATTCTCGGGATTCTTTTCTGGCCCCCAAGTAACCGGGACGGGAGGCGCCTGCACGAGTGGTTGCACCGCGCTTGTGAACGGATTTTTTGCCGGCACAAGCGCCGAGCGAGCCGGGTTGGGCTATCACATCAACGATTCTGTCGCCAACAAGGACGTTATCGGCGCAGCAGCATTCAGGAGGTAGCTACTCCCGCAGGTCGTCGAGCGCCGCGACGAGGTGGCTGCGCTCGGCCCAGGCCAGCACTCGCCACCCCTTGGCCCCGACCTCGACCCAGTTGATCACCGCGTTCGGGATCTCGAAGTCGCGCGGCGAGGACAAAGCGGTGCCAAGCGCATGCCGGTGCACCATCTCCAGCACGCCGCCGTGCGTGAACACCAGCACTATCTCACCTGCATGGCGCCGTGCGATGCCGCCGACGCAGGCGAGGGCGCGCGCATTGAACGCGAGCAGGCTCTCGCCGCTGCCAAAGTCGTAACCCGGCTCCCTCGCCTTGAAGCGCGCGTAATCCGCCGAGTGCAGCTCGCGCGCTTCGGCATAGGTCAGCGTCTCGAACTTGCCATAGTGGCGCTCGCGCAAGCCGGCCTCCAGCCGCACCTCCAGGCCGAGCGCACGCGCCGCTGGCGCCGCGGTCTGGCGCACGCGCGTCAGGTCACTGGCGTAGAGCGCGGCGAAGCGCTCGCCGGCCAGGGCCGCGGCGAGCGCGAGCGCCTGCGCCTCGCCCGCCGCCGA
>JANNTQ010000072.1:0-9119 GCA_031394435.1 Betaproteobacteria bacterium
ATGATCCCCGACCCATGGTGGGGACCAGCCTCCGGCAGGCAGGTGAAACGCGGCAGCGCGGACAGGGCGACATTCATGCGAAAGGATGCCGAGCCGCACTTGTAGCGCTGCATGCGCTCGCGGAAGTCGGGCTCGAGCAGCGACGCATCGAGCATTTTCAGGAACAGGAGTTTCGGGTTGACGTTGGCCACGATCGCGCGCCCGGCGACTTCGGTGCCATCGGCGAGCAGCACCGAGCCGGGCCGCACCTGCGCCACCGCCGCGTCGCACTGGATCTCCACGCCGAGGCGCCGCGCTTCCGCGGCAAGCGCTTCGCTGATCGCCCCCATGCCGCCGATGGCATGGCCCCAGAGGCCGCGCTTGCCGTTTACTTCGCCAAAGCAATGGTGCAGCAGCACGTAGGCCGTGCCCGGGTGGTTAGGGCTTGCATAGTTGCCGACCACCGCGTCGAAGCCGAATGCCGCCTTGACGGGATCAGACTCGAAGCAATCCTCCAGCCAGTCGGCCGCGCTGCGCGTGAACAGGCCGAGCAGGTCGCGGCGCGCCTCCATGTCGAGGCCCTTCAGCCTGCGCCCGGCGTGGAACGCCGCCAGCGCATCGCGCACGCCGCCGCCGACATTCGGCGGCGTTTCGAGAACCGTTGCGCGCAGCACATCCGCCACGCGCCCGAGCTTCGCCCAGTACGCGGGCAGGCGTTCGGCATCGCGGACGGAGAATTTCGCGAACTCGCGCTGCGTTGCCTCGAGCCCGCCGCCGACTTTCAAGTAGCCGCTCGCGAGAGGCAGGAAATTGGCGAGCGGTCGCTCTACGATGCGCAGCCCGTGCCCGCCGAGCCCCAGTTCGCGGATCACCTTGGCCTGCAGCAGGCTGACCGTATAGGCGGCGACCGAATTGCGGAAACCGGGGTGGAACTCTTCGGTGACCGCAGCGCCGCCGACGCGCGGCCGCCGCTCGAGCACCTTGACCTTCAGCCCGCCGCGCGCGAGGTAGCAGGCGCAGGTGAGGCCGTTGTGCCCTGCGCCGACGACCACCGCATCGTAGCGGCTCACCGGTTTACTCTACCGTGACGGATTTTGCGAGATTGCGCGGTTTGTCCACGTCGCTGCCGCGCGCCAGCGCGGTGTGATACGCCAGCAGCTGCAGCGGCACCACGTGCAGGATCGGCGACAACAACCCGTAGTGTTCGGGCAGGCGGATGACGTGCATCCCCTCCTGTGCGGCGATGCGCGTGTCGGCGTCGGCCAGCACATACAGTTCGCCGCCGCGCGCGCGCACTTCCTGCATGTTGGACTTCACCTTTTCCAGCAGCGCGTCGTTCGGCGCCACGGTCACCACCGGCATTTCCTCGGTCACCAGCGCGAGCGGCCCGTGCTTGAGCTCGCCCGCCGGATACGCCTCGGCGTGGATGTAGGAGATCTCCTTGAGCTTCAGCGCGCCTTCGAGCGCGATCGGGTAGTGCAGCCCGCGGCCAAGGAACAACGCGTGCTCCTTGTTCTTGAAGCGCTCCGCCCAGGCGATGACCTGAGGTTCGAGGGCCAGCGCCGCGGCGAGCGCCTTGGGCAGGTGGCGCAGGCGCATGAGGTGCGCGGCCTCGGCGCGCGCCGGCAGGCGCCGGCGCAGCTTGGCAAGCACCAGCGCGAGCAGGAACAGCGCGGTAAGCTGCGTGGTGAATGCCTTGGTCGAGGCAACGCCGATCTCGACACCGGCGTGCGTCAGGAACTTCAACCGCGTCTCGCGCACCATGGCGCTGGTGGCGACGTTGCAGATCGCGAGCGTGCGCTTCTGGCCCAGCTTGCGCGCATGGCGCAGCGCGGCGAGCGTGTCGGCGGTCTCGCCCGACTGCGACACCACCACCACCAGCGCGGCCGGATCGGGCACGCTGTCGCGGTAGCGGTATTCGCTTGCGATCTCGACCTGCGTGGGCAGCCGCGAGAGCGATTCGATCCAGTACTTGGCCGTAAGTCCCGAGTAGTAGCTGGTGCCGCAGGCGAGAATCAACACCCTCTTTGCGCCTTGCAGCGTGAGCGCCGCGTCCTTGCCGAACAGCGCCGGGGTCACTGATTCGATGCCTTCGAGAGTGGCGGCGACGGCGCTGGGCTGCTCGAAGATCTCCTTTTGCATGTAGTGACGGTAGGGCCCCAACTCGACCGTCGCGCTGCCGGCTTTCACCACGCGCACTTCGCGCCTCGCCTCCCTGTCGGCGGCATCCCTCACGCGGAAGCCTGCCAGGTCGATTTCCGCCACATCGCCTTCTTCCAGGTAGGCGATGCGATCGGTGGTGCCGGCGAGCGCCAGCGCATCGGAAGCAAGGAACATTTCCTTTGTGCCGACCCCGACCACCAGCGGGCTGCCGGCGCGCGCGCCGACGACGCGATGCGGCTGGCTCTTCGCCACTACGGCGATGGCGTAGGCGCCGGCAAGCCGCTTCACCGCGCGGCGCACCGCCAGGAACAGGTCGCCGGCGTAGTGGCTATGCACCAGGTGTGCGACGACCTCGGTGTCCGTCTGGCTGTCAAAGGCATAGCCCTTCGCCTTCAGCTCGCTGCGCAGCTCTTCGTAGTTCTCGATGATGCCGTTGTGCACCAGCGCGATTTCGTCGCGCGACACCATCGGGTGGGCGTTCCTGGTCACCGGCGCGCCATGCGTGGCCCAGCGCGTATGCGCGATCGCGGTTTCTGCGGCCAGACTCTGTTTCGCCACCTGCCCGGCCAGGTCGGCAACGCGCGCCACGCTGCGCACGCGCGACAGCTTGCCGTCACTTACCGTGGCGACACCGCAGGAATCGTAGCCCCGGTATTCGAGGCGCCTGAGTCCTTCGATCAGTACCGGCACGATGTTGCGCCGCGCCGCCGCACCGACGATGCCGCACATGGGCTAGGTCTTCCTTGGCGGCTTCCAGCCCGGCACGGACACCTGCTTGGCGCGCGACAGAGTCAGCTGGCCGGCCGGCGTGCTCCGGCTGATGGTGGAACCGGCACCGATGTAGGAGCCCTTCGCGATCGTCACCGGCGCGACCAAGGTGGTATCCGAGCCGATGAAGCTGTCGTCCTCGATCAAGGTGCGGTGCTTGGCTGCACCATCGTAGTTGCAGGTGATGGTGCCGGCGCCGATGTTGACCCGCGCGCCGACCTCGGCATCGCCGATATAGGCCAGATGGTTGGCCTTGGAGCCGGCGCCGATGCGGCTGGCCTTCACCTCGACGAAATTGCCGATGTGCACTTCATCGCCCAGCGTGACATCGGGCCGCATGCGGGAAAACGGTCCAATCCGGCAGCGCTTGCCGATGGTCGCCGATTCGAGGAACGAGTACCCGAGGATCTCGGTGTCCGCTTCCACGGTGACGTTACGCAACAGGCAATTCGGCCCGATGCGCACGCGGTCGCCCAGCTTCACTTCGCCCTCGAACACGCAGTTCACGTCGATCGACACGTCCCGGCCGCACGACAGCTTGCCGCGCACGTCCACCCGCCAGAGATCGGCCAGCGCCACGCCCGCCTCCAGCAGCCTCCTCGCCTGCGCGTTCTGGCAGGCGCGCTCGAGCAGCGCCAGCTCATGGCGCGAATTGACGCCCGCCACTTCCCAGGGATCTTGCGCTTTGACCGTGGAGACCTTGACGCCGGCCTTCGCCGCCAAGCCGATCACGTCGGTCAGGTAGTACTCCTTCTGGGAATTCACGGGCTTCACTTTCGCCAGCCACGCCGACAGGCGTTCCGCCGGCGCTGCCAGGAAGCCGGCGTACCACTCGCCGATGCGCAGTTCCCTCGCGCTCGCTTCGTTCTGTTCGACGACCCGGCGCACGCGCTTGCGCGCGTCGCGCAGCACGCGGCCGTACCCCGCTGGATCGGTGAGATCCGACGTGCAGATGGCGAGCCCGCTGTTCGCAGCCGCGACCAGACGCTCGAGGGTCGCGGTACGCACCAGCGGCACGTCGCCGTTCAGCACCAGGACCCGTGCGCCGCGCGCCACTTTCGGCAGCGCCTGCGCCAGCGCGTGGCCGGTGCCGAGCTGCTTTGCCTGCTCCACCCATTCGACGCGCGCGCCTTTGAATGCGGCGCGCACTGCGGCGCCGCGATGGCCATGCACCACCAGGATCTGTGTTGGTTTGAGTGTGTGCGCCGCGTCGAGCACATGAGCGAGCAGCGGACGCCCCGCGAGCTGGTGCAGCACCTTTGGCAGCGCCGAGTGCATGCGCTTACCCTGCCCAGCGGCGAGCACGATCACGGCGAGGCTCATGGCGCCGGATTCTAGCATTCGGATTCTGGCGAACTCATTGAAAAACCATGCAAAACCGCCGCATCGGGCGGTTGGCGCCTAGCGCGGCAACTCGGAAGCTCCCGTCAGGAACTCGTCCACCGCGCGCGCGGCCTGGCGCCCCTCGCGGATCGCCCACACCACCAGCGACTGGCCGCGGCGCATGTCGCCCGCGGCGAAAACCTTGGCCGCGCTGGTGGCGTAGCAGCCCGCGCCGTCGGCGCTGGCCCTGGCATTGCCACGCGCGTCCTTCTGCACACCGAACTCCGCGAGCAGCGACTGCACCGGCGAGACGAAGCCCATCGCGAGGAGCACGAGGTCGGCCGGGATCGTGAACCCTGAGCCAGGCACCTCGAGCGGCTTGCCGTCCCGCCACTCCAGGCGCACCGCTTCGAGCGCCTTGACCTTGCCGTTCTCGCCGACGAAGCGCTTGCTCGCCACCGACCAGTCACGCTCGACGCCTTCCTCGTGCGAGGAGGAGGTACGCAACCGGGTCGGCCAGTACGGCCACACCGGGTTGCTTTCGACGTCCGGCGGCATTGGCAGCAGCTCGAAATTGGTCACCGATGCGGCGCCGTGGCGGTTGGCAGTGCCCACGCAGTCGGAGCCGGTATCGCCGCCGCCGATGATGACCACGCGCTTGCCGCTCGCCCACAGGTTGCGCACGTTCTTGTCGCCGGCGACGCGCTTGTTCTGCAGCGGCAGGAACTCCATGGCGAAGTGAATGCCGTCGAGCTCGCGCCCTGGAATCGGCAGATCGCGCGACTGCTCGGCACCCCCGCAGAGCACCACCGCGTCGAATTCGGCGAGCAGTCTCCCCGGGGCGAGCATCTCGGTGGCGTCGTTGGGCACACCCCTGCCCGGCGGCTCCTTGCCGATGCACACACTGGTGCGAAACTCGACGCCTTCTGCTCGCATCTGTTCAAGGCGGCGGTCGATCACGCTCTTGGCGAGCTTGAAATCGGGGATGCCGTAACGCAGCAGGCCGCCGATGCGGTCGCTCTTCTCGTACAGCGTGACCCCATGCCCGGCGCGCGCCAGCTGCTGCGCGCAGGCAAGTCCTGCCGGACCCGAGCCCACGACCGCGACTTTCTTTCCGCTCGCGTGCTGCGCGGGCTGCGGTTTCACCCAGCCCTCCTGCCAAGCCTTGTCGATGATCGCGTGTTCGACCGACTTGATGCCGACCGGGTCCTGGTTGATGCGCAGCACGCAGGCTTCCTCGCAAGGCGCGGGGCAAATGCGTCCGGTGAACTCGGGGAAGTTGTTGGTCGAGTGCAGCGTCTCGATCGCACCCTTCCAGTCGCCGCGATAGACCAGGTCGTTCCAGTCCGGAATGATGTTGTTGACCGGGCAGCCCGACATGCAGAACGGAATGCCGCAGTCCATGCAGCGCGCGCCCTGGATCTTCGCATCCTCGTCGGGCAGACGCAGGTAGATCTCGCGGTAGTGCTGCTTGCGCGCCTGCGGCGCCTCGTGCGGCTCCTCCAGGCGCTCGTATTCCATGAAGCCGGTGATCTTGCCCATCGGCGCTAGGCTGCGAGGCGACGCTGCTTGGCGGCGAGCTCGCCCAGAGCGCGCCGGTACTCATGCGGGAACACTTTGACGAACTTGGGCCGCACCTCGCTCCAGAGCTCCAGGATGCGCTTCGCGCGCGCGCTTCCCGTGTAGTGGGCGTGGCGCTCGATGAGGCGCTTTACCAGCGCCTCGTCGGCCACACCCTTGTGCCACAGCTCGCGCGCCAGCTTCGCCTCCTGCTCGTGCTCCGGCGCAAGCGGCTCGAGCGCCACCATCGACGTATTGCAGCGCCTGGCAAAGCTGCCGTCCTCGTCGAGCACGTAGGCGATGCCGCCCGACATTCCGGCGGCAAAATTGCGCCCGGTCGTGCCCAGCACCACCACGCTGCCGCCGGTCATGTATTCGCAGGCGTGATCACCCACGCCTTCGACCACTGCCAGCGCACCCGAATTGCGCACCGCGAAGCGCTCGCCGGCGACGCCGCGGAAATACGCCTCGCCCTCGATCGCGCCGTACAGCACGACGTTGCCGGTGATGATGTTCTCGGCCGGCTCGCCGCGGAACTTGGGCGAGGGTTGCACGGAAATTCGCCCGCCGGAGAGCCCCTTGCCGCAGTAGTCGTTGGTGTCGCCGATGAGATCGAGCCACACGCCGCGCGCCAGGAACGCGCCAAAGCTTTGCCCGGCGGAGCCGGCCAGACGCACGTGGATCGAGTCCTCGGGCAGTCCCTGGTGGCCATAGCGCCTGGCGATCCGGCCCGAGAGCATGGTGCCCACGGTGCGGTTGATATTGCGGATCGGCATCTCGATCAGCACTTTCTCGCCGCGCTCCAGCGCGGGCCGGGCCAGCTCGATCAAGCGCTGGTCGAGCGCCTTCTCCAGGCCGTGGTTCTGCGCCTCGCAATGGAAGCGCGCCACCTCGGGCGGCATCTGCGGCATGTGGAAGACTTTCGAGAAATCGAGCCCTTTCGCCTTCCAGTGCTCGATTCCCCTTCGCGTGTCGAGCAGATCGGCGCGGCCGATGAGGTCTGCGAACTTGCGTACGCCGAGCTTTGCCATCAGTTCGCGCGCCTCTTCGGCGACGAAAAAGAAGAAATTCACCACGTGTTCAGGTTTGCCCTCGAATTTCTTTCTCAGCTCCGGATCCTGCGTTGCCACGCCAACCGGGCAGGTATTGAGGTGGCACTTGCGCATCATGATGCAGCCCTCGACCACCAGAGGCGCGGTGGCAAAGCCGAACTCGTCGGCGCCAAGGATGGCGCCGATCACCACGTCGCGCCCGGTCTTCATCTGCCCGTCCACTTGCACCGCAATGCGGCCACGCAGGCGATTGAGCACCAGCGTCTGCTGCGTCTCCGCGAGCCCGAGTTCCCAGGGCGTTCCCGCGTGCATGATCGATGACCAGGGCGAGGCGCCGGTGCCGCCGTCGTGGCCGGCGATCGTGACGTGGTCGGACTTGGCCTTCGAGACGCCCGCCGCGATCGTGCCGACGCCGACTTCCGAGACCAGCTTGACGCTCACCCATGCCTCGGGGTTGGCGTTCTTGAGATCGTGAATCAGTTGCGCGATGTCCTCGATGGAATAGATGTCGTGGTGCGGCGGCGGCGAGATCAGCTCCACGCCGGGCGTGGCGTAGCGCAGCTCCGCGATGTACTCCGAGACCTTGCGGCCGGGCAGTTGCCCGCCCTCGCCGGGCTTGGCGCCCTGCGCGATCTTGATCTGCATCATCTCGGCCGACGCCAGGTACTCGGCGGTGACGCCGAAGCGGCCAGAGGCGACCTGCTTGATCTTCGACTTGAGCGAATCGCCGGCCTTAAGCGGGATATCCACCTCGACGCGCTCGCGGCCTAGCCGCGACATCAGGCTCTCGCCCGCTTGCACGGGCGCATAACGCCTGGGATCCTCGCCGCCTTCGCCCGTGTTCGACTTGCCGCCGAGGCGGTTCATCGCGATCGCGAGCACCGTGTGCGCCTCGGTCGAAATCGAGCCGAGCGACATGGCGCCGGTCGAGAAGCGCTTGACGATCTCGGCGGCAGGCTCGACTTCCTCGATCGGCACCGGCTTGCGCTCACCGAATCTGAACTCGAACAAGCCACGCAACGTCAAGTGGCGCTGCGACTGGTCATTGATCAGCGCCGCGTATTCCTTGTAGGTCGAGTAGGAGTTCTGCCGCGCCGAATGCTGCAGTCTGGCGATCGTTTCCGGCGTCCAGGTGTGCTCCTCGCCGCGCACGCGCCAGGCGTATTCGCCGCCGGCATCGAGCATCGATTGCAGCACCGGGTCCTTCTCGCCGAAAGCGGCCTGGTGGGCGCGGATCGCCTCTTCCGCCACCTCGAGCACGCCGATGCCCTCGATCGCGGAGGCGGTGCCGGTGAAGTACTTGTCGATGAGCGAGCGCGTCAGCCCCACCGCCTCGAAGATCTGCGCGCCGGTGTAGGACATGTAAGTGGAGATGCCCATCTTGGACATTACCTTCTTCAAGCCCTTGCCGACCGCCTTGACATAGTTCTTGATCGCCATGGAGCCCGCCGCGTGATCCGCCGGGCTCGTCGCCAGCAGCGTTTCGAGCGCGAGGTAAGGATGCACGGCTTCCGCCCCGTAGCCGCCCAGCAGCGCAAAGTGGTGCACTTCGCGCGCCGACCCCGTTTCCACCACCAGCCCGGTGCTGGTGCGCAGTCCCCTGTTCACCAGGTGCTGGTGGATCGCGGAGAGCGCGAGCAGCGCCGGGATTGCCACCCGCTCGCGGTCCACCAGGCGATCGGACACGATAACGATGGAATAGCCCGAGCGCACGGCGTCCTCGGCCTGTGCGCAGAGCGAAGCGAGCCGCGCCTCGATCGCCTCCTTGCCCCAGGCCACCGGATAGGTGATGTCGAGCTCGAGCGAGCGAAACTTGCCGCCCGTGTAGCGCTCGATGTAGCGGATCTTTTCCATCTCGTAGAAGTCGAGCACCGGCTGGCTCATTTCCAGACGCAGCGGCGGGTTCATTTCGTCGATACCAAGCAGGTTCGGCTTCGGCCCGATGAAGCTGACGAGCGAAGTCACCAGTTCCTCGCGGATCGGATCGATCGCAGGGTTCGTCACTTGCGCGAAAAGCTGCTGAAAATAGTGGTACAGCGTCTTGTGCTTTGTCGAAAGCACCGCCAGCGAAGCGTCGTTGCCCATCGAGCCGACAAGCTCCTCGCCCGCCTGCGCCATGGGCAGCAGCTGGAACTTGAGGTCTTCCTGCGTGTAAGCGAAGGCCTGCTGCCGGTCGAGCAGCGCCACCGGCGACTTGAGCGGCGTCGTTTTCTCGGACTCGACCTCGTCGAGCTTGACGCGGATGCGCTCGATCCACTCGGCATAGGGCTTCGC
>JANNTQ010000015.1:0-3937 GCA_031394435.1 Betaproteobacteria bacterium
CGGCGCGAGCTCGGCGCAGTCGCGCACCATCCGCTCGAGCACCGCCTTGACGTAAGGGCAATGGTTGCAGATGAACATCACCAGCGCGCCCTGCGGTCCGCGCGTCGAGGCCAGCGTATGGCGCTTGCTGTCGACGCCCGGTAGATCGAACTCGCGCGCCCGTCAGCCGAAATCGCAAACCCGGGTTTCATTGCGCTGCATGCGAAAATCCTAGCATGGGCAGGCGGTTAGGCAGGCTCTCAGTAAAGCGCGCTCGCCAATTTCTTTCGGTACTCGCTCACCAGCTCCGGCTCGCCGGCGAGGTTGAACAGGTTAAGGATCTGCCTCTTCGCCTCGCCTTCCTTCCAGTCCTTCGCGCGGCGCACGATCTCCAGCAGCTCGTCCATCGCCTCGCGGTAGTTTCGATTTCCCGCGTAGAGCGCGGCGAGCGCGGCCCGGGAGTCGTAGTCCGCGGGGTTGGCGGCGAGCTTCGCCTTTAGCTCGGCTTCGCCCGGCCCGGTCTTTCCCGCCGTCGCGTAGGCGATGCCCTGCCTCACGGCCTCGATCCTCGCGTCCCAGTCCGGGTCGGGCTTCACCTTCTCGAGTTCTACTTCCGCCTCGTCGAGCTTTTCTTCCCCGAAGAGCGCTTCCGCTCTGGCTAGCGCCAGCTCGGAGGCGCTGGGCAGGAGCTTGTCGAAGAACGCGCGCACCTGGCCCTCCGGGATCGCGCCCATGAACTGCGACACCGCCTTGCCGTCCTTGAAGGCAATCACGTTGGGGATCGAGCGGATGGAGAAGGCCTGCGAGAGCTCCTGGTTCTCGTCCGAGTTGATCTTCACCAGCTTCACGCGGCCGGCGTAGTCGCGCGCGACTTTCTCGAGGATCGGCGTCAGCGAGCGGCAGGGCCCGCACCAGGGGGCCCAGAAGTCGACGACGACTGGGAGGGACTTGGAGGCTTCGAGGACTTCGGCTTCGAAGGTGGGGGTGGTGACGTCCATCCAACGAGGGTGGGGGCGGGGGTGGGGGAAGTCAAGGACGGAGCGGGCTGTGGCTCTTGCGTGCAAACATAGCCGCACGCCCGGCTTCGGCTAGAGTTAGTCGGGGAGAGATAGTGCACATCTGGATCGACGCCGACGCCTGTCCGGCGGTCATCAAGGACATCCTGTACCGCGCGGCACAGCGGACGCAGCGATCCATGACGCTGGTGGCGAACAAGATGCTTCGCACCCCGCCCTCCAAGTACATCCGCGCGCTGCAGGTGCCGCGCGGAATCGACGTGGCGGACAGCCATATCGTGCGCAAGCTGCAGCCGGGCGATTTGGTGATCACTGCCGACATACCGCTTGCTGCCGACGTCATCGCCAAAGGCGGCCACGCGCTCAATCCGCGCGGCGAGTTCTATACGACGGAAACCATCCAGCAGCGGCTTGCGCTGCGCAATTACCTGGACGAACTGCGGGGGACTGGCGTGCGCACCGGCGGGCCCGAGATGCTCGACAACACCGACCGCAAGCGCTTTGCCGACCAGCTCGACCGGTTTCTTGCGCGGCAGGGGAAATCGGGGTCAGAGCAAGATTTCCCCGGATAGAGCCACACACTCTGAACTGTCAGGCCGTCGTCGTGCGCCTCGCGTCCGGGGCTGCCCGGACCAGGTAATCGAGAATCTCGCCCTGCGTGCGCTCGATCTCCAGCCGATAACCGGAGCTGAGCGCGCTCCATTCCTCGGGCCGCGCGGTCTTGCGCAAGTCCTCGAGCAGGCGCTCGAGCTTCGCCACGCGCTCCCTGCCGTGAGAAACGTTCCAGAAGTGCATTGGATGACCTGCGCCGGGTGCCGCGAAGTCACGCTACTTGTCAATTGCCGCCTGCGGACGCGACTATCCGCCCTAGGACCCTCAATGCCAGTCGCCTGGTCAATGCTTCGCAACCCCGAGCCAACGGCGCTCGCCGCCGCACGCGTCCTCGCGCACCGCGCCGTGCAGTGGCCCGCGCGCGCGGCGCGCGCCAACCTGGCTCCAACCCCGGACGACAGCCATCAGAGCCTCGCCTGGGACCCCGACATGGCGGCGCTCCTCAGCCAGCCGCTGGACGGCGGCGTGCGGGTCGGCCTGCACGTGGCGGTGCTCGAGCTGGTTTTCGCCAAGGGATCGCGCTCCGAAGTATTCGCCCTGGCGGGCAAACCGGAGTCGGAGGCCGCCGAGTGGCTCGACGGCAAGCTCGCAGCGGAGGGCCTGAAGCCGGCATCCGGAGCGAAGCTCCCCTACGACATGCCGGGAGTGCTATATGCCCGGGCGGCGGACGAAGCCCCGCGCCTTGCCGCGCTCGGGGTCTGGTTCGCCGCCGGGGCGGAGCTCCTGGAAGAACTGCGCAAGAAGCACCAGCGCCTCAAGCCCGGCCCGAGCCCGGTGCGTTGCTGGCCGCACCACTTCGACATCGCCACCGTCGTCGCCCTCGAAGAAGGCCAGGCTGCGCGCTCGATCGGCATCGGCGTCTCGCCCGGCGACGATTACTACGCGCAGCCCTACTTCTACCTGAGCCCGCACCCGAAACCGGACACGAACGACCTGCCACAGTTGCCGCCGGGAGGCCGCTGGCACACGAGGGATTTCTTCGGCGCGGTGGCGACCGCCACCGACATCCTCGCGCTCCCCGAGCCGCGCGCGGGGCTGATCAACATCGTCGACGCCGCGTTCGAGGAAAGTCTGAGGAGGCACCATGTCTGAGAAAGCCAACTGGCAGGATCTCGGCCCGGTTGCGGACTTCCAGAAGCAGGAGCTCACCGAGGCCGCACTGGGAAGGCAGAAGGTCGCGGTCTCCTTTCGCGACGGCAAGTTCGGCATCGTCGCCGGCACCTGCAACCACGCCGGAGGGCCCCTGGGCAAGGGCAGGCTGGAGGGCGATTACATTGTCTGCCCCTGGCACAACTGGAAGTTCCACCGCCGCGACGGCAAAGGCGAGCCCGGTTTCGAAGCGGACCGCGTGCCGTCCTATGAGCTGCGCGTCGTGAGGAACCGCCTCGAAGTGCGCACCGACAACCCTACGCCGCGCAGCAAGAAACCGCACGAGCCGCACCCGCTCGCAAGAAAAATCGAGCGCGCCCCGGGCGGCATCCGCGTCGCCGGCATCTCGACCACCAACATGGACGAGGCGAACCCGCGGTACTCGACCTCGGATGCGCTCCTCCGGGTGAGCCTCGACCACGCGCGCGAGGCGCTCAAGTGCGAAACGAAGCTCATCCGCCTCTCGGCGCTGAAATTCAGGAACTGCGAGGGCTACTACTCGAAGAGCGCGCACGCCTGCACCTGGCCCTGCTCGATCACGCAGATGGACCAGACCGACCAGCTCGATCAGGTGTACGAAGCGCTGGTGCACTGGGCGGACGTGGTGCTGGTCTCGACGCCGATCCGCTGGGGCGTGGCGAGCGCGCTGTACTTCAAGATGGCCGAGCGCCTGAACTGCGTGCAGAACCAGGTCACCATCCGCGACAGCGTGCTCATCCGCCGCAAGGTGGCGGCCTTCGTCATCACCGGCGGGCAGGACAACGTGCAGGGCGTGGCGGGCGAGATGCTGTGCTTTTTCTCCGAGCTGGGTTTCCACTTCCCGCAATTCCCCTACATCGCGCACTCGCGCGGCTGGTCGGCCGAGGACATGGAGCGCAACGTCGAGCACGTCATGAAGAGCGCCGAGCTGAGGGAAGGCGCGCAGCAGCTTGCCGTGCGCGCGGTGGAGCTGGCGAAGAACCTGCTCGCCACCGCGCCGATGGTCGAACACACGCCGCGCGGCGGGCGCAAGGCTTACCGGCTGGAGATCGAGCGCACTTAGACCGCAGCCCTCCCCGTAGCACCCACGACGAAAGGCCCGAGGCTGGATATATATCCACCTTGTATCGTTAACATAGCCATTAACGCCGCCCCGGGAAAGGATATGTGGAGAACGGGTGCGAGAAGGGATTTAGCTATCG
>JANNTQ010000150.1:0-33884 GCA_031394435.1 Betaproteobacteria bacterium
CCGCACCTCCAGGCCGAGCGCACGCGCCGCTGGCGCCGCGGTCTGGCGCACGCGCGTCAGGTCACTGGCGTAGAGCGCGGCGAAGCGCTCGCCGGCCAGGGCCGCGGCGAGCGCGAGCGCCTGCGCCTCGCCCGCCGCCGACAGCGGCACGTCGGTCTGGCCCTGCACGCGGCCTTCCGCGTTCCAGGCGGTCTCGGCGTGACGGATCATGCAAATTCTTGCAGAAACCACTTTTTCCTTTCTGTCCGATACCGATATCATAGCGGCGCCGTGCCCGAATCCCCTCCCCTAGCGCAGCGCCAAGACGTACCCAGCGTCGAGCAGGAGGAGCTGCGAGGCATTTCGCGCACCGTAGCCGAGATCGAGTGGCTGCTGCTGGTCCTGGTCCTGGTGTACGTGCTGTTCGGCCGGCCGATCCCCGACATCGAGCCCGCCTTGTCGATGGCGCTGTTCTTCTACGGTGCCTTCATCATGAGTTTCCGCTATACGAACTTCTACAAGCGCGAGACGCGCTGGAAGATCGCGGTGGAAACCCTGGCGATGGTGCTGTTCATCACCTGGGCGCTGTGGTTCACCGGCGGGCTGGCGAGTCCTCTGGTCAACGCCTACCTGCTGGTGGTGATCACCAGCGCGCTGACCCTGGGCAAGGCCGTGACTCTGTCCGAAGTGGCGCTGATCGGCGTCTGTATTCTGTTCCTCGACTGGCAGGTCGGCGGCAAAGACATGGCGCTGCTCGCGTACTGGGGCGGCTACACCGCGCACCTCGCGCCGGTGGTGCTGGTGGCCTACATCACCACCATGTTCTCGGCCGACATCCGCTACGGTCTGAGCCGCGCCAAGCTGCTTGCGGAAACCGACGAGCTCACCGGCATCTTCAACATGCGCGGTTTCGTCTTGATCGCCAACCGCCTGTTCGCGCAAGCGCAGCGCTACGAGCGCCCGGCGAGCTTCCTGATGGTGGATTCGGACAACCTCAAGCAAATCAACGACCGGCACGGCCACGACGCCGGCAACCGGCTGCTCAAGCTCCTGGTGAAGGCGGTGCAGTCCCAACTGCGCTTGACCGACGTGCCGGCGCGCTACGGCGGCGACGAATTCGTCGTCATGCTGCCCGACACCCCGCTGCGCGGCGCACTCGAGGTCGCCGAGCGCATCCGCCGCGCGATCGAGCAGGCAACCTTTACCGCGGACATCGGGCGCGTTCCTACCACCGTCAGCATCGGCGTCGCGAGCTACCCGGAAGACGGGCGCAGCATGGACGCGCTGCTGTTGCGCGCCGACCGCGCGCTGTACGTTGCCAAGGAAGGCGGCAGGAACCGCGTTGCCCAGTTCAAGCCGGACGCCACCGCCTTGTCGGCTGCCTAGTCGGTGCGGATGCCGTTATCCCGCACCACCTTGCCCCAGCGCTGCATCTCGCCCGCCAGCCATTTTTGCAGCTGATCGGGCGACGACAACACCAGGTCCATCCCCAGCGTCTCGGTCAACGTCTTCTTCACGTCGGGCTGATTGAATCCCTTCACCAGCTCGGCGTGGAACTTGTCGAGGATCGGCTTTGGCGTGCCCGCGGGCGCGAAGATGCCCCACCAGGCGTACGCCGTGAGCCCCGGAAAGCCCTGCTCGATCAGCGTGGGTACGTCGGGGAGCGCGGGCGAACGCTGCTCTCCCGCGACCGCGATCGCACGCATCTTCCCGCCCTTCACTTGCGGCGCCAGCAGCGCCACTGAACCGACGCCCAGCTCGATCTGCCCGCCTAGCAGGTCCTGCGTCATCGGTCCGCCGCCTCTGTAAGGGGCATGCGTCACCCTGAATCCGCCGCTCTGCTGCGCCATCACCAGCAGCAGATGGCCGAGCGTGCCGTTGCCGATCGAGCCGATGCTGACCGATTCCGGCTTCGCCTTCGAGGCGTTTACTACATCCGCGAAACTGCGCCACGGCTTGCCCGCCTGCGTCGCGATCGCGTAGGGCGCAGTGCCGACCAGCATCACCGGCGCGAAGTCGCGCACCGTGTCGAAGGGCAGGTCCGGCACCAGCGCTGGATTGACCGCGAACGAATCGAAGACGAACAGGAACGTGTAGCCGTCGGCCGGCGACTTGGCGGCGAAGGCGGTGCCGATCGTGCCCCCGATGCCGCCGGGCTTATTCTCGACGATAAACGTCTGCTTGAGAGAATCGCCGAGCTTGGCGCCCACCAGGCGCGCGAGCGGATCGACCGAGCCGCCCGGCGGGAAAGGCACCACGAATTTCACCGGCTTCGCTGGCCAGACCTGCGCCGCGGCGGCCAGCGGTGCCAGCACGAGCAGCGCGCCCATCAGCATGCGAACCAACATAGTTGCCTCCTCGCTAGATGGCGAACTCGACGTAAGTGTAAATGTAATTCGATCCGCCGTTGACGTTGTTCAACAGCTGGGAAAAGCCGAAGATGCCCGAGCGGTGCGACACGCCGATGCCAAGATAGCTGTCCTTCATCTTGCGCGCGCCCACCAGGTCGCCGAGGCTGAAATCGACGGTCGGGTCGAGGTAGGTCAGCAGCTTGCTCGAGTTCCTGTTCCGCTCCGCCTGGTGCTGCGCCTCGAGGTACGGCACGCGGCTCGCGTAGGACAGGCCCGTGCCGATGCCCAAGCGGGTCTTCACGCGGTCGCGCCAGGGCAGCCCGTACCAGTAGGACTTGAAATAGGCGTTCACCTGCCACGAGTCGGGCTGATAGCCCTTCTCTTCGTGGTGCAGCAGGCCGATATAGCCGGCGATGTCCACGTTCCAGCCGTTGAGCCGCTCGATCAGCGTGCGGCCGAACTCGATGGACGATACGCGCGTCTCCTGCGCCGTCTGCGTCGAGGTGCAGCGCAGCAGCACGATCTTCGCCAGGTCGCAGTCGGTCGCCTTGCCGTAGTAGAGCTTGACCCACAGCGGGCGCCCCTCGGGCAGCGGCCAGGGTTGCGGCGAATGGTCATACAGCAGACCGAGGGTGACCGCGGTCTGCACGCCGCTTTCCACGATCGGACTGCGGCGCACGCTGCCCGACCACTGCGTCGCCGATACGCCGGCGAGCATCTTCCAGCGCTCGGCCACAGGATAAGTGGCGTAGAGCGCGAGCTGCAGGTTCATTCCCGCGCCCGCCTCGTAGGCGGGCCGCGCGGCCGTGGCCTCGCCCGGGAGCACGCCGTAGTAGTAGTTGTTCAGCTTGGCGTCGCGCCAGGCGAACATCACCTGCGGCGAGTAGCGCAGGCGGCCGTAGGCGCGCTCCTGCTTGTAGCCGACGCGCAACTCGCTCCCCTGCGAGTCGCCATCCACGTTGCGCAGGAACTCGGCAATCACCGTGCCCCAGTTGAAGCGCCGCCGGTATCCGACCCCGAGGTCGGCGCCCTGCTCGCGGATCGCCATGCCGGCGAGCACCGCTGGGATCTCGTCCTGTGGCGTACCTTCGTAGCGGTGGGCGAGGAACAGGTCGAGGCGGCTCGAAGCGTCCAGGTCCCATTTCATGCCGATGCGGTCGGCATGCCAGTAGGCGCGCTCGCCGAAAACCAGGTTGACCGGCAGGTAGTCGTAGCGCACGCCCTGCCCGCGGTAGATCGAACTCTCGATGCGTACCACGCCGCCCTCGCCCGCGCTGCCTTGCGTCATTACGTCCGCAAGCGCATTGCTTTGCGCACGCACGGCGACCGGCACGCAGAGCAGCGACACCAGAACAAGACGCGTAACGAACACTGCGCTTTCCCCGCCGCGGAGACCGCGCGAGCTTACATGGAATCGCGTTACGATAGCGGCGTCGTTCCGCTCATCCGGGAGGAAACATGGATCGTCCACGCCTCGCTCGGCGCAGCGGGGCAATGATTGCGCCGCGCTGGCGCATGAAGGCTGCGCAGGCGAAGATCCGCTTCGCATCCTGAAGCATGGAGAAGTTCGGCATCGGCCAGCCGGTTCAGCGCTTCGAGGACCCGCGGCTGCTGCGGGGCGAGGGCCGCTTCATCCACGACCTCGCCGTGCCGGGACAGGCCTACCTGGTGCTGGTGCGCTCGCCGCACGCGCACGCGCGCATCGTCGCGGTGGACCGCGCCGCCGCCGCCGCGGTGCCGGGCGTACTCGGCGTGTTCGATGGCGAGGACTACGCGCGCGACGGCATCGGCGCGCCCGAGGTGACCATTCAGCGCAAGCGGCCAGACGGCACGCCGATGTTCTGGCGCGCGCAGGCAGGGCTCGCGCGCGGCCGCGTGCGCTTCGTGGGCGATCCGGTGGTCGCGGTGGTCGCGCAGACGCTGGCGCAGGCGAAGGACGCCGCGGACCTGGTGGGCGTCGACTACGAGGCGCTGCCGATCACCGGGGCGGTCTGGGACGAATGCCCGGACAACGTCTGCAACGTGCATGAGGTGGGCGATGTGGCCGCGACGGCAGCCGCCTTCGCGCGCGCAGCGCGCGTCGTCACCCGCCGCTATGTGATCTCGCGCGTGCATGCGCAGTTCATGGAGCCGCGCGGCGCGCTGGGACAGTACGACGCGGCGCGCGGCCGTTACACGCTGCACCTCGACGTGCAGTACCCGCACCGCGTACGCGACCTGCTCGCCGAGCGCATCCTCAAGGTGCCGAAGGAAGCGGTGCGCGTGGTGGCGGGCGACGTCGGCGGCGCCTTTGGCGCCAAGGGCTGGGCCTATGTCGAGCAGCGCCACGTGCTGTGGCTGGCGCGCAAGCTCGGGCGACCGGTGAAATGGACCTGCGAGCGCAGCGAAGCGCCGCTCGCCGACGAGCACGGGCGCGATTGCGTCAGCGAAGCCGAACTCGCGCTGGACGCCGAAGGCCGGTTCCTCGCGCTGCGTGTGCGCACGACGAACAACCTCGGCGCCTATGTGTCCTCCGACCGCCAGTTGCTGCCAACGTTTTCCAACCTCGGCTCGCTGGTGGGCATGTATGCCTTTGCCGCGGCGCACGTGCGCGTGCTGGGCAAGTTCTCGCATGCTAGCCCGATCGCGCCCTACCGCGGCGCCGGCCGCCCGGAGGCCATCTACGTGCTGGAGCGCCTGATCGACGACGCGGCGCGCGAACTGGGCGTGGACCGCATCGAACTGCGGCGCAGGAACCTGGTGCCGTCCGCTGCGATGCCCTACCGCACCGCGCTGACTTTCAACTACGACTGCGGCGAGTTCGAGCGCGTGATGGACGGCGCGCTGGCGCTCGGCGACTGGGCGGGATTCGAGGCGCGGCGCGATGCGGCGCGCCGCCGCGGCCGCCTGCGCGGCATCGGCCTTGCCAACGCCATCGAGCGCGCCGGCGCGCCACCTGGCGACGAGTACGCGCAGCTGCGCTTCGACGCCAACGGCGCAGCGACAATCCTGATGGGCAGCAAGAGCCAGGGCCAGGGGCATGAGACGACGTTCCGCCAGATCGCCTGCGAGCGCCTGGGCCTCGCGCCCGAGGACTTCCGCTATATCGAGGGCGACACCGACACCGTCGCGCGCGGCACCGGCACCTACGGCTCGCGCTCGGCGGCGCTCGGCGGCAGCGCGCTGCTGCTCGCCGGCGAGAAGATCATCGCGCACGGCAAACCGGTCGCCGCGCGGCTGCTCGAGGCCGCGGAGGCCGACGTGGAGTTCGTGCGCGGGCGCTACCTCATCGTCGGCACCGATCGTGGCGTATCGCTCAAGGAAGTGGCCATCGCCGCGGACGGCATGGACGAGCACGCGAGCTTCGTCCCCTCGGCGGAGACGTTTCCCAACGGCTGCCATGTGTGCGAGGTCGAGATCGATCCCGACACCGGCGCGATTGACGTCGCGCGCTACGCGGTGGTGGACGACGTCGGCACGGTGATCAACCCGCTCACGGTGGCCGGCCAGGTGCACGGCGGCATCGTGCAGGGACTGGGCCAGATCCTGATGGAGCAAATCGTCTACGACGCGGAATCCGGGCAGCTGCTCACCGCCTCGTTCATGGATTACGCCATGCCGCGCGCGACGGACCTGTGCGAACTGAAGGTGGAGGAGCACCCGGTGCCCACGACGCGCAATCCACTCGGCGTGAAGGGCGTGGGCGAGGCAGGCGCGGTCGGCGCGCTGGCCGCTGCGATGAACGCGATCGTGGACGCGCTGGCGCCGCTCGGCGTGCGCGCGCTCGACATGCCGGCCACGCCCGAGCGCGTGTGGCGCGCGCTGCGCGCCGCGGTGAAAACCTAGTTGGCGGTGATTTTCGCTTCCTTCACCACGCGGCCCCAGGTGTCGTACTCGCGCCGGATGTAGGCGGCGAGCGCCTCGCGCGTGCTCGGCACGGGCTCCATGCCCTGCGCGAGCAGCGCACTGCGCACCGCGGCATCGTTGAGGATCCTGCCCAGCTCGCGGTTCCAGCGGTCCACGATCGCGTTGGGCGTCTTTGCAGGCAGCACGTAGGCGTACCAGTTTGTGGCCTCGAATCCCGCATAGCCCGACTCCGCGATCGTCGGCACGTCCGGCATGAAGCTGGTGCGCTGCGCGCTGGTCACCGCGATGGCCCGGATGCGACCCGACTTGATGTGCGGCCCGGCGGAAATCGGCGTGGCGAAAATGGACGCGATCTGCTTGCCGAGCAGGTCCTGCATCGCCGGCCCGCCGCCCTTGTAGGGCACATGCACGATATTCACGCTGGACATCATGCGGAACAGCTCCCCCGAGAGGTGTCCCGCGCCGCCGATCCCCGAGGAGCCGTAGGTCAGCGTGCCCGGCTTGTCGTTGGCGAGTTTCACGTAGTCGGCGAGCGTGCGCACGGGCACGCCGTCGTGCACCACCAGCACGTTGGCAAAGGTCACCGCCATGGTGACCGGCACCAGGTCCGTCAGCGGGTCATAGGGCAGATTGGCGATCATGTGCGGCGCCACCGCGAGCGGCCCCACTGAACTGAGCAGGATAGTGTGGCCGTCTGGCACCGCCCTCGCCACCAACTCGTTCGCGATGTTGCCGCCGGCCCCGGCGCGGTTGTCCACTACCACCGCCTGGCCGAGATTTTCGGCCGCCGCCTTGGCGATGATGCGCGCCGCGGTGTCGGTGCCGCCGCCCGGTGCGAAGCCCACCATCATGGTGATCGGGCGGCTGGGGAACGCATCCTGCGCCGCCGCTCCCGCGGCGAACAGCGCGCCGAGCAATACCGTCATCAGTCGCGTCATGGCTAGACCACCTTTCTCTCACGCAGTCCTGCGATCTCGGACGCCGCGTATCCCAGTTCCGCGAGCACCTCTTCCGTATGCTCGCCCAGCTCCGGCGTCGCGCTCGCCATCGTTGCCGGCGTGCGCGACAGCCGCGCCGCCTGGTTGACGACACGGAACGCGCCGAGTTTCGGGTGCTTCACCTCCGCCGCCGCCTGGATGTGGCGCACCTGCGGATCGGCGAATACCTGATCCATGGCGTAGATCGGCCCGCAGGGTATGCCGGCCTCGTTCAAGGCGTCGATCCAGTGCGCGCTCGGTTTCTTCGCCAGCGCCGCGTTCAGCTCGGCGTTGAGCGCGGCGCGGTTTTTCGCGCGCGCGGGCTGGTCCTTGAACTCCGGCCGCGCGAGCAGGTCCTCGCGGCCGATCGCCTTGCACAACTGCTGCCACATGCCTTCGCCCGAAGCGGCGACGTTGAGATGGCCGTCGGCGGTCTGGTAGGCGCTGGTGGGCATGCTGGTGGGATGGTCGTTGCCCACCTGCAGCGGCACCTCGCCCTCCTTGAGGTAGCGCGCCGCCTGGAAGTCGAGCAGCGCGATGCCGGCGTGCAACAGCGACGATTGCACCCACTGCCCCTTGCCTGATTGCTCGCGCTCGATGAGCGCCGTCATGATGCCGAGCGCCGCATACAGCCCGCCGGCGACGTCGGCGATCGCCGCGCCGGTGCGCACCGGGCCCTGTCCGGGAAAACCGGTCACCGACATGAGCCCGCTCATGCCCTGCGCGATCTGGTCGAAGCCCGGCCGCCCCGCGTAGGGACCGTCCTGGCCGAAGCCGGAAATGCTGGCGAGGATGATGCGCGGGTTTAATTTCTCCAGTGACGCGTAGTCCACGCCGAGGCGGTACTTCACGTCGGGCCGGTAGTTCTCCACCACCACGTCGGCGCTCTGCGCCAGGCGGGCAAACACCGCCCTGCCCTCCTCGAGCTTGAGGTTGAGAGTGATGGCGCGCTTGTTGCGATGCAGGTTCTGAAAGTCCGAGCCCGTGCGCGCGCCGCCCATGCCTTCGTTCGGGTCCACGCCCGGCGGCGACTCGATCTTGATCACGTCGGCGCCGAAGTCGGCGAACTGCCGCACGCAGGTCGGCCCGGCGCGCACGCGCGTGAGGTCCAGCACGCGCAGATGCGCAAAGGCGCTGGAGGCTGAGATGCGCGGCACGTCCCAGCCTAGCGAAGAATGCGTGTGTTGGCCATCGCCAGGCGGTCCACCAGGTTGCGCACCAGGGCGCGCGTGAGCTGCAGCTGCGCGCCGCCGCTCATATTCTCCAGCACCGCCGGCTCGAACTCGGCCACCAGCAGTCTGGTCATCGACTCCACGGTGGCGTGCCGCGGCAGCTCGCCGCCCCAGATGTACGCCATCTCGCCGAAGCATTCGCTGTGACCGACGACGTTGAGCAGCCGCCCGCCCTTGGTCACCTTGACCTCGCCCTCGGCGAGGAAAAAAAAGCTGCTGCCCGGGTGGTTCTCGCGCAGCAGGGTCCTGCCTTTGTCGATGCGCGACCACTTGCCGGCGGTCACCAGTTCCCACAGTTCGGCGTCGGCAAGGTCGGAGAGCATCTCCACGCGCTTGAGCGCCACGTGCTTTTCGGTGTCGGGGATGGCGTTCGCGGGCAGCACCTGGCGCACCACCTTGGACAGCTCCAGCGCAAACTCCGCCCAGGTCGGGTAGCGGCTTTCGGGCTTCTTGCGCAGGGCGCGCAGGATCACCGCATCGAGCTCCCTGGGCAGGTCGGGGCGGACTTCGCTGGGCGGCAGCGGCTCGAGCTCGGTGATCTTCTTCAGCAGCGCATCCAGGTTCTCCGCGCGCAGCGGACGCTGGCCGGTGAGCATTTCATAGAGCACCGTGCCGAGCGCGTACATGTCGCTGTGGTGGGTGAGCTGAGCCCCGGCGATCTGCTCCGGCGACATGTAGTAGGGCGAGCCCATCATCGCCGTCTGCACCGCCTGGCTTTTGCGCAGGTAGGCGGCGCCGAAGTCGGCGATTTTCACGTCCGTGCCGCGCGCGAGCATGATATTGGCCGGCTTGATGTCGCGGTGCACGATGCCTTCCTTGAAGGCGTAGTCGAGCGCCCCGCAGACCTTGAAGCCGATCTGCAGCACATCCGCCACCGGCAGCAGCGCATCCGGCCTGGTATGCCGCACCAGGTCCCCCCCGGTGACCAGCTCCATGGCGATGTAGCCCGAGTCCACCCCCACCACCGCGTCCAGGATGGAGACGATGTGCGGGTGCTTGAGCTTGCCGGCAAGCGAGGCTTCGTTGAGGAACTGCGTGCGGTACGCGGTGCCGAACTCGGGGTCGCGAAACACTTCCGGCTCGATGGTTTTCAGCGCGACCTCGCGGCCGGAAAAGGTGTCCCTGGCCAGGTACACCGTGCCGGTGGCACCCTTGCCCAGCATCTTCTGCACATCGTACTTCCCGACCTGCAGGCTCAGGCCCAGATCCATCGTTGCCGACACTGCTTGTCCTCCCGCGACGGCATGTTACTGCATCGCGGCGCTTGCCGAGGGCGGGTGGCCGAACGAGAATCCGCTACTCCCTCCGCCCGACCAAAGCAGGCCGGCACAGGATTCACGATGGCGCACAAGGAAGTGCAGATCGAATTCCTCGAGTTTGGCATGTTCATCGCCAAGCTCGACCGGCCGTGGACCGAAACCCCGTTCGTGTACCAGGGCTTCGTGCTGCAGACCGAACAGCAGCTCACCGCCCTGAAGAAGTACTGCAAGACGGTGTACATCGACCCGGAAAAGAGGGAAGTGGTGGTGGCCCCCAAGCTGCTCACCCTGCCGAGCTCGACGCGCTCGGTAATCGCCGAGCAGTCCAAGGAGAAGGTGCGCGGCACCGCCATGTACAAGGAGCTCGCCACGGTGGAGGACGAGCTGCCGCGCGCCCGCAGCGTCTTCACGCAGACCAACTCGATCGTGCAGAGTATGTCGCGCGCCGTGATCAGCGGCAATGCGCTGGACGGTACGCGCGCGCGGCAGGCGGTGAGCGAGATCACCGACAGCGTGGTGCGCAACCCGGACGCCATGATGCTGCTGATGACGATGCGCGAGAAGGCGCAGGAAACGCTTAACCGTTCAACCCAGGTGTCGGTGTACATGACGGTGTTCGGGCGCTTCCTGCAACTGGACCGGGAGCGGCTCGAGCTCCTCGGTCTGATCGGCCTGTTGCAAGACGTGGGCATGCTCAAGCTGCCGCCCGGCATGCCCGCGAGGCGCAGCGACCTCTCCGTCGCGGAGGACGAGATCTTCAAGACCCACGTCACGCACAGCGTGGAGATCCTGAGCAAGACCGACGGCCTGCCGGCCGAGCTGCCCGGCCTCGCCTCGCTGCACCACGAGCGCTACGACGGCAGCGGCTATGCGCGCGGCCTGAAGGGCAGCGCGATCTCGCAGACCGGCGCCGTCGCGGGCATCGTCGACACCTTCGACATGCTGACCGCGCCCGCGCCCTACGGCATGCAGCTGCCGCCGTCCAATGCGCTGAACGTGCTGTTCCAGAACCGCGGCACCCAGTTCCACGCCGCGCTGGTGGAGCAGTTCATCCAGTGCGTGGGCGCCTTCCCGGTGGGCAGCGTGGTGGAGCTGAACAGCGGCGAGATCGGCGTGGTGATCACGCAGAACCTGGTCAAGCGCCTGCAGCCGCGGGTCATGGTGGTGCAGGACGCCAACGGCAACCCGATCCATCCACACAAGATCCTCGACCTGGTGAAGGAGCCGATGGCCACGGCGCACGAGCCCTACCGCATCCGCCGTACGCTCGACCAGGCCACGGTGCAAATCGACGCGCGCGAGCTGTTCCTGTGACCGAGGCTGGCGCCTCGGGCGCCGCCGCAGAGCAAGGGGGCGGCGCCGCCGTGGATGGCGCCACGATCCAGCACCTGATGGCGGAGTTCGGCCTTGGCGACGAGGCCGCCGCTGCCCTGGACGCGCTCGGCGCCGCGCTACGCGAGCAGGCGCCCGAATCGCTGCAGGCGGCGCGCGGCGAGAGCGTGCTGTCGAGCGCCACCTCGCCGTTCTTCTTGCCCCTGCTTCCCGCCGCCATGTCCAAGACGCAGCGCGCGCTGGTCAACGCGCTCTCCCTGGGCGCGCTCGACAGGGAATCGCTCGGCCGGCTGCTGCTCGAGTGGGCGGCGACTCTCAGTCCAGAAGAGCCGAACGAGCGCGCAAAGCGCGATTGCCTGCCGCTGCAGGACCTGCTGCGCGCCGGCGCGCTGCGCGTTTTCGGCCGCGACCGGGAGCGCTGCGAGGCGGCGCTTGCCGCGTCAGATCGTCTGTGCGCCGTCCAGCTGGCGCTGCTGGCGGGAGCGGCCGCGCGCGGCGCGCACGCGCGCGACGCCGGCGCATCCGGCCAAGCCGCCTTCATGGCCCGGCTGGACGCCTGCGTCGGCGAGCGGCTGGCCGACGGCCAGCAGATGGCGCTCCTGTTCATCGACTGCGGCGTCATCGGCCGCATCGACGGGGTGTGGGGCTACCTGGCGGGCGATGCCGTGCGCGACCGGCTCGGTGCGCGCCTGAAGGACGAGGTGCTGCGCCAGCACGACCTGCTCGGCGACCCGGGGCGCGACGAGTTCGCGTGCGTGCTCGCCTCGGTGCAGAGTCCCGGCGTGGCGGTGCTCGCCGCGGAGAAGATCCTGCGCACGCTCGATGCGCCGTTGTGGGTGGACGTGGAGGAGGTCTACGCGCGCCCGGCGGTGGGCATCGCCCTGTATCCCGATCACGCCGACAGCGCGGTGAGCCTGCTGCAGCACTCGCGCACCGCCAGCCGCGCGGCGCGCGAGCGGCCGGAGCGCTTCGCCGTGTACGCCGAGCAGCAGGAGCACGACGAGGCCGAATTGCTGCTGTACGAAAACCGGCTGCGCGCCGCGATCGCGCAGGACGCGCTGGACATCGTATTCCAGCCGCAGGTGGACCTGCGTTCGGGCCTGATCGTCGGCGCCGAGAGCCAGCTGCGCTGGCGCGACAGCGACCTGGGCAGCGTGCCGGCGGCCAAGGCGCTCGCCGCCGCCGAGTCCGCCGGCCTGGTGAACGAGGTGACGCTGTGGCTGGTGAACGGCGCGCTGCGCAACTGCCGCGAATTCCGCGACGCCGCCGGCCTCGACCTGCGCGTCGGCGTGAGCCTCTCCGCGAGGAGCCTGTGCCAGTCCGACCTGCCCGAGTTCGTCGCCAGCGCGCTGAACACCTGGAACCTACGCCCCAGCCGCCTGACGCTGGAGATCACCGAAACCGCGATCCTCGCGCGCAGCCTCGAATCGGTGGAGACGCTGCGGGCGCTGCGCCAGGCCGGCGTGCGCCTGTGCCTGGACGACCCCGGCGCGGGCTACGGCTCGCTCGCCTGGCTCGCCACGCTGCCGTTCCACGAGCTGAAGATCGACCTCGCCGTCGTGGGCAACATCGCGCAAGTGCCGCAGCAGCTCGCCGTGGTGCATTCGCTCATCGAGCTCGCGCACCGCCTGAAGCTGGAAGTGGTGGTGGCGGGCGTGGAGGACGAGGCCACCGCGGCGCGCCTGAAGGAACTACGCTGCGATATCGTGCAGGGGTCGTACATCGGCGCTCCGCTCGACGGGGCGGGATTCGTCAGGAAGCACCGCGCCGACCAGTGAGCAGGCGCGCTACGGCGTGCCGATGTAGTCGCGCTTGCCCAGCTCCACGCCGTTGTGCCGCAGGATGTCGTAGGCAGTGACCACGTGGAAATAGAAGTTGCGGTGCGCGAATCCGAGCAGGTACTGCATCCCCTCGAAGGTCACCTCGCGCGAGCCGAGCTTGAGCGCGATCTCCTTGCCTTCCGTGCCGTCCAGTTGCGCCGGTTTGAATGTTTCCACGAAAGGTTTCCACGAAAGCCACAGTCTTGGCGATGCGCGCCTTCAATTCCTCGAGCGTCTTCTCGACGTCCTCGTGTTTGGGGATCTCCACTCCGGCAAGCCGCGCCACCGCGCCCTTCGCGGTATCGCAGGCGATGGTGACCTGGCGCGTGAACGGCAGCATGTCCGGGTAGAGCCGGCTGGAGGTCAGCACCAGCGGATCGATTTTCTTCGCCTCGCAATGCGCCTGCGCCTTGTCGAGGAGGACCGATAAATTGTTCAGGATATTGGCGAAGCGCGGCGCGCTCGCCTGGAACATGGAGATGGTCATCATGCGGCTCTCCTTGCGCCCGATTCTAGCCGGGGGCGTCCCGCCCATGTGACTTTGTGGCGCGCGGCGGCCGGGCTTCCCGGTGATACTCTGCCGCCATGAAATCCCCCACCTCGCTTTACGATCCGGCGGTCGCCCTCGCCTTCTTCAAATCCGCCGGCAAGCCGGAGAAGTACGCGCCTGGCGAGATCATTTTCCGCGAGCACGACAAGGCGCGCTCGATCCTGCTGCAGCGTGACAAGATGTACTACGTGCACGAAGGCGAAGTGAGCCTGGTGGCGAAGAAGAAGTTCATCGGCAGCGTGAACCAGGGCGAGGTGTTCGGCGAGCTGGCTTCGATCACGCACGCGCCGCGCAGCGCCGGCGCGGTGGCGAAAACCGCCTGCCGCGTCATCGCGCTCGACGACCGCGAGTTCCAGGCCGCACTGATGAAGCAGCCCGTTTTCGCGCTGATGCTGATGAGCGTGATGGTCGGGCGGCTGCGCCAGACCATCGCCGCGCTGCGTGCCGAGGGCAAGCTCTCGGTGAGCGGCGCCTGGAAGGAAGCCGCGGTGTTCGACAAGCGCCAGCTCGCCGACCTGGTGCAGGGCCTTGCCAACGACCCGTCGATCTACTTCGACCGCGGCGCGATGGTGATCAAGGAGGGCTCCACCGGGGTGCGCATGTACGCCGTACTCGAAGGCCGCGTCGAGGTCACCATCGAAGGCAGCAAGGTCGAGCACATCGGTCCGGGCGGCGTGTTCGGCGAAGCGGCGCTGCTCGACCAGGCGGCGCGCCTGGCGAGCGTACAGGCGGAAACCGATTGCGTGGTGCAGCCGATCGGGCGCACCGCGTTCCTCGAGCTGGTGAAAGTCAGCCCCGCGTTCGCGGAGAAAATGCTGTACGGCCTCGCCGAGCGGCTGCGCTTGCTGACGGAGCGGCTGAAATAACCGCCAGGTACGCGGCGCGCCGCGCCTGCGGCGTGCGTCCCAGTGCGTAGTAGCAGGGGTGCGGCGTGACCAGCGCATCCTCCCTGCCCAGGATGTTTGCGCGATAGCTCGACCAGCGATAGTCGGCTGCGCTTTCGACCAGCCCCGCCCTGACCGGATTCAGCTCGATGTAGCGCATGCACCAGAGCAGGTAGCGCGACGCGACCACCGGTGTCGCGTCGAGGTTCTCGACGCTCGCGCCGAGTTCGCGCAGCAGCGCGCTGCCGCCGTTGGCGCGCGCCGGCGTCAACAGCAGGTGCACATGGTTGCCCATCAGCACGTAGGCGTGCACGGGGCACTCGAGACCCGAGGCCGCAGCGCGCAAGCGTGCCAGATAGCCGAGCCGCTCATCTTCGCCGAAGAAGCACGCACCGCGACCGCGCTGCACCAGGTGCAGCGCGACGCCGGGCTGTTGCGGGCAGGCTTGCCGGGCCATGCCGACAGCAACGGCCCGGGATCGCAGGCGGTTGACGCCGCCGGCCGGGCGCGCCGGCGCGGTAGCATGGCGGCCTGAACGGACCACGAGGACCGCCATGAGTGCCCAGGACAAGCCCAAGCAGGAAATCCAACTCGACCCCACGGAAGTGCTGGCGCAGAAGCTCTACGTCGAGATGTGCGGCCGCGTCTACAGCGTGAGCGGCGGCGACAAGCCGCAGCCCAAGATGCTGGCGCAATTGAGCTTCAAGCTGGCCCAGGTGTTCGTGGCGGCGAACTACGAGTTCAATCCGACCGCCATCGCCGCGCGCGAAGCCAAAGCCAAGGCCTCCGTCAACCTCGACGACGTGCAGATCGATTTCAGCATCGGCAAGCCGAAGTAGCGCTGCGCGGTGAAGCGCGTGTTCCACGGCTGGAAGATGGTGGCCGCCGGCAGCGGCATCCAGTTCCTGCAATCCTGCCTGCTGCTGCAGTCCTTCGGCGCCTACGTCGCCGTGCTGCGCGACGACCGCGGCTGGTCGAAGACCGAGCTTTCCTTCGCCGCGGCGCTGCACCAGATGGAGGCCGCGATCCTCGGCCCCCTGCTCGGCTGGATCATCGACCGCTTCGGCGCGCAAGGCGTGATCCGCACCGGGGTGGTGGTGCTCGGCTGCGGCTTCCTGCTGCTGAGCCGGATCGAATCGCTCGCCGCTTTCTATGGCGCCTTCATCGTCGTCGCGCTCGGTTCGAGCCTGTGCGGCTTCATGCCGCTCAACATCTCGCTCATCTACTGGTTCGAGAAGAAGCGCGCGCGCGCCCTATCCACCCTGGGCCTCGGCCTGGCGCTCGGCGGCATCGCCGTGCCGCTGGTGGCCTGGTTCATCGCCACCTACGGCTGGCGCCCGACCGCCTTCGGCTCCGGCGTGATCATCCTCCTGCTCGGCCTGCCGCTTTCCTTCGTCATGCGCGGCCGGCCCCACCTTTACGGCGAGTTCGTGGACGGCGAGCCGCTGGCGGCGACCCCGGGCAAGCTGCAGGCGCCGCAGCAGAAGGACACCACGCGCGACTTCACCGCGCGCGAAGCGCTGCGCACACCCGCGTTCTGGCTCCTGTCGTTGGGGCACGGCTTCGCGCTGTTGGTGGTCACGGCGGTGAACGTGCACGCCATCACCCACCTGAAGGAAGGCCTGGGCTATCCGGTGGCGACGGCGGCGCTGTTCGTCATGCTGATGACGCTCGCGCAGATCGGCGGCATCGCCATCGGCGCGGTGACCGGCGACCGCTTCGACAAGCGCCTGATCTGCGCCGCGTGCATGGTGATGCACATGGCAGGGCTGCTGTTTCTCACCTATGCGAGCAACGTGGCGATGATCGTCGCCTTCGCCCTGCTGCACGGCATCGGCTGGGGACTGCGCGGGCCGTTCATGCAGGCGATGCGCGCCGACTACTTCGGCGTCAGCGCCATCGGCATGATCCTCGGGCTGTCCTTCATGGTGATCGTGGTCGGGCAGATCGGCGGGCCGATGATCGCCGGCTTCCTCGCCGATGTGACGGGGAACTACCGCGCCGGGTTTACCGTGCTCGCGCTGCTCGCCGGGCTGGGGTCGGTGTTTTTCCTGCTGGCGAAGAAGCCGCCTCGTCCTGCGACGTCTGCGGCATGATCAGGGCTCGGAGAAATCGAGCTCCGGCTTCGCCGACTTGAGGTAGTCGATCGCGTTCTGCGGCTCGTAGTCCGCTGGGTCGCGCTCCATGCGGTCGATTGGCGTGTGGTGCAGACGCTCGAAGCCCTGGCCCTGCTTGCCGAGCAGCCGCTCGCTCCTGCCGAGTAACCGGTAGATGCCGGTGCGCGAATTGCGCAGCTCGCCAAATTCATCGGGCACCACGCGGCCGCGCCATCTTGCGTCGAGCGCCAAGCCGCGCTTCTCCGCCCGCGCCGCCATCCAGTGCAGGGCGATGTCGGAGAGCCCGGTGTCCTCGTAGCCGCCGCCGACGTTGCTGTGCACGCCGGCGAACCAGGATTGCTCCAGCACCTGGCCTTTTGCCGCGCCGTTGGTTCCCTGCTGGAACAGCGTCGGCTGGAACAGGCGCCGGGACTCGTCGATGGCGACCGCGTGGCAGGCGTGCTCGACGTCCGAACTCAGGATGCGGTCGTGGAAACGCGCTTTGCTGAACGGCGTGGTCAAGGCGCCCAGCACGCCGGCGATGCCGTGCGCGCCCACCGTGTCCCAGACGCCGAGCAAGCGGATCGGGATGCGCTGCGCGCGCCTGCTTTCGCGGAATCGGCGCGCCTCCTGCGAGTCCGCGCCGCCCTGCGCGCGGCTCTCGCGCCGCTCGTACATGGCGTATGCCTCCTTGATCGCCTTGTCGCGAGCTTCCTTGCCCGGGATCCAGGGCAAGAGCCCCGCCTTGCGCAGCATGCCGACGACGCGGCGCACCGTGTAGGCGCCGCGGCTGAAGCCGAACAGGTAGACCTCGTCGCCGGGTGCGTGGTTGAGGGTGAGGAACTCGTAGGCCTCGCGCACGTTGTGGCTCAGGCCAATGCCGAAGGCGCCGCCGAACAGCTTGTCGATGAAATCGCCAGTGCCGACGCCCCTGTCGTAGTGCACGCGCTGCTCGGTGCCGTCGGGCGCCTGCGGCAGCACCACGCGCGCGAACTTCACCACGTTCGAGGGGCGCATCACGCCCCGGTCCTTCTGGTCGGGGGTGTTCCAGGTGCCGTCGCAGCAGATGACGAGGCGTTTCACGGGCGACAAATCTACGCCCTTGCAGGCCGCGGCGTCTAACAACAGAAAAGCAGATATCACCGGATCTGTGGCATTGGAAATGTCACGCGGCAGCAGTAGAGTCTTCGCGAACCGACTTTCATCCGATGGAGGGACTGTCCATGAAAGCGCCAGAGAACATTGAGCGCGGAGCCAAGGGCCGCGTCGCCGAGGCCACGGAACAGCGCAGGCGCGTCCTCGATGCAGTACGGCGGGGGCGCCCGCTCGAGGCCGAAGACCAGCTGGAACGCAAGCTGCGCCGCATCCAGAGGGTGGCGCGCATCGCGCCGGAACAGGCGGCGAGCATCGCGAGCTACGACGACGGCGCGCTCGCCTTGATGGACGGGGAGGCACGCCGGCTGGCCGAGCGCATCCAGGGCAAGACGGTGGATTTTGTCGGCGCCGCGTTCCTCGATCTCGCGCGGGCCGCGGCAAACACAGTGGGCAGGGTCGTGTTCCGCGATCGCCGGCCCCAGGGCTCGGGCTTCATGGTCTCCGACCGCCTGTTCCTGACCAACAACCACGTCATCGACAGCAAGGAGTCCGCCGGCCAGTTCCTCGTCGAATTCAACTACGAGCTCGACAGCAGCGGCCAACCCAAATCCATCACGCGCTTCGAACTCGACGCGGGGGCGTTCTTCGTCACCAGCCACGAAGACAAGCTCGACTTCACCCTGGTGGCCATCGGCATCCGCCAGAGCGGACCGGCCGCGCTGCGCGATTTCGGCCATTGCCCGTTGATCGGCGGCGAGGACCGGCACATGCTCGGCGAGTACGTGAACCTGGTGCAGCACCCCGAAGGCGACTTCAAGCAAATCGTGCTGCGCGAGAACCGGCTCGTCACCCGGCTGGAGACGGTACTGCACTACATGGCGGACACCATGCCGGGATCCTCCGGTTCGCCGGTGTTCAATGACCAGTGGGAGGTCGTCGCCCTGCATCACTGGGGCGAACCGTACACGCAGGAGCAGGCGCCGGACGGCGCGCCGCTCGGCAAGGAAATGAACGAAGGCATCCGGGTCAGCGCGATCCTGCGCGAGCTGGATGCGGCAAAGGGCGGCCTTGATGCCGACAGGCGCGCCTTGCTGGAGGGAGCGCTGGCGGGCCGCGCTGGCGAAGCGGTGCCGCCCGCGCCTCTGCGGCCGGAGGCGCCGGCGCCCGCCCCGGAGGTTGTTCCGCGTTCGATCGAAGTCGAACGAGGCAGTGCGACGCTGGTCATTCCCCTCGAAGTCACCGTGCGAATCGGCGGCAGGGGCGTTGCCATCGGTGTTGCCGCGCCCCAGGCACCCCGGGAGCCGGCAGAAACCGCGGCGGAAAAGATCCAGATTGACCGCAAGTACTCGAATCGCAGCGGCTACAACCCCGACTTCCTGCAGGGACACAGCATCGCCCTGCCCAAGCTCACGCAGGCACAGAAGGCGAAAGCCGCGCGCCGCAAGCAGGTCGCACAAGGCGCAGATCCCTTCGAGCTGAAGTACGAGCACTTCAGCGTGGTCGTCAACGCCGAGCGCCGCATGGCCTATTTCACGGCCGTGAACATAGACGGCGCGACCTGGCGCGACATCGACCGCAAGACTGGCGAACCGCGCGAGTCCGCGGAAGCCACCGAGGAGTGGTTCGACGATCCGCGGCTGGACGAAGAAGGGCAGACCGCGCAGGACCTGTACGACAAGCAGTTGCCCAAGCGCGTATTCGACCGGGGGCACCTGGTGCGCCGGCAGGATCCGGGCTGGGGCAGTCCAGCACGCGCGAAGCGCGCGAACGCCGACACCTTCCACTTCACCAACTGCGTCCCGCAGGAGTCCCTCTTCAATCAGCGCGCGCAGTACTGGCAAGGCATCGAGAACTACGTTCTCAACAACGCGGCCGAGGCAGACGAGAAGGTTTCGGTATTCACCGGGCCGGTGTTCGTCAAGGACGATCCGGACTATCGCTACGTCAAGGTGCCGATGTCTTTCTGGAAGATCCTGGCCCGCGTCGAAGGCGGCAAACTGCGCGCGACCGCGCTGCTGGCGGACCAGACAGATCGGATCAAGCGCTTCCCGGAACGCGCGCGCGAAGGCTTCGACGATCTCGGCGACGTCGCGCAGTATCAGACGTCGGTGAAGGAGATCGAGAAACTCACCGGCCTGAACTTCGGGCCGCTCGGCGCCGCCGACACCTGGCAGCAGGGTCCCGAGGCCATTGGCGGCAGGCGGCGCCTCGGGCGCATCGAGGATGTCCGGATCTAAGGGTCATGGGCCAAGCACTGCTGCCCTCACCTTCTCCTGGAGGATCGGCCTAGAATCCCGCCACCGCCACCGGAGGTTCCGCCATGACGCTCGTCCGCATCGCCGCCGCCGCCCTTATCGCCACCGCCGTGCTGCACGCCGGCAGCGCGGCCGCCCAGGCCTATCCCGCCAAACCGATCCGCCTCATGGTGCCGTTTCCGCCCGGCGGCTCGACCGACATCGTGGCGCGCATCGTGGCGCAGAAACTCTCGGCGCAGCTCGGCCAGCCCATGGTGGTGGAAAACCGCGGCGGCGCCGGCGGCACCATCGGCACCGCGGCGGTGGCGAAAGCAGCCCCCGACGGTTACTCGCTGCTAGTCGGCAGCACCAGCACCCACGTCGTGGCGCCCAGCGTGTATGCAAAGCTCGAGTACGACCCGGTGAAGGATTTCGCGCCGGTCAGCCTGATGGCCGTGTCGCCCTACTTGCTGGTGGTGCATCCCGCGGTGCAGGCGAAGACGGTGAAGGAGCTGGTCGATCTGATGCGCGCGCAGCCGGGGCGGTTGAACTACGCTTCGGCGGGCATCGGCTCCACGACGCATCTGGCGATGGAGATGCTGAAGTCCGCATCGGACACCTTTGCATTGCACATTCCGTACAACGGCAACGGACCCGCGGGCGCGGCAACCATTGCCGGGCAGGTGGAGATCCTCTTCGGCAGCCTGCCGGCGGTGCTGCCGCACGCCAAGTCCGGGCGCGTGCGCGCGATCGCGGTCGGCACCCTCAAGCGCTCGCCTTCGCTGCCCGAGGTGCCAACGGTGGCCGAATCCGGCTACGCGGGGTTCGACGCGTCCCTGTGGCTCGCGATCTTTGCGCCGGCCGGCACGCCCGCGCCGGTGATCGAGCGGCTGAACAAGGAAGTCTTGGCGGCGGTAAGCGCACCTGATACGCGCGACCTGCTGGACAAGGCCGGCGCCGAGGTGCTCACCAGTACGCCCGCGGAACTCGCGGCGATGATCCGCGACGGCGTGGCTAAATACGCGAAGATCGTCAAGATGGCGGGCGTGACGGCGCAGTAGCGCCCGCCGCGCTCAGGCAGCGGCGACCTTGATGCGCCGCACCTGCTCTTTCGCCAGCGCGCCGGTCTGGTAATCGGCGATTGCCTGCTCGATCTCCTTGCGCGTGTTCATGACGAACGGGCCGTACTGCACCACCGGTTCGCGCAAGGGCTTCCCGGCGAGCAGCAGCACGCGCGCGCCCTGCTCGCCCGCTTCGATCCTCACGGAGTCTCCGTCGGACAGCAGCCCCGCGGCGCGGTTTGGCAGGGGCTTTTTCTCCTCGCCCACTGCGGCTTCACCTTCGTAGGCATAGAGGAACGCGTTGTGGCCCGCGGGCAGCGGCGCCTTGAACACCGCGTGCGGCTCGAGGTGCACGTCGAAGTAGCGTGCCTCGGTGGACAGGCCCTGCACCGGGCCGGCGGTGTCGCCCAGCGTGCCGGCAATGACCTTCACCGTTACGCCGTCCCTGGGCTTGGCCCACGGAATCACGGCCGCCGGGATGTCGCGGTAGGCGGCGGGCTTCATCTTCTCTTTCGCCGGCAGGTTGAGCCAGAGCTGGAAGCCGCGCATGCGTCCTTCGGTCTGCTGCGGCATCTCGGAGTGGATGATGCCGCGCGCGGCGGTCATCCACTGCACGTCGCCGGGCCCCAGGTCGCCGGTGTTGCCGCCGCTATCCTGGTGCTGCATGTGGCCGTCGAGCATGTAGGTCACGGTCTCGAAGCCGCGGTGCGGGTGCGACGGGAAGCCGGCGAGGTAGTCGCTCGGGTCGTCCGAGTAGAACTCGTCCAGCATCAGGAACGGGTCGTGGCGCGCGAGCTGGCTCGCGCCGAGCGAGCGGCGCAGCTTCACGCCGGCGCCGTCGGAGGCCGGGATGGAGGGGATGATTTTCTGCAAGGTCCGTACGGTCATGGTTTGCTCTCCCGATCAGGCTGCGATTCTTTCCGGCTGCGCGAGGCTGTGCAAGCTGCGCTGCGCCCTGGCCAGAGACTCCGTCCTGGACGCTTCGCTGATCGCCAGGCCTTCAGCGTAGACGAACTCGACGTCGGTGATGCCCAGGAAGGCGAGGAACTCGCGCACGTAAGGCGTCTGCGTGTCGCGCGGAGTGCCCTGGTAGAGCCCGCCCCTCGCGGCAAACACGTAGGCTTTCTTGCCAGTCAGCAATCCCACCGCGCCCTTCTCCGTGTACTTGAAGGTCACGCCAGCGCGCGCGATGTGGTCGAAGTAGGCCTTCAGCTGCGAGGGCACGCCGAAGTTGTACATCGGCAGGCCAAGCACGAGGGTGTCGGCGTGCTTGAGTTCCGCAATCAGGGCGTCGGACTCGTCCACCACCGCCTGCTCCGCCGGGGTGCGGGTTTCGGGCTTGGAAAGGAAGGCGCCAAAGCGCTCGGCGTCGAGGTGCGGCAGCGGGTTCCTGCCGAGGTCGCGGGCGATGACCCGAGCTGCGGGGAATTGCGCGACGAACTCCTGCGCCAGGCGGCTTGACTGGCCGCCCTGGCCGAAAATGCTGGAGTTGAGGTGAAGGATGGTTTTGATGGCTGGCTCCTTGATTGATGGTCAGGTGAGCCATTCTCATATTGATTAAATAGATTGAAAATCGCAAAATATCGCTCTTACTGTTCAACTTTATAGATATATATGGCCACTCCAAAGATCTCCCTCGACCACTGGAATGTCCTTGTTTCTGTTGTTGAATCAGGTGGATACGCAAAGGCTGCGGAGCGCATCCACAAAAGTCAGTCCACTCTCACCTATGCGATCAAGAAACTGGAATCTTTGCTCGGCGTGAAGGTGTTCGAGCTGCGTGGCCGCAAGGCCGTGCTCACCCCGACCGGAAATCTGCTCTACCGACGCGGCAAGACGCTGATCGAGGAGGCCGGGCGCCTGGAGCTTGCCGCCGGGGAGCTGGCAAAGGGCTGGGAACCGGAGATCCGCGTCGCGGTGGACATCATTTTCCCGACCTGGCTGCTGCTCAAGTGCTTCGCCGAATTCGCGAACGAGCGGCCTGAGACGCACCTTGAGCTCTACGAGACGGTGCTCGGCGGCACGGAGGAAGCGCTGGCGAAGCGCAGCGTGGAGTTCGCCATCGGCAGCAGCGTGCCGCAGGGATTCGTCGGCGACATCCTGATGCCGATCCGCGCCGTGTGCATGGCCGCGCCCTCGCACCCACTACACCAGCTCGGGCGGCCGCTGACGCTGGACGACCTGCGCAAACATCGCCACATCGTGATCCGCGATTCCGGCGAGCAGCGCCTGCGCTCCGCGGGCTGGATCAACGAGCTGCGCTGGACCGTGTCGAACAAGGCGACCTCGATCCATGCCGCCGGCCTGGGACTGGGCTACGCCTGGTTTCCGGAGGACAGCGTGCGCTCGGAACTCGAGCGCGGCGCGCTCAAAGCCCTGCCCCTGCGCGAAGGCGCGCAGAAGGCGGGGACCCTCTACCTGACTTTCGCCGACCGCGAGGCGGCCGGGCCGGGCACGCTGCGCCTCGTGCAGATCATCCGCGAGTCGGTGGCGCGGGAGTGCAAGGCGCAGAATGCCTGACGTGACGCGCAAAATCATCCACCTCGACATGGACGCGTTTTATGCCTCCGTCGAGCAGCGCGACGACCCTGCCTTGCGCGGCAAGCCCGTCGCCGTGGGCGGCTCGCCTACGGGGCGCGGCGTGGTCGCCGCCTGCAGCTACGAGGCGCGCAAGTTCGGCGTGCGCTCGGCGATGCCGATGGCGCGCGCGCTGCGCGCCTGCCCGGAGCTGGTGATCGTGCGGCCCGACTTCACAAAGTACCGCGAGGCCTCGCAACGGGTGATGGCCATCCTGCGCTCCGTCACGCCGCTGGTGGAGCCTTTGTCGCTCGACGAGGCCTACCTGGACGTCACCGAGAATTCGCTCAAGCAGCCGCTCGCGATGGAGGTAGCGAAGTACCTGAAGGCGCGCATCCGCGATGAGACAGGCCTCACTGCCTCCGCCGGCGTCGCGCCAAACAAGTTCCTCGCCAAGATTGCCTCGGGCTGGAAGAAGCCCGACGGCTTGACGGTAATCGCACCGGAGCGAGTGGAATCTTTTCTGCATCGGCTGCCGGTGGAGGCGCTGTGGGGCGTCGGGCCGGTGACGGCGAAGAAGCTGCGCGCGATCGGCATCGAGCGGCTGGTGGACGTGCGCGCGGCAGACGAGGAGAAGCTGCGGCGCGCGGTGGGCAGCCTCGCCGATTGGCTCAAGCGCCTGTCGCGCGGCGACGATCCGCGCCAGGTGACGCCGGACCGGCCGTGGAAGTCGATCTCGGCGGAAGACACCTATCCCGAGGATTTGACGGAGCTGAAGGAGATGCGCGCCGAGATCGAGCGGCTGGCGCGGCGGGTGGCGGCGTCGGTGGCGAAGAAGGGGCTTGGCGCGCGCACCGTGACCATCAAGGTGCGCTACGCGAACTTCACCACCGTCACACGCAGCCACAGCGAGCAGCCCGCGACGCGGGACGCAGGGATAATCGTGCGGCGGGCGCTGTTGCTGCTCGAGCGCACCGAGGCGGCGCGGCGCCCGGTGCGTTTGCTTGGCGTCGGCGTGCACGGGCTGTCCCATGCGGAACAAATTCACGCCGCCGGAGATTTGCTGAGCCTTTGACCTTGCCAAGGTGCTGATTCGCGCACTACCCTGTTGTCCCTCGCAGGGGTTCGGGACGCATGGCACGCATCGCGGTGTTCAACCAGAAAGGCGGCGTCGGCAAGACCACGACGACGCTGAACCTTGCTGCCCTGCTCGCCAAGCGCGGCGCGGACCCGCTGGTCATCGACCTCGATCCCCAGGCTCACCTCACAAGCGTCTGCTCGGCCTCGGTCGAAGCGTCCGAGCGCAGCCTTTACGGCTTCTACGGCCGCGGCGCCTCGCTCGCCGGGCTGATCAAGTTGGCCCCGGCCGGCTGGAAGATCATTCCCGCCCACCTGGACCTCTCAAAGGTGGATGCGCAGCTCGGCAAGGGGCCGCAGGCGCTCAGCCGGCTTGCCACCGGCATCGCCAAGGAGAACCTCAACAGCGACCGGCCGATCCTGATGGACGCCTGCCCGATGCTCGGCGTGCTGTCGCTGAACGGGGTGTTCGCCGCCGACCGGGTGCTGGTGCCGATCTCGGCGGACTACCTGGCGCTGAAGGGCGCGGTGCAGATGGAGCGCACGCTGCGCGCGCTCGAGCACGTGCTGAAGAAACGCGTCGAGCGCCGCTACGTGCTCACGCGCTTCGACGCGCGGCGCAAGATGTCCTTCGACGTGGAACACAAGCTGCGCGAGCGCTTCGGCGCCGAACTGTGCGAGACGCGCATCGGCGAGAACGTGAGCCTCGCCGAGAGCCCGGCGCACCAGCGCGACGTGTTCGCGCACGCACCGGAGAGCCGCGGAGCGGCCGACTACACCGCGCTGCTCGAGGAACTCACCGCCTGCGGCTTCATGCGCTAGGCGGGTTTTGGCGCCTACTTCGGGCGCTCCTGCCTGTTGATCATCGACAGCACGCTTTCGAAGTCCACGCCGTCCGACGCCGCCGGGGCCGCCACCTCGCGGCAATCCAGAAACTCGCAGTTGCGGTAGATCTGGGCGAGCTTCTTCTCGGCCTCCAGGCGGTCGCGCGCGTGCACCGTCAGATTGTCCACCACCATGCCGGAGCGCGCGCGGATCTTGAAGGTGTACTTGTTCACTGCTCCCTGGGTCGGGCCCGGCGCCCCGCCTACAGCAGCTGCCAGAGGATCAGCGCGATGCCGGCGATGGACGCGAGCCAGCTCAGCGTGCGCAGCCACTTGATGCCGCCGAGGTAGCACACGGCGTAAGCGATGCGTGCGTAGAAGAAAAGCTGCGCGCCGAGCAGCGTCATGTCGTTGGTCTTGCCCGCCGCCACGACGGCGAGCACCACCGCAGCGAACAGCACCAGGTTTTCCGCCATGTTGCGGCTGGCGCGGCCGGCGCGCCCGCCCCAGCCGAGGATTTCGGGGAAGCCCTCGCGGTTGCCGACCAGGGGCATGAGTCCCACCTGGTTGAAGGCGCCTTGCACGGCGATGAGCATGTGGACGATGGCAAGGATCACGGAATAGGCGAGCAGCGTGAGTTCCGGTTTCATGGTTTCCCCTTCCCTGGTTAGAGTTTTTTCAGCACGGCCGTCGCGCGCACTGCATCCTCGGCCGAGTCGAGCGCGAGAAAGCCCTTGAAACTGCGGCCGACGGCGGTCGCCGAGAGCGCGCGAAAGTTGATGCCCGCGTTCGCCAGCGCGCGCGCGATCGCCGCCGTCGTGCCAGCCTTGTCGCCGCCCTCGATGCGCAGCATGTGCATGTCCGTTGCCATGCCTAGGCCGGCGGACAGCGCGGCCGCGACGACCTTCTTGCCTTTCACCGGCAGGACGAAAAGCAGTCCCTTCCCCGGCATCTCGGCCGCGCGGCGTGCGAACGCGAACTCCAGATTGGCGCCCGCCCGCGCCACGGGGTCGAGGACCGCGGCCGCGCCGCCTGGCCGGTCGTCGATCGTCGCCTTCCACATCTCGCTGCGCGTGATCTTGAGTTTCATGGGCCGCCCCTCCTTTGTGAGCAGACCAGTATAGGCCCGACCTATACTGCTTGGGCAAGGAGGTGCTGATGGTCTTGTTTCGACGCCGGCAGGTCTGGCTCCCGACGCTCCTGGGCTGGCTGATGCTCCTTTTGCTCGCAGCTGCAGCGTGTGTGATGGCCGGACGACTCATTTACCCGTTCCTGGCGCCGAACGACCCCGTAGCGCAGGCCAGAATCCTGGTGGTCGAGGGCTGGATGTCTGGCGACGAACTCGACCAGGCGGTCGTCGCGTACCGGACGGGCCGCTACGACCGGGTGCTCACGACGGGCGGGCCGATCGAGAGGTGGCTGAATTTCCGCGGCAGTTCGAACTACGCGGACTGGGCGGCGAACTATCTCAGGACGCACGGGCTTGCGCACGCCGACGTAACCCCTGTGCCCGGGCCGGCATCCGCCCAGAACCGCACGTTCCTGAGCGCGGTCATGGTGCGCGATTGGGCGGCGAGGCAGGGCCTCGCCCTCAAGGCGTTTGACCTGTTCTCGGCGGGCGCACATGCTCGACGCTCGCGTATGCTCTACCGCATGGCGTTCGGGACGGATGTCGAGGTGGGAGTGCTGTCGGCCCGGCCGCAGGAGTACGACGAACGCCATTGGTGGCGCTCGAGTGCCGGGGCCAGGTCCGTGCTCGGCGAGGCAATCAGCCTGCTGTGGACGACGTGCTTCTTTCACGCCGCGCCACCCGGTTCGCGCGAGGAAATGTGGGGAAGGTTGCCGCCATGAGACATTTCATCACCACGCAGGACTGGAGCACCGAGGAACTGCAGTCGCTCCTGTCCGGCGCCGCGGCGCTCAAGCGTGAACCCCTGCAGCCGCGCCTGCAGGGGCGCACGCTCGCGCTGCTGTTCTTCAACCCTTCGCTTCGCACCAGGACCTCCTTCCAGATCGGCGCCGCCCAGCTGGGCGCGACGGCGGTCGTGCTGGAGCCCGGCAAGGGCGTCTGGGGCATCGAATTCGATCCCGGCAAGGTCATGGACGGCGACGCGCAAGAGCACATCGTCGAAGCCGCCTCGGTGCTGTCGCGCTACTGCGACTTGATCGCGATGCGCGCCTTTCCGGGATTCAAGAACTGGCAATACGACCGCGACGATCCATTGATCAAGACGCTCGCGCGTCATGCGCGGGTTCCCGTCATCAACATGGAAACCATCGTCCACCCTTGCCAGGAGCTGGCGCTGGTGATGACGCTGCAGGAAAAGCTGGGCGCATTGCAGGGCAGGAAGCTGTGCCTGACCTGGACCTGGCATCCGCAGCCCCTGAGCACCGCGGTGCCCAATTCGATCGCCATGATCGCGACGAAATTCGGCATGCAGGTGACCCTACTGTGCCCGACGCCGGACTATGTCCTCGACGAGCGCTTCATGAAGGCGGCGCAGGAGAACGCCGCCGCCAGCGGCGGCGGCCTGCGGGTGGCCCACGAAATCGAAGAAGGCTACGCCGGCGCGGACGTGGTCTACGCCAACAGTTGGGGAGCCCTGCCGTACTACGGCGACCCGGAGAAGGAATGGTCGCTGTCAGGCGCCTACCGGCGCTTCATCGTCGACGGACGCAAGATGGCGCTGACCAACCATGCGCTCCTGAGCCATAGCCTGCCGGTGCGCCGCAACGTCGAGGCGACCGATGCGGTGATCGACAGTCCGGCCTGGATCGCGATCGACGAGGCGGAAAACAGGCTGCATGTGCAAAAGGCGCTGATGCTGAACCTGCTGCGCGCCTGATGTAACGCGCAGCGCCGAAATATCAGCCGCGGTTCACCTTCAGCAACTCCTGGAACGCGGGCTGCAGCTCCTCCAGCGCCTGATCGATCGATTCCGGCAAAGATTGCGCGAATACGTCGAGCAGGACCAGCGCATTGACGCTGCTATCGCCGCCCTCAAGCTTGATTGCGCCAAGCCGCACGGCCATCTTCGCGTTGACCTGCTGCAGCGCGCGGTAGTGCGCTTTCAACCCGCCCAGTCCCGCATCGGCCGCCTTGCCCTGCTGGCGCAGGAAATACTGGGCCAGCAGGTAACTCGATACCACCCGGTAGATGGTTTCCTCCTGGGTCGAGAACGGCAAGTGGAAATGCGCCATCGGCTTGAGGAATTCGATGTGCGGGCAGTCGCTGCTGGCAGCGAGCAGGCCCATGAGCGAACGCAGCACCCGCTGCACGCTGGTGCGCTTGCTGACGGTGCGCTCCTCCGACTCGACTTTCGCCGTCACGTCGTCATACGAGCGCACTTTGTCGAACAGTTCGACCAGCGGCACCAGGCTGACTGCCATCGGGCAGTGCGCCGTGTCCGCCGTCGACAGCGGGCAATTGGCGCACTGGTGGAAGCCAAGTGCAGTCCACGGCGGTAAATCCGCCCTGTCCTCCGCGGGGACTGCGGGCTTTACCTGCAGCGATTCCGTCCGGCCATCGGGGAACTGAAAATGGTAGACCAGCTTTGCCAAGACCATTCACCTCATCCAGGAGCGCAATAGTATTCCCTATCTCCTGCGCCGCAGTGTCGGCGCGATCATCGCCGCGAGGAGGAGCGCGGTGCCGAGCATGAAGGCGAGGCTCACCGGGCGGGTGAAGAACGGCGTCGGGTCGCCGCGCGCGAGCAGCATCGCGCGCCGCAGATGCTCTTCCAGCAACGGCCCCAGTACGTAGCCCAAGAGCAGCGGCGCCGGCTCGCACTCGAGCTTGGCGAGCACGTAGCCGAGCACGCCGATCGCGGCGCACAGGTACACATCGACCGGGTTGTTGCTCACGCTGTAGTTGCCGAGCGCGCAGAACATGACGATCGAGGGGAACAGCCAGCTGTACGGTACCCGCAGCAGCCGCACCCACAAACCGACGAGCGGCAGGTTCAGCACCAGCAGCATCAGGTTCCCGATCCACATGCTGACGACGATCCCCCAGAAGAGCTCCGGCTTCTCGACGATTACCCCCGGCCCGGGCGTGAGGCCCTGCATGATCATCGCGCCGACCAGCAGCGCCATCACCGCGCTTCCCGGGATGCCGAGCGTGAGCGTCGGGATGAAACCGGTCTGCGCCGCGGCGTTGTTCGCCGCCTCGGGCGCCGCCACGCCCTCGATCGCGCCCTTGCCGAAGCGCGACGGATCGTGCGCGATCTTCTTCTCGAGCATGTAGGCAGCGAACGACGACAGCGCCGGTCCGGTGCCGGGCAGGATGCCGAAGAGCGCACCCACCGCGGTGCCGCGCACCGTGGGCCAGGACGCCTGCCTGAGATCCGCGCGGCTCGGCATCAGGCGCGGCACCCGGTCGGTGAACACCTGGCGCGGCGCGTTCGACTCGAGGTTGATCACGATCTCGGCCACCGCAAACAGGCCCACCGCGATCACCGTGAAACCGATGCCGTCCATGAGTTCGAGCACGCCGAAGGCGTAGCGCACGGTTCCCGAGTTGACGTCGGTGCCGACCACGCCGAGCAGGAGGCCGAGCGCGACCATCGCCAGGCCCTTCACCGCGTCGCCCTGCGCGAGCACCGCCGAGCCGACGAGGCCCATCAGCATCAGCGCGCAATACTCCCAGGGCCCGAAGGCGAGTGCCCATTCGCCGAGCGGCGGGCCGATGAGCGCGATCAGCAGCGTGCCCACGCAGCCGGCGAAGAAGGAAGCGAGCGCCGCTATTGCGAGCGCGGGCCCCGCGCGCCCCTGGCGCGCCATCTGGTAGCCGTCGAGGCAGGTGACCGCGGACGCCGTCTCGCCGGGCAGGTTGACGAGGATCGCGGTGGTCGAGCCACCGTACTGCGCGCCGTAGTAGATCCCGGCGAGCATGATGAGCGAGGGAATCGGCGGCAGCGTGAAGGTGAGCGGAAACAGCATGCCGATCGCCACCAGCGGGCTGATCCCCGGCAGGACGCCGATCAGCGTGCCGAGCGCCACGCCGGCAAGGCAGTAGGCGAGGTTCTGCAGCGAGAACGCGACGCCGAAGCCGAGCGCGAGGTTGGCGAGGACGTCCATCTAGAGGATGTACACGCCCGGAAAAAGCTGGAACGGCAGCTTCAGCACGTAGGCGAACACCACCACCGCGAAGGCCGTCATCAGCGCCGTGAGCGCCAGCACCTGCCTGAAGCGGAACTCCCGGCCGCCAGCCGCCGCCGTGAAGAACAGCGCCACCAGCGCCGGCACGAGACCGAAGCGCGGCATGAGGAAACCGAACAGCAGCATCGAAGCCGCGATGCACGCGAGCGGCTTCCAGCCCCACGCTAGGGTCCCAAACTCGCGCGACCGCAACCCTCGCGCCATCAGGAACACGCCGAACAGCACCAGAATCCCGCCCAGCACCGTCGGGAAGTAGCCGGAACCCATGCGCATCGCCGTGCCGAACGGATAGGCGCGCGCGACTACCATCGCACCCGCGCCGATGGCGAGAAACAGCAGCCCTGCGAGGAAGTCCTTGCTGTTGCGCAGATCAGGGTTGGTGCGCACCGAGACCTCCCGCCGCCGGGCTCATTGCAGCCGGTACGGCTCGAGCCGCAGGTCCTCGAGCCGCGCGCCGAGCATCACGATGGCGCCATGGCGCCGGTTGTCGCCGGTCTCGGAGAACTCGAACACATAGGTGCGCCGCAGGCGCAGCCGCCCTTCCTCGTCACGCGCCAGGCGCAGCCGGGTGAAGGACACCGTTTCGTCAAGCAGTTGCACGCCGTAGCGCGCGCAGGCGTCGCGCCCGGCGGCCACCGCGTGCTCGCGTGCGCGCAGGCTGTCCATCCACAGGCAGCCGGCGGCGAGCACGAGGGCGATTACGGCGAGTTCCCAGGTCATCGCGCCCAGCATCCGCGATCCGTGCCTCGCGGGCAAGCCCATGCTTCCGCGTCAAGGCCAGGCTAGGGCGCGGCCAGCTTAAAGTGCGTCTGACAGCGGGGGCGGAGTACAGCAGCCCTTGTTCGCCGCCCGGGCTTGTGTCAACTTGTCGGCATGCTGCGGGAGCCGGCCTCCTCGACCCAGCTGGCGCAGGCCGCGCCGGACAAGGCGTTCGCCGCGCTCGCGGCGGCGCTCGATGCGCGCGTCGTGGGCCAGCACGCGCTGACGCAGCGGCTGCTCATCGCCCTGCTTTGCGACGGCCACGTCCTCGTCGAAGGCGTGCCGGGGCTTGCCAAGACGACCGCAGTGAAGACGCTCGCGGAGCTCCTCGAAGCCGACTTCCACCGCATCCAGTTCACGCCCGACCTGCTGCCGGCCGACCTGACGGGGACCGAGGTGTTCCGCGCCGAAACCGGGACGTTCGAATTCCGGCCCGGCCCGGTGTTCCGCAGCCTGGTGCTCGCCGACGAGATCAACCGCGCACCCGCCAAGGTGCAATCGGCGCTGCTCGAGGCGATGGAGGAGCGCCAGGTGAGCGTCGGCCGCGCGAGCTTCCCGCTGCCCGAGCTGTTCATGGTGATGGCGACGCAGAACCCGATCGAGCAGGACGGCACCTATCCGCTGCCCGAGGCGCAGCTCGACCGGTTCCTGCTCCACGTCCAGGTCGGCTATCCCGCGCCCGCGGCCGAGCACGCGATCCTGCATCTCGCGCGCGACGAGGCGCTGCGCGCGGCCTGCGGCGGAGGCGCGCAGCGGCGCGCCCCGGCGGCGGCGATCGCCTCCGCGCCGCAGGTGTTCGCCGCGCGGCGCGAGGTGCTCGCGCTGCCCATGGCGGGCGCGCTCGAGCAATACATCGTCGAGCTGGTGCTGGCGACGCGTGACCCCGGCGCCTACGACGCCGAGCTCGCCCCGCTCCTGCGCCTGGGCGCGAGCCCGCGCGCGAGCATCGGCATGGACCGCGCCGCGCGCGCGCACGCCTGGCTTGCCGGGCGCGACTATGTCTCGCCCGAGGATATCCAGGCGATCGCGCCGGACGTGCTGCGCCACCGGCTGCTGCTGTCCTACCAGGCTCGCGCCGACGGCGTCGGCGCCGACGAGATCGTGGCGCGCCTGCTGGCGCGGGTGCCGGTGCCGTGATCCCGGCCGGCGCCGGGCTGCCGCGGCACGTGCCGCGCGGCGTGCGCCCCGCGCTGGACGAGCTGCTCGCACTGCGGCGCCACGGCGCCGCGATGAGAAGGCTCCTCGCGCTCGACGCCGAGCGCCGCGAAGGCACACGCACGCGCGCCTTTCGCAATCAGGGCATGGACTACGCCGAGTCGCGGCCCTACTCCACCGGCGACGACGTGCGCCGCATCGACTGGCGCGTCACTGCGCGCACCGGCCGCGCCCACACCAAGATCTTCCGGCCCGAGCGCGGCGGCGACGTGGTCTGCCTGGTCGACCAGCGCGCGCCGATGCGTTTCGGCACGCGCGCCGCGTTCAAGTCGGTGGTCGCTGCCCACGTGGCCGCGCTCGTCGGCTGGGCGGCGGCAGCCGGCGGCGAGAGGTTCGGCGCGCACATTTCGGGCGCGCGCGCGCGGCACGTTCCCCTCGGCGCGGCCGAAGGCGCGGCCTTTGCACTGTGCTCGGCGCTCGCTGACGCGTCGCCCGGCGAGGAGGAGCCGCTCGATCACCTCGCCGCGCTCGCGGCGGCCGAAGGCCCCATCGGCACGCGTTTCGTGCTTGTCTGCGATCTTGTGGAAGCCGAGGAAACGCTCGAGCGCGCGGCGCAGTCACTGCGCGCCCGCGGCGAGCTGGTGCTCGTGTGCGTGCGCGATCCGCTCGAGCTGCGCCTGCCGCCGCCCGCGCGCTATCCGCTTACCGACGGCCGCGAGCAGCTCGTGCTCGACACGGCGAGCACCGGCGTGCGCGCGGCGCACGCGCGCGCGCTCGAAGCGCACCGCGCGCTGCTGTGCCGGCTGGCCTCGCATCGCGGCACGCGCTGCCTCACGCTCTGCGCGGGCGAAGATCTGTTCGGCATGCGCGCCGCCGCATGAACCTCGAGTTCGAATTCGCCGCGCGGCTGCGCGACGCGCATCCGCCCGAGGCGCCGCCCTGGTGGCCGCCCGCGCCGGGCTGGTGGATTGCGCTGCTCGTCGCGCTGCTGCTTGCCGCCATCGCAGTGCGCCGCTTGCGGCCGCGCTGGCGCCGTTTCCTGCTGCGCCGGCGCCTGCTCGCGGCGCTCGACACCGCCGCCACCGCGGCCGAGATCTCGCAACTGCTGCGTGCGGCTGCGCTTGCGCGTTTTCCGCAGCATCCGGCGGCGGGATTGCACGGCGCGCCGGCGGGACTGCACGGAGCGCCGGCGGGACTGCACGGAGCGCAGTGGATCGCGTTCCTCGAAGCATGCGACCGCGCTCCCGGGCGTTTCGCGGGGCTTGCCGAGGCGCTCACCGAAATGCCTTACCGGGCGCCGCGCGCGGGCGATGACGTCGCGCCGCTGCGCGAAGCGGCGCGCGGCTGGCTGCGCGCGGCGGTGTGATGCTCCAGTTCGCCTGGCCCTGGGTCGGGCTCGCGCTCGTCCTGCCGTTCCTCGCGGCGTGGCTGCTGCCGCCCGCCGCGCCGCTCGCCGCGCCCCTGCGCGTGCCGTTCTTCCGCGTGGCGGTGGGCTGGCAGCGGGCCGCCGCACGCAGCCGGCCGCGCGCGCGCAGCTTGCTCGCGCTCGCCGGCTGGGCGCTGCTCGTTGCTGCCGCGTCGAGCAATTGCGCTCGAGCGCGGCCGAGCTCGGCAGCTCGATCCACGCGTTCTGCGCGTCGCGGTATTCGAGGCGCACGCGGCTCGGTGCGAGGTTC
>JANNTQ010000153.1:0-2206 GCA_031394435.1 Betaproteobacteria bacterium
TGGGCTGGCGGGCGATGAAATCCTTTTTTGCCTGCACCGGATCGGCGAAGGCGGCGATCCTGCCGGCGAGCGACGGCGTATCCACCGTGCCGGGGCCGATGCAGTTGCAGCGGATTCCCTGCTTGACGTAATCCGCCGCGATCGCCTTGGTGAGGCCGATTACCGCTGCCTTGGTGGCGCCGTAGACGAAGCGGTTCGGCAGCCCCTTCACGCTGGAGGCGATCGAGGACATGTTGATGATCGAGCCCTTGCCCTTCTTCAGCATGCCCGGCAGGAGGGCGCGGATCACCAGGTACATGGATTTGACGTTCAGGTTGAAGCTGAAATCCCAGTCCTTGGGCGCGCAGTCGAGGATGGTGCCGTGGTGCACGAAGCCCGCACAGTTGAACAGCACGTCGATCGGGCCTGCTTCGCCCGCGAGTTTGTTGATGGCGGCTTCGTCGGTAACGTCCAGAACTCTGGTCCGAATGGGCTTTCCCCCGCCTTCGTCCTTGCCTTCCAGGTCAGCGAGCAATTTAGGGTTGATGTCGGTCGCCCAGACCTGGGCGCCTTCGCGCGCGAAGGCGAGCGCCGCGCCCCGGCCTATGCCCTGGCCCGCGGCCGTGATGAAAGCGGTCTTGCCTGCAAGTCTGCCTGCCATTACGTACGGACCCCTGTTTGAATTCAACTTCGAAGGGCGCGAATTATATCGCCGCGTCGCTGTTCCCGTCGAAGAAATGCACGCGCGCCGGATCGAGCGCGAGGCGGATCCCCTGGAGTGGCTTGACGCGCATCGCGGGGTCCACGCGCGCGACCATCGGCGCGCCGCCGGCGCGGAAGTTGACGAGAATCTCATTGCCCAGCGGCTCCACCACGTCCACCGCCGTATCGAAACAGCACTCGGCCGGATCGGCGCCGGTCGCCGGGTGCAGCGCCTCGGGCCGCACGCCGAGTGTCACCTGCCTGCCGGCATGCGCGCGCACGCGTTCCACCAGCTGCGCCGGCACCTTCAGGCGCAGGCCCTCGGCTTCCACCCACAGAACGCCGCTCACGTCTTTGACCGCCATGCCGACGAAATTCATCGCCGGCGAGCCGATGAACCCGGCAACGAAGCGGTTCGACGGCTTACTGTAGAGCTCGAGCGGCTCGCCCACCTGCTGCACCCTGCCGTCCTTCATCACCACCACGCGGTCGCCCAGGGTCATCGCCTCGACCTGGTCGTGGGTGACGTAGATCGCAGTCGTCTCCAGGCGCTGGTGCAGGCGCTTCAACTCCACGCGCATCTGCACTCGCAGCATCGCGTCCAGGTTGGAGAGCGGCTCGTCGAACAGGAACACCTGCGGGTGGCGCACGATGGCGCGCCCGACGGCGACGCGCTGGCGTTGCCCGCCGGAGAGCTGGCGGGGCTTTCGCTCCAGCAGCGATTCGATCCCCAGGATCTCGGCCGCATCCTGCACGCGCTTCTGGATCTCGTCCTTCGGGTACTTGCGCATCTGCAGGCCGAAGGCCATGTTCTGGTACACGCTCTTGTGCGGGTACAGCGCGTAGTTCTGGAACACCATCGCGATGTCGCGGTCCATCGGCGGCAGGTCGTTGATCACCCGGGTGCCGATCAGGATCTCGCCCGAGGTAATCTCCTCCAGCCCCGCCACCATGCGCAGCGTCGTGGTCTTGCCGCAACCCGAAGGCCCGACCAGCACCACGAACTCCTTGTCGCGGATCTCGAGGTCGACGTCCTTGACGGCGTGAAAGCCGTTCTCGTAGTTCTTGTTCAGCTTGCAGATGGTGACGGTCGCCATGCCAGCCTGGTCCCTATCCCTTGACCGAGCCGGTGAGGCCGGTGACGTAGTATTCGACGAAGAACGAGTAGACCAGCGCGACCGGTATCGAGCCCAGCAGCGCCCCGGCCATCAACTGGCCCCAGAAGAAGATGTCGCCGCGGATGAGTTCCGACACCACGCCCACGGGAACGGTCTTCAGCTCCGCCGAGGACATGAACACCAGCGCGTAGATGAACTCGTTCCACGACAGCGTGAACGCGAAGATGCCGGCCGAAAGGATGCCGGGGATCGCGACCGGAATGACGATGTAGAGCATCGCCTGCCAGCGCGAGGCCCCGTCGATGCGCGCGCACTCCTCCAGCTCCTTCGGCACCGCCTTGAAGTAACCCATCATCAGCCAGGTGCAGAACGGAATGAGGAAGGTCGGATAGGTCAGGATCAGCGAC
>JANNTQ010000161.1:0-1595 GCA_031394435.1 Betaproteobacteria bacterium
ACCTGTCGCGCAACGGCGAGACCTATCTGCTGAACCTGATCGACACGCCCGGTCACGTCGATTTCTCATACGAGGTAAGCCGCTCGCTCGCGGCCTGCGAAGGGGCAAACCTGGTGGTGGACGCCTCGCAGGGCGTGGAGGCGCAGACCGTCGCCAACTGCTACACCGCCACCGAACAAGGGGTCGAGGTGATCCCGGTATTGAACAAGATCTACCTGCCTTCGGCCGACCCGGCCAACGCCATCCAGGAAATCGAGGACGTGATCGGCATTCGCGCCCAGGACGCCCTGCGCGTCAGCGCGAAAACAGGGGACGGGGTGCAGGACATACTCGAAGCCGTGATCGCACGGATCCCGGCACCGCGCGGCGATCCCGAGGCCCGGCTCAAGGCCCTGATCATCGATTCCTGGTTCGACAACTATGTCGGCGTGGTGATGCTGGTGCGGGTGTTCGAAGGCACGCTGCGGCCCAAGGACCGGATCGAATTGATGAGCAGCGGCGCGGGCTATCTTTGCGAGCAGGTCGGCGTCTTTACGCCGAAATCGAAGCACAAGGACAGCCTGTTCGCGGGCGAAGTGGGTTTCGTGGTGGCGGGCATCAAGGAACTGCGCGCGGCCAAGGTCGGCGACACCATCACGCGCGCGGACAAGCCCGCCGCCGCAGCGCTGCCCGGCTTCAAGGAAATCAAGCCGCAGGTATTCGCCGGGCTCTACCCGGTCGAATCGAGCCAGTACGAATCGATGCGCGAAGCGCTGGAGAAGCTGCACCTGAACGACTCCTCGCTGCACTACGAGCCGGAGATCTCGCAGGCGCTCGGCTTCGGCTTTCGCTGCGGTTTCCTCGGCCTGCTGCACATGGACATCGTGCAGGAGCGCCTCGAACGCGAGCACGAAGTGGCGTTGATCACGACCGCGCCCTCGGTGGTGTACGAAGTTCAGCTGCGCGACGGCAGCGTCGAGCAGGTGTCGAACCCCGCCAAGCTGCCGGAGCCGTCGAAAATCGAGGAAATCCGCGAGCCCATCATTGCGACCACCATTTTCCTGCCGCAGGAGTATGTCGGGCAGGTGATGACCCTGTGCCTGCACAAGCGCGGCGTGCAGACCAACATGCACTACGCGGCGCGCCACGTGGTCCTTTCCTACGACCTGCCGCTGTCTGAAGTGGTGATGGACTTCTTCGACCGGCTGAAATCCATCACGCGCGGCTACGGCTCGCTCGACTACGAGTTCAAGGAGTACCGCGCCGCCGACGTGGTGCGGCTCGACGTGCTGGTGAACGGGGAACGCGTGGACGCGCTCTCGGCGATGGTCCACAGGGAGGCGGCGCAACTGCGCGGCCGTGACCTGGTGTCCCGGCTGCGCAGCCTGATCCCGCGGCAGATGTTCGACATCGCCATCCAGGCGGCGATCGGGGCCAACATCATCGCCCGCGAGAACGTCAAGGCGCTGCGCAAGAACGTGATCGCCAAGTGCTACGGCGGCGACATCACGCGCAAGCGCAAGCTGCTGGAGAAGCAGAAAGAGGGCAAGAAGCGCATGAAGCAGGTCGGCGCGGTGGAAATCCCGCAGGAGGCCTTCCTCGCGGTGCTGCAACGG
>JANNTQ010000183.1:0-1885 GCA_031394435.1 Betaproteobacteria bacterium
GGGCGCGGCGTTGTCTACTCGAGCACCGTGGTGCGCCGCAAACCTGCCGACGGGGGCGACTACAACGTCGTCCTGGTCGACCTGGCGGAAGGCGTGCGCCTCATGAGCCGCGTTGCCGGCGTCGCGCCCGAGCAGGTCAAGATCGGCATGGCGGTCCGCGCACGCATTGCCGACGGCCTGGTGGAATTCGTTCCCGCATGAGAGGCTCGGTCGCCATCGCGGGCGTGGGCCTCGCCGGCTGCGGCGAAGCGCCCGGCTGGACCGAGACGGAGATCGCGGCGCAGGCTGCAAGGAACGCGCTCGCCGATGCAGGAATGACGACGCGCGACGTCGATGGCCTGGTCATCGCCAGCACCAACATCTTCATGTCTGGCCTCGCGCTGGCCGAGCACCTCGGCGTGCGGCCGAAGTTCACCGAATCCAGCATGATGGGCGGTTCGTCCTTCGTCGGGCACCTGATCCCGGCCGCGCTGGCGCTGAACGCGGGCCTGTGCGACGTGGTGCTGGTCGCCTACGGCTCTAACCAGCGCACCGGCGTCGGGCGCGCGGAAGCCGGCAAACACAAGGCGGCGCTCGACCCGCAGCCGTTCGAACAACCCTACAAGCCTTTCAACCCGCCGACAGCCTACGCCCTTGCCGCTGCGCGCCACATGCATCAGTACGGCACCAAGCGCGAGCAGCTGGCCGAGATCGCGGTGGCGGCGCGCAAGTGGGCGCAAAAGAATCCGGACGCCTTCTCGCGCGAACCTTTGAGCGTCGAGGAGGTCCTCAAGTCGCGCATGATCTGCGACCCGCTCACAGTGCGCGATTGCTGCCTGGTTACCGACGGTGGCGGCGCCTATGTGCTGGTGCGCGCCGAGCGCGCGAAAGACCTGCCGAAGAAGCCCGCTTACCTGCTGGGCGCCGGCGCCGCGCACTGGCACCGGCAGATCTCCTCGATGCCTGACCTGACCGTGACGGCGGCGACCGAGTCCGGCCAGCGCGCCTTCGACATGGCGGGGCTCGGTCCCAGCGACGTGGACGTGGTGAAACTCTACGACGCTTTCACCATCAACACCCTGCTGTTCCTCGAGGACCTGGGCTTCTGCAAGAAGGGCGAAGGCGGCGCGTTCGTTTCCGGCGGGCGCATCGCCCCCGGAGGCAAACTGCCGGTGAATACCAACGGCGGCGGCCTGTCCTGCGTGCACCCGGGCATGTACGGGATATTTCTGATCGTCGAAGCAGTGCGACAATTGCGGGGCGAGGCCGGCGCGCGCCAGGTCAAGGACGCGCAGGTGGCCCTCGCGCACGGCAACGGCGGGGTGCTCTCCAGCCAGATCACCGCGCTGCTCGGAACGGAGGCAACGTTATGACCGACCTGTCCAACCTCAAGATTCCCTCCCTGCGCTCGAAAGTGAGTGCGGCCGAATGGCAGGCGCGCGTGGAGCTCGCCGCCTGCTACCGGCTGATCGCCCACTTCGGCATGAACGACCTGATCTACAACCACGCCACCGCGCGCGTGCCTGCCGAGGAAGGCCACTTCCTCATCAATGCCTACGGCTACGCCTACGAGGAAGTGACAGCCTCCAGCCTGGTGAAGATCGACTTTGACGGCAAGGTGGTGCTCGACTCGGGCACCGGCTACGGCATCAACCAGGCGGGATTCGTCATCCACAGCGCGATCCATCGCGGCCGCGGGGACGTCGGCTGCGTGATCCACACGCACTCTGCCGCGGGCATGGCGGTTTCCGCGCTCAAGTGCGGCCTGCTGCCCCTCACGCAGAACGCCATGTTCTTCGGCGAGATCGCCTATCACGACTACGAAGGCCCGGCGATCGACCTCGACGAGCAGCAGCGCCTGGTGCGCGACCTTGGCACGGCGCCTGCGATGATCCTGCGCAACCAC
>JANNTQ010000191.1:0-2100 GCA_031394435.1 Betaproteobacteria bacterium
CCTCGTCGGCGCCGCCGCCGATCGAGCCCAGGCGCCCGTCGCGGTAGGCGCGCGACACCGGGTTGTCCCAGGTGTAGCCCATGCCGCCCCAGTATTGCAGGCAGGCGTCCGACACTTCTCGCCGCAGGCGGCCGGCCTTGAGCTTGGCCATCGAGGCGAGCTCGGTGACGTCTTCGCCCGCGACGTACATCTCGCAGGCGCGGTAGGTGAGGGCGCGCAGCGCCTCGACCTCGGTCTTGAGTTCCGCCAGGCGATAGTGCACGTACTGGAAGTCGAGCACCGTCTGGCCGAACATCTTGCGCTCGCGGATGTATTCGATCGTATCGTTGATGGTGCGCGTGAGGCCCTGCACCGTGCTCGCCGCCGCCCACAGGCGCTCTTCCTGGAACTGCTGCATCTGGTAGGTGAAGCCCAGGCCCTCTTCGCCGATGCGATAGCGCTGCGGCACGCGCACGTCGTCGAAATGGATCAGGCCCGTGTCCGAGGACATCATGCCGATCTTGCGGATCTTCTTCGCCTTGACCACTCCCTTGGTGTCCATCGGCACGCAGATCAGCGTCTTGTTCTTGTGCGGCGCGCCGTCTGAAGTGTTGGCGAGCAGGCACATCCAGTCCGCCTGCAGGCTGTTGGTGATCCACATCTTCGCGCCGTTGATGACGTAGTCGCCGCCGTCTTTCTTCGCGGTGGTCTTGATCGAGGCCACGTCCGAACCCGCGCCCGGCTCGGAGATGCCGACACAGGCCACGTAGTCGCCGGCGATCGAGGGTGCGAGGAACTGCTTGCGCAGCTCGTCGGAGCCGAAGCGCGCGAGCGCCGGCGTCGCCATGTCGGTCTGCACGCCGATCGCCATCGGCACGCCGCCGCAGCGGATGTGGCCGAGCGTCTCGGCCATTACCATCGAATAGCTGTAGTCGAGCGCCGCGCCGCCGTAGGCCTCGGGTTTGGTGAGCCCGAGCAGGCCGAGGTCGCCCAGTTTCTTGAACACCTCGTGCGCCGGAAACTGCTCCGCCGCCTCCCACTCGTCGACATGCGGGTTGTTCTCGTTGTCGATGACGCGCTTCAGGGTGCGCCGGATCTCTTCGTGTTCCTGGGTGAACCGCATGGGCGCGCGTCCTTCGTCGTCTCTGGTCGGGCGATGATAGAAGAAAATCGATGCGGCCCCCGGTACCGAGCGGCACGCGCATCGCGGGATGATTCTACTGCTGTCGGACCGGTCAATCGGATCGGGGATTCAGCCCGCGTGCGGTCGGCGTCCTACGTCTGCTTACGAAGCCGCGCAGCAATGGGGGCGTTGGCTGTACTCCCCCTTATAGCGGCTCTCGATGAGACATAAGCGCCATTGTGCGACGCTGCGCCGGGGCTGCATAGCACCGAGGGGGCATTCCATGAAACGTCGCGCGGGCAGCCTCGGATTGATTTGCCTATCCGTTAGCCCGCGAGCAGGTGGATCTTGTCGTCGTCGAGGAAGTCCTTGTGCACCAGCATCACGTTGATGCGGCCCTTGCTGATGGTCTCGATGATCGCCGCCTCGGAGCCGCCGTGCAGCCAGATGTAAATCAGCAGCCCGGCAACCTTGGCCGTAAGCCAGGCATCCGTGCCAGAGTATTAATGGATTATGGCCGTCATCCAGATCGCCGCCGCGAGCAGCAGCGTGTCGTTGACGTGCGGCACGATGCGCGCCCAGCGCTCTCCGGGCCGCGGCGAATCGGATATCATCCAGATGCCGCGCACGAAAAACAGCGCGTAACTTACCGCCGCCGTGGTGACGTGAATCTGCTTCAGCAGCGCGAGTTCCATGCTATGTCAATCAGCATAGCTTTTAGTTGCAGGAGCCTTCGGGCGTTTCGCGCTTCGGATAGCCGCCCGGCCGTTCGGGCAGTACCCTGACCGCGATCGTGCTCCGTGCCTTGTCGACGTCCTCAACCGCTCATGGTCGCGTTGCGCGCGCGGGTGGATCGGCCCAAGACGATGGCATCCTGTGTTGCTTCGCCTGATACTTTTGCTTCATCTGCTCCAGCTTCTGCGCGCGGTGCTCGGCGGGCAGAAACATGGCCACGCCAAAGGCGAAAGAGAGCAGGATCAGCGCTGCCAGCAGCCAAG
>JANNTQ010000234.1:0-2411 GCA_031394435.1 Betaproteobacteria bacterium
GGTCATCGTGCGCAAGCTGTTCGGCGTCGCCGGTGCGCTGCACCAGAATTCGTCGCGCTACGGCATGCGCATGGCCTGGCCCTCGGCGGAATGGGGCTCCCTGCCGATCGCCGGCGGGCTGGAGGCCGCGTACAAGTCGGAACTCGAAGCCGCGGCGGACCCGAAGGCCAAGCTCGCCGAGATCGAGGCCCGCCTGGAGAAGCTGAGGTCACCTTTTCGCAGCGCGGAATCGTTCATCGTCGAGGAGATCATCGACCCGCGCGACACGCGCGCCATCCTCACCGAGTTCGCAGCGCTGGCTGCGCCGCTCAGGACGCCCGGCCCGCCGAGCTTCGGCTACCGTCCATGACACTGCGCGCGGCGCTCGAGCCGCGGTCCATCGCCATCGTCGGCGCCTCGGACAATCCGCACAAGGTCGGCGGGCGCCCGATCCTCTATATGAAGCGCTACGGCTACCGTGGCGCGATCTACCCGATCAATCCGGGCCGCGCCGAGGTGCAAGGCATCAAGGCTTATGCGTCCATTGGCGAGGTTCCCGAGGCGCCCGATCTCGCCGTGATTGCGGTGGCGGGCGACGATGCGGTGCGCGCGGTGGAGGATTGCGCGCGCCGCGGCGTGAAGGTGGCCGTGGTCATGACCTCGGGCTTCGGCGAAGTCGGGGCCGCAGGCAAGGCAGCGCAGGAACGAATGGCGGAGTTAGCGCGTAACGCGGGCATGAGACTGGTCGGGCCGAATTGCCAGGGGCTGGCGAACTTCGCCACCGGCGCGGTGGCCAATTTCTCCACCATCTTCCACGAGATCGAGGCGCGCGACGGACCGGTGGCCATCGTCAGCCAGAGCGGCGCCTGCTCGCAGGCGATCTACATCCTCGCGCGCCAGCGTGGGCTGGATGTGCGCCACGTGCACGCGACCGGCAACGAGGCGGACGTCACCGTTGCCGACCTCGCGGCGGAGATCGTGCAAGAGGAGGGTGTGCGGCTGGTGCTGCTGTACATGGAGGCGATCCAGCGTCCTGAGGTGCTGGCGCAAGCGGCCGAACTGGCGCGAGCGAGGGATCTCCCGATCGTCGCGGTGAAGGCCGGCCGCACCGCGAGCGGCGCCAAGGCCGCGTCGTCGCACACTGGCGCGCTGGCGAGCGAGGATCGAGTCATCGATGCATTCTTCGCCAAGCACGCGATCTGGCGTGCCGCGGATCCCGCCGAACTGGTCGCGGCAGGGCAGTTGTACCTGCAGGGTGGCAGGCCCAAGGGCAGGCGGTTCGTCGCCGTCAGCAACTCCGGGGCAAGTTGCGTGATGGCGGCGGATGCAGCCGAGGAACTCGGCCTCGAGTTGCCGGCATTTGCCGAATCCACGCAAGCCGGGTTGAAGAAGATCCTCCCGGCATTCGCCACGGCGTCCAACCCGCTCGATGTCACCGGCGCGATCCTCGGCAACAGCGGCTTGTTCGGCTCGGTGCTGCCGGTCCTCGGCGAGGATGACGCTTGTGACCTGCTGATGCTCGCGATCCCGGTCGCGGGTGCGGGCTACGACGTGCCGCTGTTCGCTCGCGATACGGCGGAGTTCCGCCACCGGTTCGGCAAGAGCGTCGCGGTCGCCGCGCCGCAGGCCGAAGTGCGTGCGCAATTCGAGAGGCTTGGGCTGCCCGCATTTTCGCGCGAGCGCGAGGCGATGGCGGCGCTGCGCCAGCTGGCATGCCACAGCGAGTGGCTGCGCCGCAAGCCCGTGCAGCGCGCGTCCGCGCCGGTTGCGTGCTTTCCCGCCGGCAGCGAGCGATTCCTGAACGAGTTCGACAGCCTGTCGCTGCTGGCGCAGGCAGGCATCCCGGTGGTCGAACACCGTTTGTGCCACGACGAAGCGGCTGCGCGCGCCGCCTATCGCGCGCTCGGCCCCAAAGTCGTGGTGAAGGCCTGCTCCAACAGCATCCCGCACAAGACCGAGCAGGGGCTGGTGAAGCTGGGGCTGCAGGACGAAGAGACAGTAATTCAGGTATTCCGGCAGTTCATGCCGCGTATCCCTGCCGGCGACGGCGTGCTGGTCGCGCGCCACGCGACCGGCCGGCGTGAACTCGCGCTTGGTGCGCGCTTCGACCCGGTGTTCGGGCCGGTGGTGCTGGTCGGCGACGGCGGCATCTACCTCGAAGCGCTGAAGGACTTCCGCCTCCTGCTGCCGCCGTTCGGCGAACACGAGGCCGCCGCGGCGCTGGGGCAACTGCGAATCGCTCCACTGCTTCAAGGGGTGCGCGGCGAGGCGCCGCTGGACATCGACGCCTACGCGCGCATGGCGGTGGCGCTGGGCGATGCAATGCTCGGCTGGGGAGGAAAAGTGGCGTCGGTGGACGTAAACCCGGTGATGGTGCTCGATTCCGGCGCGGGTGCCTTGGCGGTGGACGCGCTCATCGAGCGCGCAGCGGC
>JANNTQ010000270.1:0-37878 GCA_031394435.1 Betaproteobacteria bacterium
CGACACGATGAGCCGCGCGATCAAGCGCGCCACGCGCGCCGCGCGCATCGTCAAGCCGGTGAGCTGCCACACGCTGCGCCATTCGTTCGCCACGCACCTGCTGGAGGCCGGGTACGACATCCGCACCGTGCAGGAACTGCTCGGGCACTCGGATGTGTCCACGACGATGATCTACACGCACGTGCTCAACAAGGGCGGGCGCGGAGTGAAGAGCCCACTCGATCGACTGGAGCAGGAGAGGGCTGCTTACGCTGCGTGATCTGGCACGAGGAGGTGGTCACAGAATGTGACCACCTCTGCTAGAAATGCTCCCCAATCAGGGCCTTGGAATCTTGAGGTCGCAAATTGCGACTTCAAGATTCGAGATACCACGACTCTCTCAGCTGAACGCCTGGATCCCCGTAATGGCCCTTCCCAGGATCAGGGCGTGGATGTCGTGCGTGCCCTCGTAGGTGTTCACCACCTCGAGGTTCACCACGTGGCGGATGACGCCGAACTCATCCGAAATCCCGTTGCCGCCGAGCATGTCGCGCGCGACGCGCGCGATGTCGAGGGCCTTGCCGCAGGAGTTGCGCTTCAGGATCGAGGTGATCTCGGGCGACGCGGTGCCCTCGTCCTTCATGCGCCCCAGGCGCAGGCAGGCCTGTAGGCCGAGCGCGATTTCGGTCTGCATGTCGGCGAGCTTTTTCTGGATCAGCTGGTTGGCGGCGAGCGGCCGGTCGAATTGCTTGCGCTCGAGCACGTACTGGCGCGCGCGGTGGAAGCAGTCCTCGGCCGCGCCGAGTGCGCCCCAGGCGATGCCGTAGCGCGCTGAATTGAGGCAGGTGAAGGGGCCTTTCAGGCCTCGCACGTCGGGGAAAGCGTTTTCCTCCGGGCAGAAGACGCTGTCCATCACGATCTCGCCGGTGATGGAAGTCCGCAGGCCCACTTTGCCGTGGATCTTCGGCGCCGAGAGTCCCTTCATGCCCTTGTCGAGGATGAAGCCGCGGATCTCGCCGACCTTGCCTTTTTCGTCCACCTCCTTGGCCCACACCACGAATACGTCGGCCACCGGCGAATTGGAGATCCACGTCTTCGCGCCGCTGAGGCTGTAGCCGCCCTTCACTTTCTTCGCGCGCGCGGCCATCGAGCCCGGATCCGAGCCGTGGTTGGGCTCGGTCAAGCCGAAGCAGCCGATCCATTCGCCCTTGGCGAGCCTGGGCAGGTATTTCTTTTTCTGCTTTTCCGTGCCGAACTCGAAGATCGGCACCATGACGAGCGAGCTCTGCACGCTCATGGTGGAGCGGTAGCCCGAGTCGATGCGCTCGACTTCGCGCGCGATCAGTCCATAGCAGACGTAGGTGAGCCCGGGGCCGCCATACTCGGCGGGAATCGTGGGGCCAAGCAGGCCGAGCGCGCCCATTTCGCGGAACACTTCGAGGTCCACTTTTTCGTGGCGGAAGGCTTCCAGCACGCGCGGCGCGAGCTTGTCGCGGCAGTAGGCGGCGGCGGCTTCGCGCACCATGCGCTCGTCTTCCGTGAGCTGCCGGTCGAGCAGGAACGGGTCGCTCCAGTCGAACTGGGCCTTGGGTTTGGATTTCAGCGGCGCATTCATCATTGCACCTTTTCCAGTATCACGGCGAGCCCCTGTCCCACGCCGATGCACAGGGACACCGCCGCGTATTTTCCACCCGACTGCTGCAGTTCGCGCGCCACGGTGAGCGCGAGGCGCGCGCCCGAGCAGCCCAGCGGGTGGCCGATGGCGATGGCGCCGCCATTGGGATTTACGCGCGGATCCTTGAAGTCCACGTTCATCAGGCGCAGGCAGGCGAGCACCTGGCTGGCGAAGGCCTCGTTAATCTCGATCACATCCATGTCCTGCAAGCGCCTGCCAGCGCGCTCCAGCGCCCGCGGGATGGCGTAGGCGGGACCCACGCCCATGATGCGCGGCTCGACCGCGGCGGAAGCTGCGGAGAGGATGCGCGCGATCGGTTTCTTGCCGGTCTTCTCGCCCCACTTGCGGCTGGCGATCACCAGCGCCGCGGCGCCATCGTTCACGCCCGAGGCGTTGCCCGCAGTCACCACGCCGCCTTCGAACAGGGGCTTCAATTTCGCCAGCGACTCCATGGTGCTGTCGCGCCGCGGGTGCTCGTCGGCGTCCACCATGGCGGGCGGTGCGTCCTTCTTCTTCGAGGGCAGCGCGATGGCCATAATCTCGCCCTTGTAGAATCCTTCGGCTTCAGCCTTGGCGTATTTCTTCTGCGAGGCGAGGGCGAATTCGTCGGCCTGCTCGCGCGTGACGCTGAATTCCCTGGCCACGTTGTCGCCAGTCTCGGGCATCGACTGGTCGCCGAACATCTTCTTGAATTTCGGGTTCGTGAAACGGGATCCGATGGTGGTGTCGTACATCTTCACGTCGCGCGAATAGGGGGAATCCGACTTGCCGATGACGAACGGCGCGCGCGACATGCTTTCCACGCCGCCGGCGATGTAGAGCTCGCCTTCGCCGCAGGTGATGGCGCGCGCGGCGTCGGTCACCGCCTGCAGGCCGGAGGCGCACAGTCGGTTCACCGTCACCCCGGGCGTGGTGGGCGGCAAGCCCGCCATCAGCGCCGCGAAGCGCGCGACGTTCCTGCAGTCTTCGCCCGCCTGCGTGACGCAACCCAGGATCACATCGCTGATCTCTTCGGGCTGCACGCCGTTCCTCTTGACCACTTCGGCGATCACTTCGCCGGCCAGGTCGTCGGGGCGCAGCGGCGAGAGTTTTCCCGCATGGCGCCCGATGGGGGAGCGGATTCCGTCATAAATATAGGCGTCGAGCATGGGCTTACTCCGGGGTGAGCAATGACAGGCCGAGCTGCGCGCGGCGCGCGAGCCAGGGGCTCGGCCGGTAGCGCGGCTCCTTGGTGAAATCGAACATCGCCTCGAGCACGGCGAGGATCCTGGCGCCGCCCGCGGCGTCCCCCATGGCCAACGGCCCCTTCGGGTAACCGAGGCCCAGCATCACGGCGCGGTCGAGGTCCTCGGGACTGGCGATGCCCTGCTGCGCGATGTCGCAGCCGACGTTGACGATGTGCGCGACGACACGCTGCGCGACGAAGCCGGCCGAATCCCTGATCACGCAAACGGGCACGCCGTCGGCGGCAAGCAGGCCGTGCGCGGCGTCGCGCACTTCTTTTTTCGTCGCCGGTGTGGTCATCAGCGTCCTGCGCTTGGAAAAGCCGAACAGCGGATCCACTGCCACGGTGTGCGCAGGGTCCAGGCCCAGCTCGAGCGCGGTGGTGGTCGCGTCCTTGCCGATGGGCGCGACGAAGCAGACCGTGCCGGGGCCGGGTTTGGCCTCGAGCTTCGCGCCGAGCTTTGCCAGTAGGTCGCGTATTTCAGGTACCCCCCAAACCGAATCCGCTTTGCGGGAAGGCACCGGCTGCTCGGGAATCTTCTCCGGGTTGTTGTCCTTGTCGTAGCGGTACCAGCCCCTGCCGGTCTTGCGCCCGAGGAGCCCGGCCGCGACGCGCGGCTCGGCGATGTAGGCAGGCTGGTACTTCGGCTCGCCATAATACTGTGCGTGCATGGACTTCATCACCGCGTGCGCGACGTCCAGGCCGACGAGATCCAGCAGGCTGAACGGCCCCATGCGGAAGCCCGCCGCGTCGACGAGGATGCGGTCGATAGTCGCGAAATCGGCGACGCCTTCCTGCAGCACGCGCAGCGATTCGGGCACGAAGCCGCGCCCGGCATGGTTGACCACGAACCCGGGGGTGTCCTTGCAACGCACCGGCGTGTGGCCAAAGCGCTTCGCGAGCGCCACCAGTGCGTCCCCGACCCAGGGCTCGGTCAGCACGCCGTCCACCACCTCCACGATCTTCATCAGCGGTACGGGGTTGAAGAAGTGGTAGCCGGCGATGCGCCCCGGCTTCCTGCAGGCCGCGGCCATCGCGGTCACCGACAGCGAGGAAGTGTTGGAAGCGACAATGCATTGCTCGCCGACGATGTCCTCCAGGGCGCGGAACAGGGCGCGCTTGGCCTCCAGCTCCTCGATGATCGCCTCGAGCACCAGGTGGCAGTCCCTGAAGGCCGCGAGCGTGTCCGCGACCTCGATGCGGCCGAGCGCGGCCTGCGCGTCGGCCTGCGCCATGCGGCCCTTCTGCACCTGGCCGGCGAGCGCCTTGCCGATCGCATCCTTCGCTTTGGCCGCCGCGCCGGGCTGGGCGTCGAAAACGCGCACGCACGCGCCGCACTGGGCGAGCACCTGAACAATGCCGCGGCCCATGGTGCCGCTGCCGGCGACGCCGGCGACGAGGTCGTTACGAGAAACGTCGAGCATGGGGGGCCCGTACTATAATCGCCGCGAGGAGGGGGAACAACACATGAGAACATTGCTCCGCCTGGCGGCGCTGCTGGCGCTTTTCGCGGCCCAGCAAGCCTGGGCCCAGGCTTTCCCGGCGAAACCCATCACCCTGATCTGCCCGTGGCCGCCGGGCGGTTCGACCGACATGCACCTGCGCCAGTTCGCGCAGATCGCCGCGAAGCACCTGGGCCAGAACGTGGTGATCGAGAACAAGCCCGGCGCGAGCGGCATGCTCGGCCCGGTGGCGGCCTCGCGCATGGCGCCCGACGGCTACACGCTGTCGCAGTTGCCGGTCAGCGCGTTCCGCGTGCCGCACATGCAGAAGGTGGACTGGGACCCGCTGAAGGATTTCACCTACATCATCGGCATCACCGGCTACACCTTCGGCGTAGTGGTGAAAACCGATTCCCCGTTCAAGACGTTCAAGGACCTGATCGACTACGCGCGCGCCAACCCCGGCAAGATGTCCTTCGGCTCGACCGGCACCGGCACCTCGCCGCACCTGCTGATGGAGGAGGTGGGCGCGAAGATGGGCGTGAGTTTCCTGCATGTGCCCTTCAAGGGCAATGCGGACTCGACGCAGGCGCTGATGGGCGGGCATGTGATGGCGCAGTCCGACGCCACCGGTTGGGGCCGGCACGTGGATGCCGGCGCCTTCCGGCTGCTGGTGACCTTCGGCGAGAAGCGCACCAAGTGGAATGCGCCCACCGCGAAAGAACTGGGCCTCGACATCGTCTCCTACTCGCCGTACGGCTTCGTCGGCCCCAAAGGCATGGACCCGAAGGTGGTGAAGCTGCTGCACGACGCGTTCCGCAAGACGCTGGACGACCCCGAGCACCTCAAGGTGCTGCAGCAGCTCGACCAGGTCTACTGGTACAAGTCGAGCGAGGACTACCGCCAATGGGCGGCCGACACGCTGCAAGCCGAGCGTACGACCATCGAACGCGTAGGATTGCTGGCGAAGTAGCCAGCTGAAGGGAGGCGGCCATGAAATACCGCAAGATCCTGTTGGCTTACAACGGTTCCGCGGAGGGCAAGCGCGCGCTGCTCGAGTGCGCCGAGCTCGCCAACTTCCTGCATGCGGAGACGCACCTGCTGGCGGTGGCGAGCATGCCGCCGAGCCTGTTCCTCACCGAGGGCTTCGTGCCTGAAGAACTGCTGGAAGAGGAGAAGAAGCGCACCCAGCAGGTGCTCGACGAGGGCATCGCCACGCTGAAGGCGCGCGGCTTCGCCGCCGCCGGGCACCTCGCGGTGGGCGAGCCCGTGGAGGAGATCTGCCGCCTGGCCAAGGAACAGGCCGTCGACCTGATCGTGGTCGGGCACAACCAGAACACCTCCTTCGCGGCGCGGTGGTGGAAGGGCTCGGTGGGTGCCTCGCTCCTCGACTACGCGCCTTGCAGCCTGCTGGTCGCACTGTCGCGCACCTAACCCGGAACTGAACATGGAAAGTTTTGGCCACCAGGGGCGCCTGGAGGATGAGCGCATGCTCAAGGGCGCCGGGCGCTACGTTGCCGACTGGAACCTGCCCGGGCAGGCCTGCGGGCACTTCCTGCGCTCGGACCACCCGCACGCCGAAATCATTGCCATCGACGCCGTCGCCGCCCTGGCCATGCCCGGCGTGATCGCGGTGCTGACCGGCGAGGACGTGGCGGCGGCGGGCCACCAGCCGATGCCGGCAGCGGCGCCGATGAAGGGGCGCAACGGCGCCGAGCAGAAGGCGACGCCGCGCTACTCGCTCGCGCGAGGGCGCGTGCGCTACGTCGGCGAGCCGGTGGCGCTGATCGTGGCCGAAACAGCGGCGCAGGCGCAGGACGCGGCCGACTCGATCCTCGTCGAGGTTCGCGAGTTGCCGGTGGCGGTGACGGCGCAGGAAGCGCTCGCGGCCGGCGCGCCGCAGCTGCACGCGGAGGCGCCGGGCAACCTGGTGCTCGACTACACCGGCGGCGACGAGGCGGCGACCAACGCCGCCTTCGCAAGAGCGGCACGCGTGGTGAAGCTCGCGGCCTACCACACGCGCGTGGTGGGCAACCCGATGGAGCCGCGCGCCGCCATGGGTTCCTTCGATGCGGCGACGGGCGTCTACTACCTGCATGCAACCACGCAGGGCGTGGGGCCGATGCGCGGGCAACTCTCCACCATGCTCGGCGTGCCGCCGGAGAAGGTGCGCGTGGTGGCCGAGGAAGTCGGCGGCGGCTTCGGTGTGCGCTTCAACGCCTACCCGGAATATGGCGCGCTGCTCCTAGCGGCGCAAAAGCTCGGCCGGCCGGTGAAGTGGGTCGGCAGCAGGTCGGAAGTGTTCCTCGGCGACGAGCAGGCGCGCGATATTTACCACACGGGCGAGGTCGCGCTGGATGCCGGCGGGCAGATCCTCGGCATGCGGTTCGACTACCTCGCCAACATGGGCGCCTACGTCGCCTTTACCGGTTCCTTCGTCAACACCATCAACATGGTCAGCGTGATCAGCGGCGTCTACGACGTGCAGGCCGTGCACGTGCAGGGCAAGCTCGTGCTCACCAATACCGTGCCCACCGCGGCTTACCGCGGGGCCGGCCGGCCCGTCGCATCCTATGCACTCGAGTGCCTCATCGACCAGGCAGCGCACGAGATCGGCATGGATGCGGCCGAGTTCCGCCGGCGCAATCTGGTGCCGAAGGCCAAGTTTCCCTACAAGATCGTCTCCGGCTTCGAGTACGACTGCGGCGATTTCGAGGGCGTCCTGGCCCAGGCGACGAAAGAGGCAGACTGGGGCGGGTTCGAATCGCGGCGCGCCGCCAGCGCCAAGCGCGGCAAATTGCGCGGTCGCGGCATCGCCACCTACATCGAGGCGACCGCTTCGGGCGGCTTCGCGCCCTACGACCAGGCGCTCATCACCTGGGAGAAAGACGGCAGCGTCACGCTGCGCACCGCCACGCACAATCATGGCCAGGGGCACGAGACCACTTTCGCGCAGATCGTGTCGGGCGTGCTCGGCATCGCGATGCACAAGATCCGGCTGCGTACCTCCGAGCCCGACTACCACCTCGTTGCCAACCCCACGGGCGGCTCGCGTACGCTGCATGGGCTGGGGAGCGCGATGCTCCTCGCGGCGCAGGAGATTGTGAGGAACGGCATGGACCTCGCCGCCGAGGAGCTGGAGAGCGCCAAGGCGGACCTCGAGTTTGCAGCGGGCGAATACCGCATCAAAGGCACCGACCGGCGCATCGCGATCACCAGCCTCGCGCTGAAGCACCCAGGCAAACTCGACCTGGACTACAAGGAGCGGGCAAAAGTCGGCTCCACCTTCCCCAACGGTTGCCACGTCGCCGAGGTGGAGGTCGAGCCGGAGACCGGCGAGACCGAGATCGTGTCGAATCTTGCCTGCGACGACGCCGGCAACATCATCAACCACCAGATTGTCGAAGGCCAGATGCAGGGCGGCATCACGCAGGGCGCCGGGCACATTTTTGGCGAACAGGCGTTCTACGACGCAAGCGGGCAGCTGCTCACGGGCAGCTTCATGGACTATCCCATGCCGCGTCCCGGCCTGGTGGGCGGCTTGCGCGTCACCGAGCATCCGGTGCCGACCGCCACCAACCCGCTCGGCGCGAAGGGCGTGGGCGAGGCGGGCGTGACCGGGTCGATGCCCTGCCTGATGAACGCGGTGATGGATGCGCTGCGCCGGGCCGGCGTCAAGCGCTTCGACATGCCGGCCACGCCGCAGCGCGTCTGGGCGGCGATCCGGGCCGCGAAAGCCGGCCGGCCCGAAGCGCTCGCGGTCGCGGCGCCCGCGATCCCGTAATGCCAGACCTGGTCGAACGCTGCCTCGCGCGCGCGCGAGCGAGCGGCGGCCGCGTGGCGCTGCCCGAGATCAAGGACCAGCGGGTCGCGGAGGCGGCGCGCCGGCTGCGGTCCCTGGGAATCGCGGTGGCCGAAGCGCAGCGCCCCGACCGGACCGAGTTCTACGCAAGCCTGTACCTCGAGGCACGACCGGGCTCGACGGCCGCGGTGGCGCGCCGGATCGTCAACAAGCCGCTGTTTCACGCCGGCATGATGGTCCGGGCGGGCGACGCGGAGGCAATGGTGGCCGGCGCCGCCTGCCCGAGCGCACGGGTGATCGAGGCCGGGATGCTCACCGTGGGGCTCGCGCCGGGCGTCGCGACGCCCTCGAGCTTCTTCGTCATGGTGCTGCCCGGGCGCTCGCTGGTCTACGCCGACTGCGCGGTCAACGCGGACCCGTCCGCGGAGCAGCTCGCCGACATCGCCCTCGCCTCGGCGGAAAGCTGCCGCCGCGTGCTCGGCGAAGAGCCGCGCGTTGCGCTGCTGTCATTTTCGACCAAGGGCAGCGCGCGGCACGCGCGCGTGGACAAGGTGCTGCGGGCGCTGCAGATCGCCCGGGCGCGGGCGCCGGAGCTGGCGATTGACGGCGAATTGCAGGCGGACGCGGCGCTCGTTCCCGCAGTGGCGGCGAAGAAGGTCAAGCAAGCGAGCACTGTAGCGGGCCGCGCGAACGTGCTCGTCTTTCCCGACCTCGACTCGGGCAATATCGCCTACAAGCTCACCCAGTATCTTGCCGGTGCGCGCGCCATCGGGCCGCTGCTGCAGGGATTCGCGAAGCCGGTCAGTGACCTTTCGCGCGGCGCAAGCGTCGAGGACATCGTCGCGACAGCGGCGATCGCGTTGGCGCAGGCTGCGACGGCGCAGCGCCCCGGCTAGGTCTTGCCACGCCAGGGCACCAGCTTCGCCTCTACAGCGCGCATCGCCAGGTCGAAGACATAAGCGACCACGCCGATGACCACGATACCCATGATGACGATGTCGGTGCGCAGGAAGTTGGATGCGTTCAGCACCATTTGACCGAGCCCGGCGGTCGCCGCGACCATCTCGGCGGCCACCAGCGTGGTCCAGCCGAATCCCACGGCGATGCGCATGCCGGTGAGGATCTCGGGCAGCGCCGCGGGAATCACCACGTGGCGCACAAGCTGCAGGAAGGTTGCGCCCATCGAGTAAGCGGCATGTATCTGCTCGATGGAGACCGAGCGCACGCCGGCACGCGCGGCCATCGCCAGCGGGGCGAAGCAGGCGAGGTAGATGAGGATGATCTTGGCGGTTTCGTCGATGCCGAACCAGATCACGATCAGCGGCAGGTAGGACAGCGGCGGCAGCGGGCGATAGAACTCGATCGGCGGGTCGAACATGCCGCGCGCGACGCGCGACACGCCCATCGCGATGCCGATAGGGATCGCGGTGACGCAGGCGGCCGCGAAGGCGGCCAGCACGCGCCACAGGCTCCAGCCCAAGTGCGTGACCAGCGGCTCGCCGCCCTGGATGTCGCCGCGGTTGGCGTCGAGGAACGCCTTGGCGATCGCCTCCGGCGCGGGCAGGTAGAGCGGCGCGATCCAGCCCAGGTGCGTCGCCAGCCACCACAGCGTGAGCAGCGCGCTGATCGTGCCAACGCTGATCGCCGTGCTGGCGCCCTCGCCGGGCAGGCGAAAGCCGGCGACCGGCTTGGGCTCGCTCATGCGCCGCTGCGGTGGATCAGCGCGAGTACTTCCTCGCGCAGCCGGATGAATTCCGGGTCCGCTTTCACCTTGCGCGCGTCGCGGCACTCGATGTAGCGGCGCGCGAAATCGACCGTGTAGCTGTGCGCAATGCGTCCGGGTCCCGGCGTCATCACGACCAGACGCGTGGCGAGGAACAGCGCTTCCTCCACGCTGTGCGTGATGAAGAAGAACATCTTCGACGAGCCGTGCCACAGGTCGAGGATCAGTTCCTGCACCGATTCGCGCGTGAACGCATCGAGCGCGCCCATCGGTTCGTCCATCAGCATGACTTCAGGGTCGCTCGCCAGCGCGCGCGCGATGCCGACGCGCTGCTGCATGCCGCCGGAGAGCTGGTAGATCGGCTGCTCCGCAAAATCCTGCAGGCCGACCTGGCGCAGCTTTTCAGCGGCTATCCGGCGCCGCTCGGCGCGGCCGAGGCCCCGCATGCGCAGGCCGAACTCGACGTTGCCGGCGACCGACAGCCAGGGCATCAGCGCATGCTTCTGGAACACCACGCCGCGCTCGCGCCCCGGGCCGGTGACCGCCTTGCCGTCGAGCCGGACCTCGCCGGAGGAAGGCTGCAGGAATCCCGCAATGCAGTTGAGCAGCGTGGTCTTGCCGCAGCCCGAAGCGCCGAGCGCGACCACGAAGTCGCCCTGCTGCATGCCGAGCGAAACTCCGGACAGCGCGAGCGTATGCCGGCCGTCGCGGCCGGCATAGTTCACGCTGATGTCGCGGACCTCGAGCTGCGCCAACGCGCGGCTACTTCATCGCGCGCTGGATGTAGGAGACATTGACGCCCACCGAGTAGTCCGGCAGCGCCTTCTCCAGCTGCTTCTGCTCCACCAGGAACTGCGCCGTCGCGGCGAACGCTTTTGCGGCGATGCTGTTCTTGCCGCCGCCAACCCACTTGTCGGCCTGCTCCTTGATCGGCACGTAGGAGTAGAGCGCCATGCCCGCCGGGGTGTCCTCGGGCTTGGCGCCGCTCCACTTCGCCACCGCTTTCACTTCGGCCGAGTCCTTGGTCCATTTGGCCTTGTTCTTGCGGTAGCCCTCGTCGTGCGTGGCCATGATTTTCACCAGCGCAACGACGAAGTCCTGGTGCTTCTTCGCCCAGTCCTTGTTCACCGCATAGGCATCGAACGTCGCCTTGCCGGTTTTCGCGGTGATCGTTCCCGAGGTGATGATCACCTTGCCGTTGCCCTTTACCTTGGCGAGCACCGGGTCCCAGATGTAGGTCGCGTCTATGTCGCCGCGGTCCCAGGCCGCCGCGATCTCAGGCGGGCGCATGTTGAGGAACTTGACGTCCGCGGCCTTCAGTTTGGCCATCTCGATCGCGACCATCGCGTGGAAATGCCCGGTCGAGGCGAACGGCGTCGCGACGCGCTTGCCCTTCAGGTCCTCGACCTTGTTGATGCCCGAACCGTTGCGCGCGACCAGCGCTTCCGCATCGCCGATGTCATCGAGGATCCAGAACAGTTCCAGCGGCAGCCCGCGCGAGACGCCGGCCGCAAGCGGCGCCGAGCCCAGCTCGCCGAGGTGCACCTGGCCAGAGGCCATCGCCTTGATGACTTCGCCGCCGCCGCCGAACTGCTTCCAGCTGATCTTGTAGCCGGTGGTCTTTTCGATCTCCTTCGATTCCTGTGCGACACGGTAGGGCACCAGCATGTCCTGGTAGCCGATGGTGACTTCCTTCTGTGCGTGCGCGCCGCCGGCGACGGCGAGCGACACTGCGGCGAACAGCAGCTTCATCGGTCTCGATTTCATGGCTTTCCTCCTCCTGTGGACGGTACGTACAGCTTCGCTACGGTTAGCGCGCTTCGATGGGGACATAGTCGCGCGGCGCCGAACCGTTGTAAAGGGTGAGCGGCCGGATAAGGATGTTGTTCTCCATTTGCTCGAGTACCTGCACCGTCCAGCCGGGCACGCGGCCCACCGCGAAGATCGGCACGAACAGGTCTTCCTTGATGCCGTTCAGGTAGTAGACGACGCCGGCGTAGAAGTCCACGTTCACATTGACGCCGTGGCGCGCGTAGGGCTTCATCGCCTCGACCAGCGCTTCCAGGATCTGAAACCATTGCGGCTGCCCCATCTCGCGCGAGAGCTTCTCCACGCCCGCGCGCATGTGCCGGGCGCGCGGAACCTCGGCGCGATAGACGCGATGGCCGAAACCCATCACCGGCTGCTTTGCGGCGCGCGTTCTCTTTACGTACTCGGCCGCCCTGGAGGCATCGCCGATCTGCAGCGCCATCTTCATCACGTTCTCGGCCGCGCCGCCGTGCGCCGGGCCCGAGAGCGCGGCGATCGCGGCGGTGATTGCCGCATGCAGGTCCGCTTCCGTGCCGGCGACCACGCGCGCAGTGAACGCCGAGGCATTCGACCCGTGCTCGGCGTGCAGGATCATGTCGGTGTCCATGAGCTTCGCCGCATCCGCGCTCGCCTGCTGGCCCTTCAGCATCCACAGGAAGTTGGCGGCGTGCGAAAGCGCCGGGTCCGGCGCGACCGGCGCGCGGCCATTGCGGATCGCCTCGTGCGCGGTGACGATCATCGGCACCTGCGAAGTGAGCCGCATGCCTTTGCGCAGCGTCGCCTGCGGCGACTTGTCGGCGGTCTCCGGGTCAAAAGCGGCGAGCGCCGAGACCGCCGTGCGCAGCACGTCCATCGGATGCGCTTGCCTTACGGTTTCGATGATGCGAAAGATTTCCTTCGGCAAACTCCGGGAAGATTTCAATTCTTCATCGAAGGACGCAAGCTGCGCGTGGCTCGGCAGCCCACCCTTGAGCAGCAGGTAGCAGGTCTCCTCGAAGGTCGAACGCCCGGCCAGGTCGTGGATCGAGTAGCCGCGGTAGCGCAGTTCGCCCGCGCGGCCATCGATGAAGCACACGCGCGAGCGGTCGAAGTACACGTCCTTCAAGCCGCGCCGGATGTCGATCTTTTCCGCCTCTTCGGCCATCGTCTGTCCCTTCACCGCGTGACGGGTGCGCCCAAGTCGAAGCGTTGGTCAGGGAAGTACTTCGACAAGCGCTCGTCGGCGGTGCGAGCGTGCGCTTCCATGCCCTCGAGCCGCGATATCCGTGCGGTAACCTGGGCGATGTCGCGGTTCGCCGCGCGCGTCATGCGCTGCCAGGTCACCGTCTTGATGAACTTGTGCACCGATAGCCCGCCGGAATACCGCGCGGCGCCCTTGGTCGGCAGGATGTGGTTCGGTCCCGACGCCTTGTCGCCGTAGGCAACGGTGGTTTCTTCGCCGAGGAACAGCGAGCCGTAGCAGGTCAGGCGGGCAAGCCACCAGTCGAGGTCGCGCGCATGCACCTCCAGGTGCTCGGCGGCATAGCGGTCCGAGAGCTGCGCGGCTTCCTCGCGCGTACCGCACACCACCACCTCGCCGTAGTCGCGCCAGGCGGCGCCGGCTGCGTCGCGGGCGGTCGGGGGAAGTTTGGCTATCAAATCTGGAATTATTTTCATTGCTGCAGAACCCAGTGCCCGCGACGTCGTGATCAGCCAGGCCGGCGACTCGTGGCCATGCTCTGCCTGGCCGACCAGGTCCGAGGCCACGATCGCTGGGTCAGCGGCGTCGTCGGCGATGATCGCAATCTCCGTGGGTCCGGCGAGCACGTCGATGCCGACCTTGCCAAACAGCGCACGCTTTGCCTCGGCGACGAACTTGTTGCCCGGCCCGACCACGATATCGGCGGGCTTGCCGGTAAACAGGCCGTAGGCGAGCGTCGCGATGGCCTGCACGCCGCCCAGGGTCAGGATCACGTCGGCGCCCGACACTTTCATGGCGTAGAGGATCTGGGGGTGGATGCCTTCGCCGCGGAACGGGGTAGAGGCCGCGACCACGGTCGGCACGCCCGCCGCCTTGGCGGTTGCGATCGCCATATAGGCCGACGCGATGTGCGCGTAGCGGCCCGCCGGGACGTAGCAGCCGGCGACGTTGACCGGTATCAACCTCTGGCCGGCGACCAGGCCCGGATGGATCTCGCGCGAAAACTCCTGCATCGAGGCACGCTGCGCGAGCGCGAAGCCGCGCACCTGCGCGGTGGCGAACTCGATGTCGCGCTTGACCGAATCCGCAAGGCCGCGCGTCCGCTGCTCGACCTCCGCCGGCGGGACGACAATATCGCCGCTCCAGCGATCGAGCTTCGCGGCGTATTCGCGCACCGCCTGCTCGCCGCGCGCTTGGATCGCTTCGAGCATTTCGTCCACGACCTTGCGGGCGGTGCCGGATTCGGATTCCGGGTTTTTCGCGGCCTTCTTCAGGTATTCGATCGCCATGACGCGGCCTTTCGCTAATTCGTGTACAGCACCCCGGGCAGCCACAGCACGAGCTGCGGGAAGGCCATGATCAGTGCCAGCCCGACCAGCTGCAGCACCATGAACTGGATCATGCCCTTGTAGATGTCGGAAAGCTCCCATTGCGGCGCGACACCCTTCAGGAAGTACGCCGAGAGCGCCACCGGCGGGGAGAGCCACGCAGTCTGCAGGTTCACCGCGACCAGGATGCCGAACCAGGTCAGGTTGAAGCCCAGCTCCTTCACCATCGGCAGCATGATGGGCAGGAAAATGAGCACGATCGGCACCCACTCGAGCGGCCAGGCGAGGATGAAGATGACTGCCATGATGATCACCAGCAGCACCATCGGCGGCAGGTCGAGGCCGAGCAGCGCCTTGGTCATCATGTCGGGCGTGCCCAGGCGCGAGAACACCGCACCGAAGAAGTTGGACGCCGCTACGAGGAACAGGATCAGGCACGAGACTTCGAGGGTCTTCAGCGCCGTGTGGTAGAGCAGTTTCCAGGTGAGCTTGCGGTAGGCAACCACCAGCAGGAACGAACCCGCGGCGCCGACGGCAGCGCCCTCGGTCGGGGTGGCGAAGCCGAACAGGATGCTGCCGAGCGAGGCGAGCACCAGGACGCTCGGCGGCACGAGCCCCTGCACGAACTGCTTGAGGATCTCCATTTTCGACCCGGCACGCTCTTCGAGCGCCAGGGCAGGGCCGAGGGTGGGGTTGAAGTAACAGCGCACCAGCGCGTAGATGGTGTAGATCGCGGCCAGCGCCAGGCCCGGAATGATCGCGCCGGCGAACAGATCGGTCACCGGGACGCCGAGCACGGGTCCCATCACCACCAGCATCACGCTCGGCGGAATGAGGATGCCCAGAGTGCCACCGGCGGTAATGATGCCCGCGGACAACTGCACGTCGTATTTCGAGCGGTCCATCGCGCGCGCCGCCATGATGCCGAGCAGCGTCACCGAGGCTCCGACGATGCCGGTCGCCGCCGCGAAAATGGTGGCGCAAAACATCACTGCGATATAGAGCGAGCCGGGCAGGCGCGCGAGCGCCAGTTGCACCGCGCGGAACAGGCGCTCCAGCAGCCCGGCCTGCTCGAGCAGCAGGCCCATGAAGACGAACAGGGGCACGGAGGCGAGCGTCTGCTCGCGCATCACGCCGAAGAACTGGAACACCATGAGGTGGAACACGGTGTCGCCGAAGCCGGCGTAGCCGAACAGGATCCCGAGGATGATCAGGGTGAAGGCGATCGGGAAGCCGACGAAGATGCCCGTCAGCAGGGCGACGATCATCCAGATGCCGATGATTTCAGGGCTCATGGCTGACCAGTTCCTCCAGCGTCCGGTGCACCACCAGCCGGCGTCCGGTGCGCAGCGCGTGGATGCACTTCAGGAACTCGCCGACGCCCTGCAGCAGCAGCAGCGCCGCGGCCGCGGGAATCACCGCCTTCAGCGGGTAGATGATCGGCATCCACGCGCTGCTCATCGCGCGCTCGTTGCGCGTCCAGGCATTCCAGGCGAACTCGCCGCCGAGCCACAGGAACACCGCGATGCCGGGGAAAAAGAGGAACAGATAACAGAGCGCATCAACCGTCGCCTGCGTCTTTACCGACCATTTCTGGTAAAGGAAGTCGGTGCGGATGTGCGCGCCGCGCTGCAGCGTGTAGGCGGCGCCGAGCATGAACAATGCGCCGTAGATCATGTAGCTGGTGTCGTAGGCCCAGTGGGTGGGTTGCCACAGGTGGCGGATCACCACCTCGTAGGTCATGCCGGCCATCAGCGGCAGCACCAGCCAGCACGTGATGCGGCCGGACCAGATGCTGATCGCGTCGATGGCGCGGATCACGCGCACCAGCCGGCCCTGCGGTTCGGTCATCGTCTCTCCCAAAAAAACAGGCGGCCGCTAGGCCGCCTGTGTCGATTGCCGTGACTGCGGCGCTACTTGGTGCCCTTCAGGTAGGCCTCGGCGACCGAGGTGTTCAGTTTCTGGATGTCGATCCAGTAGGGAACCACGTCCTTGGCGAACGCCGTTTGCGAGTCGAGTACCTTCTTGAAGAACGGGTTCTTCGCCGCGTTCTCCGCATACACTTTCTTCGCCGCCGCCATGTACGCCGGGAAGTAGTCGGGCGGGGTGTCCATGACCTTCACACCGTGCTTGGTCTGGAGTTCGATGAGCGCGAGCGCGTTGGCGCGGATGCGGTAGGCAATCGACTCCATCATCGAGGCGTTCGCCGCACCCTCGAAGATGGCGTGCACGTCCTTCGGCAGCTTGTTCCAGAAGGTCTTGTTGATGTAGATGTCGGCGTTGACCGTGTTCTGGTGCAGCCCCTGCAGGTAGTAGTACTTGAACGCGCGGTGAAATCCGTAGGCGAGGTCGGTGACCGGGCAGCACCACTCGGCGCCATCGAGCACGCCGCGCTCGGCCGAGGGGATGATCTCGCCGCCCGGCAGGAATACCGCCGTCACGCCCATCTCCTTGTAGATCGCGCCCGGGATGCCCGGCGGCGTGCGGAAGCGGCGCTTGCGCAAGTCGTCCAGGTTCTTGATCGGCTCCTTGAACCAACCCAGCGCCTCCGGCCCCACCGGCTGCACGATGAAGCCGACGACGTTCATTTTCAGGTGCTGCTCCCACATCTCCTGGTAGAGCTCCTTGCCGCCGCCATCCATGTACCAGGAGATCCACGCCATCTGGTCCATGCCCACGCCGGACCCCGCCGAGGGCGAACCGAACAGCGTCGCCGCCGGGTGCTTGCCCGTCCAGTAGTGCGTCCAGGCGAAACCCGCTTCCACCAGGCCCTTGTCGACGGCGTCGAGGATTTCCAGGGCGCCGACCACCGCCCCGTCCGGCAGTACCTCGATCTTGAGCCGACCGTTGGTCATGGCATCGACGCGCTGCGAAAACTTCTGCAGCATCTTGGTTTCGTCCGCCGCCCCCGGCACCGCCGTCTGCAATCGCATCCTGAAACTCTGCTGTGCAGAGGCATCGCCTGGCGCAAACGCGAACGTCGCGATGGCCAATGCGCAAAGCGCAAAAAGGTTCCGCATGGTTTCCTCCTCCCGGGTAGGTTGCACGGCTAGCATACCGGAACCGGGCGAAATCAACGAACCATTTGCGAATGGACTACATCGTCATCGGCGCAGGCTCGGCGGGCTGCGTGCTAGCCAATCGCCTTACGGAGAGCGGACAGCATCGCGTGCTGCTGCTCGAAGCCGGGCCGCGCGACCGCTCGCTCTGGATCCACCTGCCGATCGGCTACGGCAAGACCATGTTCCACCCGGTCTACAACTGGGGATTCTCCACCGATCCCGAGCCGCAGATGAACAACCGGCGCGTGTACTGGCCTCGGGGGCGCGGGTTGGGCGGCTCCTCGTCCATCAACGGCCTGATTTTCGTGCGCGGGCAAGCCGAGGACTATGACCGTTGGGCGGCGCTCGGCAATGCCGGGTGGGGATGGCAGGACGTGCTGCCGTACTTCACCCGCAGCCTGACGGCCTGCTCGGACATCGGCGAAAAGCACGAGCTGATGGAAGCGATCATCCGCGCGGGCAACGAGCTCGGCATCCCAACGACGCGCGACTTCAACGGCGGCAACCAGGAAGGCGTCGGCTACTACCAGCTGTTCACGAAAAACGGCTGGCGCTCGAGCAGCGCGACCGCCTACCTGCGGCCGGCCGAAGGGCGCGCCAATCTGCGGGTGGAGACCGGCGCGCATGCAACTCGAATCATCTTTGACGGTTTGCGTGCAGTCGGGGTTTGTTTTCAGAAGAATGGGCAGGAATTCAAGCTGCACGCCACCCGCGAGGTGATCCTGTCGGCGGGCGCGCTGCAAAGCCCGCAACTGCTGCAACTCTCTGGCGTAGGGCCGGGTCCGCTGCTGCAGTCCTTCGGTATTCCGCTGGTAAAGGAGCTGCCCGGCGTGGGCGAGAACCTGCAGGACCACCTGCAGCTGCGCGTGATGTACAAGTGCACCCGGCCGATCACCACTAATGACGACCTGGCGAGTTTCTGGCGCCGCTGCGCGATCGGCCTGCGCTGGTTGCTGCAGCGCAAGGGGCCGCTCGCCATCGGCATCAACCAGGGCGGGCTGTTCACGCGCGCGCTGCCGGAGTCGAAGACGCCCGACGTGCAGTTCCATTTCGCGACGCTCTCCGCCGAGCTTGCCGGCGCCAAGCCCCATCCCTGGCCGGGATTCACCATGTCGGTCTGCCAACTGCGCCCGGAGTCGCGCGGCACGGTACGCATCCGCTCGGCCGACCCGATGGCGCCGCCCGCGATGCAGCCGAACTACCTGTCGGCCGAACTGGACCGGCGCTGCGCCGTCGCGGGAATCAGGCTGGCACGCGCCCTCGCGGCCACGAATTCACTCAAGCCTTACGTGGCCGAGGAATATCGCCCTGGCCCCTCGGCGGCGACCGATCACGATCTGCTCGAATTCGCGCGCAATCATGGCGCGACCATCTTCCATCCGTCGGGCACTTGCAAGATGGGCAGCGACCCCATGGCGGTGGTCGATGAGCGCCTGCGCGTTCACGGCATCGCCGGACTGCGCGTCGCGGACTGCTCGATCATGCCGACGCTCATCTCGGGCAATACACACGCGCCGGTGGTGATGATCGCGGAAAAGGCTTCCGACCTGATCCTCGAAGACGCGGGCCGCGCCTAGCCTAGGCGGCCAGCCGCAGCCCGAGGATTTGCCGCGCTTCGGCCGGTGTCGCCGGGCGGCGGTCGAAGCGCTCGCAGTTGTCGGCGATCTTCTTCACCAGCTCGGCGTTGCTCGCGGCGAGCCGGTCGGGCTCGATGCGCAGGTTGTCCTCGAGGCCGGTGCGGCAGTGGCCGCCGGTTTCCATGCACCATTGGTTCACTTCCCACTGGTGCCGGGCCACGCCCGCTGCGACCCAGGTCGCATTCGGCAGCACCGCTTTCAATTCGGCGCGCAGGAAGTCGAAGATGGTGCGCCGCGCCGGCATGGCGTTCGGTATGCCCATCACGAACTGCACATGCGGCGGGTCCTTGAGCAGTCCTTTTTTCACGAGGTTTGCGGCGTTGTAGAGCATCGCCAGATCGAACACTTCGACTTCGGGTTTGATGTCGTTCTCGAGCATCGCCTTCGCCAGCCCCTCGACGAAGTCCGGCGGATTCTCGTAGATGCTGGTAGGGAAATTGACCGAGCCGGTGGCGAGGGAGGCCATGTCTGGCCGCAGGTACAGCATCGCGCCGCGCACCGATTGCTCGCGGCCGCGGCCGCCGGTCGAAAACTGCACGATCATGCCCGGGCAGTGCTTGCGCACGCCTTCCTGCACGCGCCCGTAGAGCTCGGGGTCTGAGCCGGGCGATTCGTCCGGGTTGCGCACGTGGATGTGGACGAGCGAGGCGCCCGCCTCAAACGCCGCATGCGTGGACTCGACCTGCTCGGCGGGTACCACCGGCACGGCCGGATTGTCCTTTTTCTTCGGCACGGCGCCGGTAATCGCGACGGTGATGATGACGGGTTCGGCCATGAGGGGCTCCTTGCGGTGCATTATTGCAAAGCACGATGCGCTGTGCAAACATATCCGGAAAACGGATTGCCAAGTTCCGGAATATGAAATCCAGACCGACCAAGCCGCGTTCCGTCTCCGCGCCGCGTGCACCCAGCTATGACGACCTAGTGCAGATCGTCGACTTGCTGCGTTCCGCGTCCCAGTTCAGCGAGTTCCGGCTGCGTTCCGGCGACATCGAACTCGAGGTGCGGCGCAGCAACGGCAGCGCGCCCTCGCCAGCCCATGCGGTGCAGCCAGAGATTGCTGCGCTCGGCGCGCCCGACGCGCCGGCCGAAGCGGCGAACCTGCCCGCCGGCCTCAGCCTGGTGCGCGCGCCGATGGTCGGCACGTTTTATTGCGCCCCGGAGCCGGGCGCGTCGCCGTACGTCGAGCCGGGCACCCGGGTTGCGGCCGACACGGTGGTGGGCATCATCGAGGTGATGAAACTCATGACCACCGTCAATGCGGGCTGCGCCGGGGTCGTGACCCACGTGCTGGTGAGCAACGCGGGCGCCGTCGAGTACGGCCAGCCGCTGATCGCAATCGACCCGGACGCATGAGCCGCCGCAAGCCCGCGCGCAGGATGCGCTTCATCGACGTGACGCTGCGCGATGCGCACCAGTGCCTCTGGTCCACGCGCATGACCACGGCGATGATGGCTCCGATCCTTGGCACGCTCGACCGCATCGGCTACGACGCGATCAATGTGCTGGGCGGCGCGGTGTTCGATGTTTGCGTGCGCTACCTGCACGAGAATCCCTGGCGGCGCGTGCAGATGTTGTGCGAACGGCTCGCCACGCCCGTGGATGCGCTGACGCGCGGCCAGAGCCTGTACACCTTCGAGCTTTTTCCCGACGACGTCGTCGAGCTCAACTCGCGGGTGCTCGCCGCGCTCGGCGTCAAGATTCTCACCGTGTACGACGCGCTCAACGACAACCGCAACATCGAATCGTCGGTGCGTTCGGGCAAGGCCGCCGGCATGCAGATCAGCGGCTGGATGACCTATTCGTTCAGCCCGGTGCATACCGACGCGTATTACGCCGAGCGCGCGACCGAGCTGCTGGCGCTCGGCGTGGATTCCATGTGCATCAAGGATCCGACCGGCCTTCTCACGCCGGAACGCGGGCGCACGCTGTTCCCGGCCGTGGTCGCCGCGGCGGGCGGCATCCCGCTGCAGCTGCACTCGCATTGCCAGTCGGGGCTCGCCCCCGAGGTGTATTCGGTGGCGATGCAGGCGGGATTCGAGGTGGCCTACACGGCGCTCGACCCGCTCGGCAACGGCGCCTCGCTCCCCTCCACCCAGGACATCCGCCGGCGCGCACTCGCGCTCGGACTGGAGTGCCGGCTGGACGAGAGGGCGATGCGCGAGGCCTCGTCCTACTTCAACTGGCTGTGCGCGAGCGCGGACAAGCCGCGCGGCGAAGTCGCCCGCTACGATCCGGCGCTCTACGAGCACCAGATTCCCGGCGGGATGATCTCGAACCTGCGCTACCAGCTGCAGGTGATGAAGCTCGAGCACCGCCTGCCGGAGATCATGGAGGAGGCGGCGCGCGTGCGGCGCGACCTTGGCTACCCGATCGTGGTCAGCCCCTTCGCCCAGTACATCATCACGCAGGCGGTGCTGAATGTGGTGCAGGGCGAGCGCTACAAGACCATTCCCGAGGAGGTGCGCAAGTACGCGGGCGGCTACTATGGCAGGCTCGCGGCGCCGCTCGCGGCGGAGTTCCTCGAGCGCGCCAGGCTGCGGCCCGGCGAGCATGTCGGCGAGCGCCCGGCCGGGCACATCGCGCCTTGGCTGCCGCGCCTGCGCGTGAAACTGGGCGCGCAGGCGAAGGACGAAGACCTGCTGCTTGCGGCCTTTTACGATCCTGCGCTGGTCGCGCAACTGCGCGACCCGGTGCCGGAATGCCGCTCGCGAACCACGCCGCTCAACGAGCTGGTGCGCTACCTTGCCGAGCGCAGGGACATCTCTCGCGCGCGCATCCGGTTCGCCGGTACCGAACTTTCGTTCGCCGCATGAACACGATAATTCGCGACGGGAACGCCGCGGGCGTGGTGCCGAAGGCACTGCGCGTGCTGGAGGCCGTGGCCGAGCGCAAACGCCCGCTGGCGATCGCCGAGATTGCAGCCGCGCTCGACCTGCCGCAGCCGACCGCGCACCGCATCGTCACCGCCCTCGAGAAGCTCGGATTCGTGGGACGCGAACCGGGCAAGCGCCGCATCGTCGAGGGCAAGCGGCTGCTCGGCCTGGGCCTGAACGTGCTGCAGGCTGCGACGGGCTCGGGGTCGCGGCACGCGATCCTCGCCACGCTGGCAAGAAAGTCCGGCGAATCGTGCAATCTCGGGGTCATGTCGGGCAGCAACGTCGTGTATATCGACCGCGTCGAGTCGCACTGGCCGCTCGGCCTGCGCTTCGAGCCGGGTAGCCGGGTGCCGCTGCACTGCACCGCGATCGGCAAGCTGCTGATGTCCCAGCTGCCCGAAGACGCGCTCGATTCGCAGCTCGCGAACGGGCTGCTCACGCGCTACACGGCGACCACCATCACGGACGCCCGCCGCCTGAAGGCGGAGTTGAAGCGCATCCGCAAGCAGGGCTACTCGACCGACGACCAGGAGTTCATGTCGGGCGTGGTCTGCATCGCCGTCCCGGTTCGCGGTCCCCGCAACGAACAAGTCTACGCAGGCCTCGCGATCTCGGCCGCCGAGGCGCGACTCACGCTCGCCGGCGTCAGGCGATTCCTGCCGGAGCTGCGCGACGCGGCGGTCAAGCTGGCGGCCAGCCTCGTGAAGGATTCCCGCTGAAGGCTTGCTAATTTCGCGAACGAACTACCAAAAGGAGAGGAGCTCAAGATGTTAAAGCGACTTATAAATTCCGTTGTAATGGGTGGGGTCCTGGCATGCGCTGCCGGGCTGGCGGCAACGCCTGCCGCGGCGCAGGCCAAGATATCCGTGCCGCTGCTGCTCTGTCCGGCAGGCTGCGGGCCGACCGAAAGCGACACCATCCTCATGATCCAGATGATCAAGGAAGGCTCGCCGGTCACGCTGCTGCCGCAGGAAACCCCCGGCTACATGTACAACATCCGGGAAATGGGGCAGGAGAGAAACTGGAAGCGCTTTGTCTTCGGCACGGAAGATGTGCTGATCCAGCTGGCCATGAAATGGGGCGGCACGCCCGAGGTGAAGGAATTCGTGCCGGAGCGAGTGCCGGTCCGCTTCAAGCTGCTCTACGGGGAGACCTGGTGGCCGCAGGGCAAGTTCTTCGTGACCTTTGATCCGCGCATCAAGACGCCCGCCGACTTGAAGGGCAAGCGTGTTTCGCTTGGCCTGCGTAGCCAGAGCGACTGGGGCGTGTTCCCGCGCCTGATCCTGGAGCATGCCTACGGAATTACTCCGGAGAACACGGACATCCGCCACCTCACGCCCGCCGCGCTCACCCAGCAGCTGATCGACGGCACGACGGACGTCGCGCTCACCGTGTTCGGCATGGAGCCCAATATGAAGGAGTGGATGATCGGCGGTCCGCTGCGTCAGCTCGAAGCCTCCGGCAAGCCACTGCGCTACATTGGAGTGGACAAGGCGGCGATCGACCGCGTCAACAGCAAGTTCGGTACCACGTTCATACACACGGTAATTCCGGCCGGGACGCTGCCCAAACAGGCCGAACCCCTGCCGGTCGGTCTGGTGCGCGGCTACAAGGCGGCGCATGCGGATTTCTCCGACGAGGCCGCCTATCAGATCGTGATGAGCGTGGCCAAATTGGCGCCGAAGCTGCGCGATCTGCACATTCTCTGGAAGATCTGGTCCCCCGAGCTGATGCTGGCCGGCCTGTCGGATGAGAACGTCCATCCGGGCGCCAAGAAGGCTTACGTCGAACTGGGCTGGTGGGACAAGACCAGGAATTTCCCCGCCATGACCTATCCAAATTAACCTTTCTTCGAGAATAGCGGCCCGGCGTGAGCCGGGCCGCGTCATTTTGCAACGTTGGAAAAAAGCCGATCGTATCTTCGACATCCTGACGCTGTGCGTGGGGGTGTTGATGATTCTCTATGTCGGTATCGCGGTATTCGGGCTGGTGTCGAGCTCGGCGCGGCACTATTCCACGTTCGTCCTGTTTGTCATGGTCATGTCCTGTTTCGCGTCGTTCAAGGTGGTGATCGGAGAACGTCTCGGGAAAAAATTCGGTGACGAAGGTTACGAGGAAGAAGCTTCTGCCATTCCAAAGAACGTTCCCTTGATGGTTTGGATCAGGGGAGCGCTGGCGCTGATCGGATCGGTGCTCGCCATCGTGGGTGCGGCCTTTATTCGGATGAATGCCGATCGACTCGAGCGGACCTCCCCGTTTTTCGACAGCTTCGACATGGCCATGGGCGGGGTTTTTACCGTCGGGGTCCTGATCCTGACGCTGATTCACTGGGGACCGACGCTGACCAGCATCGTGGCGCTGGCGATCGCCTACTTTTTCTACGGCCAGCACATCGACCATCCGCTGTTTTCGCATCCCGCCTATGAGCCCGCCTTCGTGATGAATTACATCGGGCTCGGTGTAACGCAGGGGTTCTTCCTGTTTGCCCAGACCGCGTCGGACGACATTTTTTTCCTGGTCATTTACGCAACCACGTTGTTCGGCTTGGGCATGATGCCGATGATCGTGGAAACCGGACGATTGGTTGGCGGGCGCATAAGCGGAGGGGCTGCGGCCCCCGCAATCATCGGCAGCGGCGCAGTCGCCGCCGTGATGGGAACCGCGGTTTCGAACGTGGTGTTGTGCGGGCGTTTCACGATCCCTTTGATGATCCGGGGCGGCTATCGACCGGCGATGGCGGCGGCCATCGAGGCAACGGCTTCTACGGCGGGCCAGATCATGCCGCCGGTCCTTGGTCTGGCGGCGTTCCTTATCGCCGGTTTCCTCGGCATCGCCTATGTCGAAGTGGTCAAGGCCGCGGTTTTGCCCGGGCTCCTTTATATGACCGGCGTAACAATCGGCGTGGTGGTGTATGCCCTGCGACACAAGCTGCCCAGACTGCGCGAGTCGGCGAACCTGAGTATCGTCTGGCGGCTCATTCCGACGTTTGTGATTTCCTTTCTCAGCGTAATCATTCTGCTGGTGAACTACTACTCGCCTTCCGTGGCGGGCATGGCCGGTGTCGTCGTCGCGCTGGTCCTGTCGGTATTCCAGGGCCCCTATCGTCCGAAGCTGAAGCAAATGAAAACAGCGCTGGAAGAGGGCTTGCTGCTGGTTTCCCTGCTGTCTCTTCTTTTGATCGCCATCGGGCCGCTGGGCCAGGCCTTTCAGACGACGAACCTTTCGGGCAAGCTCGGCATCTGGCTCATCAGCGTTTTGCCGGAAAGCCAGATCGTCCTTCTCATCGGTGCGGCGGTTCTGTCGATAATTCTCGGCATCGGACTGCCCACGCCGGTTGCTTACCTGATTGCGGCGCTTGCGGTGGTCCCGTTCATGATTCAGATCGGCATCGCGCCGTTGCAGGCCCATTACTTCGCATTCTATTTTGCGGTGTACGCAACGTTGTCCCCGCCGGTTGCCGAGTCCGTACTCGCGGCGGCGAAAATATCGGGTTCGGGATTCTGGGAAACCGGGTTGCATTCCATGAAACTCGCCGCCACAACCTTCATCATCCCGTTTGCTTTTGTATTCAATCCTGAAATCATGGCGTTTCCCAACATTTCGTGGAAGATGGTCCGGGCGGTAGCCGAAGTGCTGGTCGTGCAAACGACAAGCTCGATCTACCTTTACGGATACTTCAGACGAGACCTGACGGCGATCGAACGCTATGGGTTTCTCGCGGCGGTTCTGCTGGGGTACGCGGCCATCATGCGGCCCGAGGTCGTTTATACGTACCTGGCGTATGGGTTGACGATTGGTCTCATGGCATGGGTCTGGTTTCGCTCCGTGCGCGTGCCCGCTCGTGCCTGACCAGCTGAGAGGAAAGGTCGCGCTCGTCACCGGCGCCGCGCGCGGCATCGGCGCGAGGATCGCGGCGCGCTTTGCCGAGCACGGTGCGGTGGTCTACGCGGCCGACATCGACGAGCGCGCGGCGCTGCGCGTGGATGTGCGCGACCGCGCCGGGGTGGGCGCGGCGGTGGAGCGCATCGAGCGGGCAAGCGGCGGGCTCGACATCCTCGTTAACAACGCGGGTCTTCTTGCCAACGGTTCGTTCGATTCGACCACCGGCGAAGCCTGGGACAACCTCGTCGCGGTGAACCTGACCGGCGTCTACAACTGCGTGCAGGCGGCGGTCCCCGCGATGCGCCGCCGCGGCGGCGGTGTGATCATCAATATCGCCTCGGTCTCGCACGAAAAGGGCGGCGGCGCCTTTGGCAACGTCTGGTACGGCGCGACGAAGGCGGGCGTGGTCGGCATGACCAGGGGGCTGGGCCGGGAGCTCGGCCCGGACCGGATCCGCGTCAATGCCATCGCGCCGGCGGTGGTGGCGACCGACATGGTGCGCACGCTTCTGACCCCGGAGGCGCGCGAGCGGATCATCGCGCGCATTCCGCTGGGTCGGCTCGCCGAGGAGGACGACGTCGCGCGGCTCGCGGTGTTCCTTGCCTCGGATGCGGCGTCGTTCATCACCGGGGAAACGATCGCGGTCGACGGTGGATTTCTCCGCACCTGAGGCGCTCGGCGCCGTGGCGATTGCTGCGGTGGCGGGCGTGGTGCGCGGAATCACGGGCTTCGGCGGCGCGATGGTGATGGCGCCGCCGCTCGCACTTCTGTTCGGGCCCAAACTCGCGGTGCCGGTCGTCCTGCTGCTCGAATCCTTTGCCGCGGCGCCGATGCTCCTGCAGACCCGGCAGGACGTGCGCTGGCGCGTCATCCTGCCGATCGTCGCCATGGCCTGCGTCACCGTCCCGCTCGGCGGCTATGTCCTGCTGACCGCGGAGCCGCAAACGTTGCGCCGCGCCATCGCGGCCATCGTCATCGTCTTTTCGTTCTTGATGCTGCACGGCTGGCGCTACGCGGGCCCGCAGCGCACCCTGACCGGGGCCGGACTGGGCGCGGTAGCGGGGGCGATGCTCGGTGCGACGAGCATTGGAGGCCCGCCAGTCATCCTCTACCTTCTCGCCGGCCCGGACCGGATCGAGACGACGCGGGCGAACCTGACGCTGTTCGTCGCGGCGAGTTCGCTTGCCGGGATCGTGATGCTTTGGGCGAACAGCTTGCTCGATGTTGTCGCGCTTGGCATGGGCCTGCTGCTCGCGCCGGGATACTACATTGGCCTGCTCGGCGGCAGCCGGCTGTTCTTGCGCTTCAACGATCTGCGTTTCAGGCAATTCACCCTGCTTTTGATGATCGTGGTTTCGGTGGGCATACTGCTCGCCTAGGAGGTTCGCGTGAGGCTGACGGGCAGATGCGCCCTGGTGACCGGGGCGGCCAGCGGGATCGGTGCCGCGATCGCGCGCGCCTTTGCGCGCGAAGGCGCGAAGCTGTGTATCGCCGACATCGACGCAGCGGGCGCAGGGCGCGTCGCTGCGCAGATCGGCAGCGGCGCCATCGCCGTCCGCATGGACGTCACGAACGAAGCCGAGGTAGAGCAAGGTGTCGAGGAGGCGGTACGCACGCTCGGCGGCGTGGACGTCCTGGTGAGCAACGCCGGCGTGCAGCACCTGGACACGATCGCCGATGTTTCGTTCGGGAATTGGAGGCGCGTTCTCGCGATCCACCTGGACGGCGGCTTCCTGACCGCGCGCGCCTGCCTGCGCCGCATGATCGGCCAGCGGAGGGGCGGTGCGATCATCCTGATGGGTTCGGTGCATTCGAAAGAGGCCTCGGTGCAAAAGGGACCCTATGTAGTGGCCAAGCATGGCCTGCTCGGGCTGGCGCGCGTGCTGGCGAAGGAGGGTGCCAGCCACGGCGTGCGCGCCAACGCAATCTGCCCCGGTTTCGTGCGCACGCCGCTGGTGGAACGGCAGATTCCCGTGCTGGCGAACGAGCTCGGAATCTCCGAGGAGGCGGTGGTGCGCGACGTCATGCTGAAAACCACGGTGGACGGGGTATTCACTACCGTTGAGGACGTCGCCGAAGTCGCGCTCTTCTTGGCGGCCTTTCCGAGTAACGCCCTGACCGGCCAGTCCATCGTGGTCAGCCACGGCTGGCATATGGGATGAATACGGGGCCAACTGCTGCGATCTATGAGAAACTTTTAAACTTCAACCGGAGGCCCGCATGACCGACATCGCCGAAGTGAAACGTATTGCCGTGACCGGCAAGCAGCGCATGACGCATTCGGAGGCGTTGGTCGAGACGCTGGTCGCCCAAGGCGTAAAAAACGTCTTCGGCATCGTCGGCTCGGCCTACATGGACGCGCTCGACCTGTTTCCCGCCGCGGGCATACGCTTCATTCCCACGGTGCACGAGCAGGGCTCGGCGCACATGGCCGACGGCTACTACCGCGTGAGCGGCCAGCACGGCGTGTGCATCGGGCAGAATGGGCCGGGCATCACCAATTTCGTCACCGCGATCGCCGCGGCGTACTGGGCGCACAGTGCAGTGGTGGCGATCACGCCGGAAACAGGCTCGATGTCGATCGGCCTGGGAGGGTTTCAGGAAACCGACCAGCTGCCGATTTTCTCGAAGATCACCAAGTTCCAGGCGCACGTCAACAACCCGGCGCGCATGGCCGAGCTGGCCGCGCGCGCCTTCGACCGCGCGATCCTCGAGATGGGGCCGACGCAACTCAACATTCCGCGCGATTACCTGTACGGGGAGATCGAGTGCGAGATCCCGCAGCCGATCCGCGTCGAGCGCGGCCCGGGCGGAGGCGCGAGCCTCGATGCGGCGGCGGAGCTGCTTGCGAACGCGAAGTTTCCGGTGATCATCTCTGGCGGCGGCGTGATCGCCGCCAACGGCGTGGATGCCTGCATCGCGCTCGCCGAGGCGCTGGATGCGCCGGTGTGCAACGCCTACCTGCACAACGATTCCTTCCCGGCTAACCACCGCCTCAGCTGCGGCCCGCTCGGTTACCACGGCTCCAAGGCGGCGATGAAGATTATCGCCAAGGCCGACGTGGTGCTGGCGCTCGGCTCGCGGCTCGGGCCGTTCGGCGTGCTGCCGCAGTACGGCTTCGACTACTGGCCGGCGAACGCCAAACTCGTGCAGGTGGACGCCGATGCGAAGGTGCTGGGGCTGGTGAAGAAAACTTCGGCGACAGTGAACGGCGACGCGCGCGAAGCCGCGCAGGCGCTGGTGGCGCGCCTCAAGGGCCGCAGCCTGGCCGGCGCCGCGAACCGCGCCGAGCGGCTCGGCGTCGTCAAGTCGGAAAAAGAGGCCTGGGCCAAGGAGCTTGCAGGCTGGGACCATGAAACCGACGCCTGGAGCCTCGAGGTTGCGAAGGGCTCGAAGTACATGCATCCGCGCCAGATGCTGCGTGAACTGGAAAAGGCGATGCCCGGGGACGCGATGGTGTCCACCGATATCGGCAATATCTGCCAGATCGCCAACTCCTACCTCAAATTCAACGCGCCGCGCAGCATGTTCGGCGCGATGATGTTCGGCAACTGCGGCTATGCGTTCCCCACCATGATCGGCTGCAAGGTCGGCGCGCCGGAGCGCACCGCGGTAGCCTACGTCGGCGACGGCGCCTGGGGCATGAGCTTCGGCGAGATCCTCACCTGCGTGCGCGAAAAGATCCCGGTCACGGCGGTGGTGTTCAACAACGAGCAGTGGGGCGCGGAGAAAAAGAATCACGTCGATTTCTACTCCAACCGCTTCCTCGGCGTGAACCTGGAGAATCCGAGCTTCGCCGGCATCGCCAAGGCGATGGGCGCCGAGGGCATGCTGGTAGACAAGGTGTCGAACGTGGGCGATGCGTTGCGCGCCGCCTGCAAGGCACAGAAGGACGGCAAGACCACCATCGTGGAACTGATGTGCACGCGCGAACTGGGCGACCCGTTCCGTCGCGACGCGCTGAAGGTTCCGAAACGCCTGCTCGCGAAGTACAAGTCGTATGAATAGACTTCTGCTCGGCGGTCTGGCAATCGCGTTCTCACTGGCTGCCCTGGCTCAGGACTGGCCCGCGAAGCCGGTGCGTTTGATCGTGCCCTACCCGCCGGGCGGGGGCACCGATGTGATCGCGCGCATCGTGCAGAACCGCCTGTCGGAGGCGCTCGGCCAGCCGATGGTGATCGAAAACCGCGGCGGCGCCGGCGGCGCCGTGGGGACCGAAGTGGCGGCGAAGGCGGCGCCCGACGGCTACACCTTCCTCTTCACGCTCAGTTCGCACACCATCAATCCGCTGCTCTACAAGCTGAGCTACGACGTCGAGCGCGATTTCACGCCGGTGACGCTGATCGTCAGCGTGCCGCAGCTGATCGCCGCCTACCCCGGCGCGCCGTTCAAGAGCATGCAGGACGTGGTGGCGGCCGCCAGGGCGAATCCGGGCACGCTGCATTTCGCCTCGGTCGGCAACGGCACGCCCTCGCATATCGCCGGAGAACTTCTCAAGCTCAAGACCGGCATCGACCTCGTCCACGTGCCGTACAAGGGCGGTGGGCCGGCGGTCACCGACACGCTCGGCGGGCAGGTGTCGCTGCTTTTCGTCACCATGCCGGCGGCCATCTCGCATGTGCGCGCCGGCAAGTTGCGCGCGCTCGCCGTGACCACCAGCAAGCGCAACCCTGGCGCGCCGGAGATCCCTACGGTCGCAGAGGCGCTCGGCATCCCGGACTACGAGGTGGATTCCTGGTACGCGATGTTCGCGCCGGCGAAGACGCCGCCGGCGATCGTCGCGCGCATGCAGCAAGAGATGGCGCGCGTGATCCAGCTGCCGGAGGTGAAGCAGAAGCTCCTCGAGCAGGGCGGCGACACCGTGGGCTCCAGCCCCGAGGCGCTCGACCGGGTGGTGAAGAGCGAGTTGAGGAAATGGGCCGAGCTGATTCGCGACGCGAAGATCAAAGTGGATTGACGCCGGTCGCGGAACTGGTCCGCCGCGCGCGCGCGGCGCAGGCCGAGTTCGCGCGATGGACGCAGGCGCGGGTCGACGAGGCCGCGCTCGCCTGCGGCTGGGCGATCATGAAACCACAGAATAATCGCGCGCTGGCGGAATTGGCGGTGCGCGACTCGGGACTGGGAAACGTCGCCGACAAGATCGCCAAGAACCACCGCAAGACGCTGGGCCTGTTGCGCGATATCGCCGGCGTGAAGACGGTGGGCGTGATCGCGCAATACCCCGAGGACGGGATCACCGAGATCGCGCGCCCGGTCGGCGTGGTGGCGGCGATCACGCCTTCGACCAACCCCGGCGCCACGCCTGCGAACCAGATCATCAACGCGATCAAGTGCGGCAACGCTGTGATCCTCGCCCCTTCGCCCAAGGGGTACCGCACTGCGGAATTGCTGCTGGAGTTCGCGCGCGCGGAGCTCGCGAAGGTCGCGGCACCTCGCGATCTGGTGCAGTTGCTGCCCGCACCGATCACCAAGGAGTCGACCTACGAGCTGATGCGCCAGGCGGACCTGGTCGCGGCGACGGGCTCGCAGGCCAATATTCGCGCCGCGTATTCGAGTGGCACCCCGGCAATCGGCGTCGGCATGGGAAATGTTGTGTCGATCGTCGACGCCTCAGCAGACCTTGCCGATGCGGCGCGCAAGATCGCACTGTCGAAGACTTTCGACAACGCCACCAGCTGCTCTTCGGAAAACGCGCTGGTGATCCTGGCAGCCGTCTACGACGCGATGCTGGCGCAACTGGCGCAGCAGGGCGGCGCGCTGCTCGACGCGGTAGCCAAGGCAAGGCTGCAGGAGTTCATGTTTCCCGGCGGCAGGCTCGGATCCGCGGCGACCGCGCAGTCGGCGCCGCGCATCGCGCAACTCGCGGGCCTGGCTGACCAAGCCCTCGGCAAGGCTCGTTTCCTGATGGTCGAAGAAAACCGCGTCGGACCCGGGCATCCATTTTCCGGAGAGAAGCTCGCGCCGGTGCTGGCGGTGTACCGGGCCGCGGATTTCGACGCGGCGTTCGCGCTCACCGCGCGCATCTACGATTACCAGGGCAAGGGACATTCGGTGTCGATCCACACGCGCGACGAGGGACAGGTGATGCGCCTCGGCCTGGAGATGCCAGTGGCCCGCGTGATCGTCAATCAGGCGCATGCGATCGCCGCTGGTGGCAGCTTCGACAACGGCTTGCCGTTTTCGCTGTCGATGGGCTGCGGCACCTGGGGCGGCAACAGCTTTTCAGACAACATGCACTGGCGGCACTTCCTCAATATCACCCGCATCGCCCGCTTGATTCCCGAGCGCGTGCCGTCTGAAAGCGAAATCTTCGGCGCTTACTTCGACAAGTTCGGAAAGTAGGCCGCGCGTGCCGGCGCGGACGCTGCGCGGAGTACTCGCCGAACACGTCGCGCGGCAGCCGCAGCGGCCTTTCCTGATCGCGCCGGAGACCGGGCGCATCCTCAGCTACGGCGAGCTCGACCGCCAGGGGCGCCTGCTGGCGCGCTTTCTGCGCTCGCGCGGGCTGCGGCGCGGCGACAAGGTGGCGCTCTACCTGCACAACGGCTACCAGACCGCGCTGCTGTTTCTCGCGGCGATGATCGGCGGCTACGTGATCGCGCCGCTCAACCAGCTGTCGCAGCGCTCGCAGCTGGCCTACGTGCTCGGCCACTGCGACTGCCGGATCCTGTTCATCGCCGCCGGGTCGGAGGCGGCGATCGGCGAAGCGCTCGCGCAGCTGCGCCGCCCGATCGAGACCATCGTCATCGACCTGGACGCGGCTGAATTGTTCGTCGAAGAGGAACTGCCAGCGGAAAACCCCGAAATCGTTGCGCCCGGCGACCCGGCGCTGCTCATGTACACCTCCGGCACCACTGGCACCCCGAAAGGCGCGCTCCTCACCCATGCCAACCTGCTCGCGGGCGCGCGCAGCATCGCGCGCTGGCACGGCCTCACGCCGGACGACCGCTGCCTGTCGTCGCTGCCGATCTACCACATCAATGGACAGGTGATCGCAACCGTGACCCCGTTCGTCTCCGGGGGGAGCCTGATCGCGCCGCACCGCTTCAGCGTTACGAGCTGGTGGAACCTGGTGCAAAGGCACGAGGCGACCTGGATCAACATGGTCCCGACGATCGTCGCCTACCTGCTCAACGCCGCCGCATCCAGGTGCGAACTGCGCTTTCCGCGCGTACGCTTCGGGCGCTCGGCCTCTGCGCCCCTGCCGACGGAGCATCATCGCGCCTTCGAACGCCGCTTCGGTATTTCGGTGATCGAGTGCATGGGCATGACCGAGACTTCATCGGTGGCGTTCGCCAATCCGCAGGATCCTGCGAAAAGAAGGGCTGGCAGCCTCGGGCTGCCCTGCGGCGTCGAGGCGAAGATCGTCGACAACGAGATCCTGCTGCGCGGCCCGAGCGTGATGGCGTCCTACTACAAGTCCGCGCAGCAGACCGCGCAGGCCTTCGATGCGCAGGGCTGGCTGCGGACCGGCGACCTCGGATCGCGGGACGCCGACGGGTACTACTACATCACCGGCCGCCTCAAGGAGCTGATCATCAAGGGCGGAGAAAACATCGCGCCGCGTGAAATCGACGAGGCGCTGCTGCGGCATCCGGCAGTGCTCGAGGCGGCCGCGGTCGGCGTGCCCGATCCGAACTACGGCCAGGATATCCGCGCCTGCGTGGTGCTGAAGCCGGGCGCGCGGGTGAGCGTCGAGGAGCTGCACCGGTTCTGCCTCGCCGAGCTCGGACGCTACAAGACGCCGCGGGAGTTCCGTTTCGTCGCTGAGCTGCCCAAGGGCCCCTCGGGCAAGGTGCAGCGCCTGAGACTTGCCGGGAACGGGTGAGCGCGCAGCAGGCGCTCGCGGTGGTGCGGGGCCCGATCAGTTGATGCGGCGCTCGCGAACGCGCCAGTAGGGCTCGCGCAGCACGCGCTTGAGGATCTTGCCGGTCGGGTTGCGCGGAATGGCATCGAGGAAATCCACCGACTTGGGGCACTTGAAGTGCGCAATGCGGCCGCGCATGAACTCGATGATCCCGGCCTCGGACGCCTTGGCGCCGGGCTTGAGCACCACGCAGGCTTTTACCGCCTCACCCCAGGCGTCGTCGGGCACGCCGATCACCGCGCCGTCGGCGAGCGCCGGGTGCTGCATGAGCGTGTTCTCGACCTCCGCCGGGTAGATGTTCTCGCCGCCCGAAACGATCATGTCCTTGATGCGGTCGTGCAGGAAGAGGTAACCGTCCTTCAGGTAACCCGCATCGCCCGAGCGGAACCAGCCGTCCTCGAACGCTGCTTGCGTCGCCTTGTCGTTGCCCCAGTAGCCCTTCATGTTCTGCGCGCTGCGGATCCAGACTTCGCCCACCTCGCCCTCGGCGCAGAGCGTGCTGCCGCCCGGCTCGGTCACGCGCAATTCGACGCCCTCGATCGGCTTGCCGGCGGAGCGCAGCAGGTCTTTCTTCGGCCCGTCGGGATCGTGGTCTTCGGGCGGCAGCATGGTGATCGCGCCGGTGGTCTCGGTGAGACCGTAGACCTGCATGAAATCGCACTTGAAGGTGCGTAGCGCCTCGACGAGCACCTTCTCCGAGATGGGCGAGGCGCCGTAGGAGATACCTTTCAGCGAGGAGTAATCCGCTGCGCGCGCGCCGGGGGCCTGCAGCATGTACTGGATCATGGCCGGCACCAGGAAGGCGTGCGTGATGCGGTGCTCGGCGAAGGCGGCGACCACTTTTGCCGGGTCGAAGTCGGGATAGAGCACGCTCGCACCGCCGCGGGCAGCGGTGAGCAGGCCCACGCCGACGCCAGCGATATGGTAAGTGGGCAGCACGTTCAACATCACGTCGGGTGCGCCGCGATAGCCGATTGCGTCCGGCACCGCGGCCATCATTCCGGAAGAAAGATTGCGGTGCGTGAGCTCCACGCCCTTTGGCAGTCCCGTGGTGCCGGAGGAGTAGAGCTGCAGCGCGGTGTCGTCGAGCGCGGGATCCGCCGTGCGGGGGAGGGGGGCGAAGGCGCCGGCCCAGGCGTCGAATTCTTCGGTGATCAGCGACACGGGCACCCCGGGCGCGAAGGCGGCATCCGCCATCATGAAGCGCGCGCGGCCGTCTTCCACGATGTACCGGATTTCGGTTGGGGCCAACCGCCAGTTGACCGGCATGCACACCGCGCCGAGGCGGCACGCGCCGAGCACCAGCGCCACGCATTCCGCGGTGTGCTTGGTCAGGCAAGCCACGCGGTCGCCGCGCACGACGCCTCGTTGCGCGAGTCCCGCTGCCGCTCGGTTCGAGGCATCCCACAGCTCGGCGAAGGTCCAGGTGCGCCGCGGGGTCCAGTAGGCCCGCTCCCCAGCGCGCTCCTGGGCGTGGCGGCCGATGGCGTCGAGGATCGTGTTCAAGGCGTGAATCCTAACCAGACCGCGCGCAGTTGGGTGTCAACTGGGACACCGCCGGGCAGTCGAACTGCACCGGCTGTTGAGGCGGGAGATTGGTGGAGGCGGCGGGAATCGAACCCGCGTCCGCAAGCCCTAGGCAGTCAGGACTACATGCTTAGCCTGGTTGTTTGAGCTTCGCCTCGCACCCGCCAACCGGCAGGCTGACACTCGGCTAGCCGCTTCGACGGATCCCCAAGGCCAAGCGGCCAGGCCAAGAGGAGAGGCTGATGTGAATGACGCTGCACTCCTTTTAGGGAGCCTGGCCCATCAGCAGACCAGTGCAGCGTCTAGCCGGTATTAGGCGGCTAGAGCGAAACGCTCGTCGTTGGCGTTTGTAGTGTTTCCAGATGGATTTACGAGGTGACTGGTCCTCGGCATGCCCTGCGCTGCTTCGCAACCCGCGTCGAAACCAGGTCGCCCCCGTTTCGTGCGTGACGCATTATCCCATATGGGGCCTACAGCAGGCCGAGCAAGTCCCGCGGACGCGAGATCTCCCCGTCCGCCTGCCACGTGCCGGGCGCGCCGCTGTCGGGGTGGTGGTAGCCCCAGTGCACGGCGATAGCCCGCATGCCTGCGGCGTGGGCGGCCTGGATGTCGCGCAGGTCGTCGCCGAGGTACACGCAATCCTGCGCGGTCAGCGCGAGCTGCTCCGCGGCGAGGCGCATCGGTGCCGGGTGGGGCTTGAGATGCGGCGTGCTGTCGCCGCACACCACGCAGGCCGGCGCAAGCTGCAGCGCGCTGATGATCGTCTCCGTGAAGCGCGTCGCCTTGTTGGTGACCACGCCCCAGGCGAGCGATCGCCGCGCGAATTCCTCGAGCAGTTCCGCGATGCCGGGAAACAGGCGCGTCTCGACGCAAGTGCGCTCGGCGTAGTACTCGAGGAAAGCTGCGCGCAGCGAAGCATATTCACTGTCGCCTGGCTTGGCTCCGAAACCGACGTGCACCAGGCCGCGCGCTCCCGCCGAGGCGAATGGCCGCAGCTGCTCGAGCGGGAGCGGAGCGAGGCTCTGGTCCGCCCGCAGCCGGTTCAGCGCCGCGGCGAGATCCGGCGCGGTGTCGGCGAGCGTGCCGTCGAGGTCGAACAGGACCGCGCGGCTAGGCGTCACTCTGGCAGCAGAGCAGGTAGTTGACGTCGCAGTCCGGCCCCAAGCTGTAGCGCCGCACGAGCGGGTTGTAGCTCATGCCGGTCATCTGCAGCGTGCGCAGGCCGCTCGCGCGGCACCACTGCGAGAGTTCGGAGGGCCGCACGAAGCGCGTGTAATCGTGCGTACCCTTGGGCAGCAGCCCGAGCAGGTACTCCGCGCCGATCACCGCGAACAGATAGGCCTTGGGGTTGCGGTTGATGGTGGCAAAGATCGCGTGGCCGCCCGGGCGCAGCAGCCGCGCGCAGGCCGCCACCGTGCTCGAGGGCTCGGGCACGTGCTCGAGCAGCTCCATGCACGTCACGAGGTCGAAGCTGTGCGGGCTCTGCGCCGCCTTGTCCTCTGCCGAGCAAAGTTCGTAACGCACTTCCAGATGCCGATTCGCGCGGCCGAGTCTATGTCGCCGACACGGGCAACAACCGGATACAGATTCTCGATCGCATAGGGCAATTCGTCAGCGAGTTCGGCCGCGCGTCGGGCGGAGTCGCCGGAACTCCGGCGCTTCTTGCGCCCACGGCGATCGCGGTCGTGGATCGCGACGAGCGCTGGTCACTTCGCAAGAGCGATCGCGTCGTCGTCGCCGACCGCGGCGGCCGCCGCCTGCAAGTCTTCACGCCCGAGGGCGAGTTGCTCCATGCGTTCGCCGACACGACGCGCGACGGTCTCTCGTTCGCATACGTGGCGCTCGACTACCACGACAACGTCTACGCGACCGACACGCGGCGTTGCCAGATCCACAAGTTCGACTCGTCGCTGCGCTGGGTGGCGTCGTTGGGCCAGCGGGGCGACGGCGACGGCGAGTTCGACGCGCCGACGGGCCTCGCGATCTGGCGTCGACTCGGCCAGTTCTTCATCGCGGAGGCGACGGGGGCGCAATACTACTGGCTCGGCACCGATCTTCGCGACGTGCTGGCGCAGCCGCTCGCGCTCGCGTCCGGCGGCGAGCAATCGCTCTTCTACACGCTCACCGAGCGGTCAATCGTCGATATCGATGTGCTCGACCGTGACGATCGCGTCGTGCGATCGATCGCGCACCAGGCCTACCAGGAAATCGGCGTGCAGAAGACGCGTTGGGAATGCCGGGCCGATGGGGGGGGCGATCTCGCGCCGGGCGACTATCGTGTTCGGATCGGTGCCGTCGCGACGTATTCCTCTCGAAAGCACTTTCGGTGTGAGCGAGTCGTTCCGTTCGAAGTGCGCGCGGTGGAGCGTGGGTCATGACAGCGAGCGGCGGAGGCGGCGGTTTTCTGGAGCGGCACGCGCGCGCGGCGAGTGTTGCGCTTGCGCTCGTCGCCATCCTCTTGATCTGCTATGCCGGCGAAATCGCGATGCGCATCTTCGGTGGCGTCGAGTACGGCGGCTGGGGAGATCCCGCGTCGATTCACCTCGTCGAAAAGCAGTACTACTCCAACTCACGCGGCCTTCGCGATCGCGAGTTCGACTACCAACGGGCTTCTGGCGAGTTTCGCCTACTCTGCCTCGGCGACTCATTTACGTGGGGACAAATGGTTCCCGCCAGCGCGGCGTACCCGAAGGAACTCGAACGACTCCTCGGGGACCGCGACGCGACGCGTCGCTACTCCGTGATCAATTCCGGACAACTCGGCTGGAGTACCGTCGACGAAGCGAGGTGGCTGGCGAGCGAGGGAGCGCTTTATCGCCCGAACGTCGCGAAGATCGGTGCCGAGCCAGTAGTATTGCGCC
>JANNTQ010000038.1:0-6222 GCA_031394435.1 Betaproteobacteria bacterium
ACTACGGGTGCGACATAACCTGATAGCTCGGACGCAAGCACGGCAAGGCCGTCGTCAGAATAGGCGAGATCGAAAGTTTCTTGACCGGTGGCGCGCGTGAGATACGCGGCGATGGCCGCAGCCCGTTCGTCGCCGGCGAAGCCATCGGGCAGCTTGCAGGCAAGTGAAAGTATCTGCGGCCGGCTGGCGTCTGGCGCGGCTTCCACTTCGGAAAGCTCGATTGGCTGCGGCGCCGCGAGTCGGGATGCGAAAAAATCCTCGTGCCGGACCAGCTCCGCGGCCGCCGCAGTCAGCCGGGCCGACTGCGCCTTGGTCAGTAGCGGCAGGTGCGTACCTACGCGCAGCACCGCGGATACCGGCACCTCGGTCCCGCACGCCCTCACCAAGCGCATCACCTTGACCGGCCGGTCGCCTGCGGCGATCACGGCTCCAGTCCCATCCACGGCGAGAACCGTTCCCCGCGCGTCCCAGTGCACGGCCTTGTCCTGCACGGCGAGCGAGGTCACGCCGAAAACGCCGTCCGTGGTGCGCAGCTTGGGCAGGAACAGCGGGTTCGCGTATGCCAGACCGAAGTCGAGTGCCCGGACCAGCGCTTCGAGTTCTGCCGCAGGTCGGTCAAAACTCAGGGTGGCCGCGGCGACGGGGCAATCATGCCTCGCGTGATGCGAACGAGCTGAGAGGTTCTGGGGCCGCCGCTTGAGGGTGCCGTCCTCGATGCCGCGGAGCAGCTCGGCAAAGGTCTCGATTCCGGCCTCGAAGCACTTGGTGTTCAGGGTGAGCGCCGTTTCTCCAGAGTCAATGTCGAACAGGCGCTGCGCAAGGATGTCGCCCGTGTCGTCGTTGCCCGCGGGCGCGTGCCAGGTGACCCCGTACTGCGTTTCCCCCGAGAGGATGGCCCACGACGGTCCGTTGAAGCCGGCGTGCTTGGGCAGTGGCCCGTCGTGGAAAAGCGCTGCGCCCTTGGCTGCCGCCTGCCACACGGGCTGGGGCACGGCGCGCAGATTGGCGATGCCGAAGAACCAGTCGTAACGGGTGCCGGAAAGACGCTTCTCGAGATCCTCACCGGGGGCGTGGACCTGGATGCCCAGGGGTTTCGCCCACTGCCGGATGGATTCCGCTTGCGTTACAAAGGCGGCAATCGTGTGGCCGCGCGCGCGCAAGGCCTCGGCGCATTGCACGAGAAGAGATTCGTCCCCCATCAGCAAGCTGGCGATTTTCCTTGCCGGCATGGTGCTCATGTCAGTTCGTCTGCGCGGCGCGGCGCGCAAGATCGCACTCGTAGCGCACCAGCCCCGGCGACCCCATGAGGCGTTCGAAATCCGGATGCCGCTTTTCCTCCGCAACGCGGAATCCGGCCTTCTCGTATACGCGCGCCGCCGCGGCATTGCCGACAAGCGTGGTGACCTGAGCCTGCTGGAAGCCCCGCCGCCTTCCCTCGTCCAGTATGCGATCGATCAACACGGCGACGAGTCCCCGCCGCCGCATCGGCGGTACGGTCCAGACCCATTCGATGGTCCACACCCCCTTGCGTTGCTCCGGCAGGGCTGTCTGGTACGGTTCCAGCCGGCGATAGGCGTCGGCCAGTTCTGCGTCGCTCGATCCGAACTCCTCGCTGGCGGCCGCGATCGCGTGCCCCGGCGCGAGCAAGCCCGGCTCGCCGGGGTCGTAGGCCGAGAGCGTGGCCGCAGGCCCGTTCTGTCCCTCGGCAACGAGGAAATTGGAGTAATGGCAGAACGAACGGGCTTCCATCAGCGTCATCAGTTCGAGAAAATCCAGCCGGTCTTCCTCAGTGCCGGCGAAAACAAGATCCCACAGGCCGCGCGACAGGTGGGAGCGGCTCGCATGCAGGATCGCTTGAGCGAGAAAGGTGGAATCGTCCGGGTCCGCGGCCCGGATGCGTACCGATTGACTGGCCGGGCCGGCTGCACTCTCCGACTCACCGCGCGTAGCCATGATGCCGGGTCCGGCAGGGGTCGAGCAGGCATGCGGGATTCTCGCCGCCAGCGGCTTCCGCCATTGTAAATATCTGATTTGCTTGCAAGCGCTCGATCATGCGCGTCCTCAGGATCGATAGAATTATAGAGGCACGCGCCGCGCTTGCGCCGGCTGCGACGTACGCCGTGGCATGCGCAGGATGGCCTCGAACAGTTTTTTGCGTTTTTGACAGAGAAAAGCAAGCCAATGTCGAATCAGGACCTGAACGAATCCGCCATCGCCATCGTCGGGATGGCGGCGCGGTTGCCCGGCGCGCGCAACACCGAGGAGTACTGGCGCAACCTGCGCGACGGCGTCGAGTCCATCCAGACTTACACCGACGAGCAGTTGCTGGCGGAGGGCGAATCGCCCGAGATCCTGCGCAATCCGAATTACGTGCGCGCCGGCGGGCCGCTCCAGGGCATGGAGATGTTCGACGGCGAGTTCTTCGGCTTCTCGCCCAAGGAGTCGGCGATCCTGGACCCGCAGCATCGGCATTTCCTGGAGTGCTGCTGGGAAGCACTTGAGAACGCGGGCCATCCGCCGGAGCGCTTCGGCGGATCGATCGGCGTGTTTGGCGGCTGCGGCATGGCCAGCTACTTCTACTTCAACCTCTGCACCAACCGGGAGCTGGTCGACTCGGTTGGCTTGTTCCTGCTGCGTCACACCGGCAACGACAAGGATTTTCTGGCGACACGGGTTTCTTACCTTCTCGACCTGAAGGGGCCGAGCATCAACGTGCAGACCGCGTGCTCGACCTCGTTGGTGGCCGCGCATCTGGCCTGCCAGAGCCTGCTTGCCCGCGAATGCGACATGGCGTTGGCTGGCGGCGCCACGATCGAGATCCCGCACCGCCGCGGGTACCTCTACCGCGAAGGAGAGGTGCTGTCCCCGGACGGGCACTGCCACGCCTTCGACCATCGCGGCCAGGGCACGGTGTTCGGCAGCGGCGCGGGGGTCGTCGTCCTGCGCAGGCTGCAGGATGCGCTCGACGACGGGGACCACATCTACGCGGTCATCCGCGGCTCGGCGGTGAACAACGACGGCGCGAGCAAGGCCGGATACCTTGCACCCAGCGTCGAGGGGCAGGCTGCGGCAATGGCCGAGGCCCACGCGGTCGCGAACATCAGCGCCGAAAGCATCGACTACATCGAGTCCCATGGCACGGGCACCTACCTCGGCGACCCGATCGAGATCGCGGCGCTGACGCTGGCCTTCCGTCAAAGCACTGACCGCGTCGGCTTCTGCCGCATCGGATCGGTCAAGACCAACATCGGGCACCTTGACACGGCAGCCGGCGTCGCCAGCCTGATCAAGGCAGCCTTGGCGCTGAAGCACCGCCAGATGCCGCCGAGCCTCAATTTCGAGAAGCCGAATCCATCTATTGATTTCGCTTCGAGCCCGTTCGTCGTCAATGACCGGCTGACGGAGTGGCGGCGCCGCACCCCGGCCGCGCCGCGGCGCGCCGCAGTGAACTCGCTGGGCGTCGGCGGGACCAACGCGCACATGGTGCTCGAGGAGGCGCCCGAGCGGGCGGCGCCAAGCCCAAGCAAGCGCGAGTTCCAGCTTCTGGCGATGAGCGCTCGCAACAAGAAGTCGCTCGACGAGGTCCAGAAGCGCCTTGCCGCGCACTTGCGCGAGCACCCGGAGCAGGAACTCGCGGACGTTGCCCATAGCCTGTTCCATGGCCGGCGGGCGTTTCAGCAGCGGCGAGTGCTTGCCGCGCGGGATCGCGACGAGGCAATCAGCCTGCTTGAGCAGGCCGACCCGCAGCGCGTATTCACGGGCACCGCCCTGGAGAAGAGCTCGATCGTGTTCATGTTCCCCGGCGGCGGCTCGCAGTATCCGCGCATGGGACAGGACCTGTACGCCAGCGAGCCGGTCTACAAGGAGCATGTGGATCGCGGGCTGGAGAATTTCCAGCGGACCACGGGCATCGACCTTCGGCCGCTGATGTTCCCGGCGAGCGATCAGATCGAAGCGGCGGCCAAGGCGCTCGAGCATCCGCATGTTCAGCTTCCGGCGATCTTCATTGTCGAGGTCGCACTGGCGAGGCTTTGGATGTCCTGGGGCATCGAGCCAACCGCGCTGATCGGGCACAGCGTCGGCGAGAACGCGGCGGCCTGTATCTCGGGAGTGCTTTCCTACGAGGACGCGCTGGGACTGGTGATCCTGCGCGGCAAGCTGGTGGAGCAGGTGGCTGGGGGCGCAATGCTGAGCGTCCCGCTCTCCGCCTCGGCGCTCGAGCCACTGCTGCAGGAATTGGGTCTTGACCTGGCGATCGTCAACTCGCCCGAGCTGTGCGTCGTCTCGGGCAGCGTGGCGGGGACCGAAGCGCTGGAAAAGAAGCTGCTCGAGCGCGAGGTCGAGGCCCGGCGGCTGAAGATCACGGTCGCCGGCCACTCGCGCATGCTCGACCCGATACTCGAGGAGTTCGGGGCGTTCCTCGGCAAGCTGCAACTGAACGCGCCGAAGATCCCGTTCGTGTCGAATTTCACCGGCACCTGGATCAAGCCCGAGGAGGCTACCGATCCGGCGTATTGGGTCCGGCATCTGAGGCACACCATCCGCTTCAGCGAGGGGATGCAGACCTTGCTCGAGACGCCGGACCGGGTGTTGCTGGAGATCGGCCCGGGCAGAATCCTCAGTTCTCTCGTGCGCCTGCAGGCCGGCGTCAAGGCCGGCCAGAGCGCGCTCTCCTCGTTACGCCACCCAGACGAGAAAGTCTCGGACACGGCGTACTTCCTCACCGTACTCGGCCGGCTATGGGCGGCTGGAGTAAGGATCAACCCCGATCAGCTTTGGCAGGGCGAAAAGCGGCTGCGCGTGCCGTTGCCGACCTATGCGTTCCAGCATCAGCGCTACTTCATCGATGCCGTCAAGGCCGAGAGCCGCGGTCTGGATCTGAAGAACCTGCAAAAACTTTCGCGGCTCGATGACTGGTTCTACCGGCCCGTCTGGCGGCCCCGGGGGATCGATCGCGCGACCGACGAGAAGCAGTTGACCTGGCTGGTGTTCATGGACGACGGGGGCATTGGCCGGCGGCTCGTCGAGCGCCTGCGCCGTCGCGGCCATGCCGTAGTAGAGGTGCGCGCCGGGGACACCTATCACCGCAGCAGCGATAGCGAATACCTGCTGTCGCCTGAGCGCGGACGCGAAGGTTACGACGCCCTGGTCAAGGACCTGGTGGCGAGCGGCAAGGTGCCGAACCGCATCGCACATCTTTGGCTGTTGACGCGCGATGAGAGTTTTCGCGCCGGCTCGAGCCTCTTCCACACCAACATGGAGCGCGGCTTTTACAGCCTGTTCTTCCTCGCACAGGCGCTGGGCGACGAGAACGTGCCGCGGCCGCTGCACATCGCGGCAGTGTCGAACGGGATGCAGCAGGTCGGCAACGAACCGCTGCCATATCCCGAGAAGTCAGCGGCGCTGGGCCCGGTCAAGGTGATTCCGCGGGAGCTGCTGGGCGTCACGTGCTCCAGCGTGGACGTGGGGCTACCCAAAGCGGAAGCGGCGTTCGATCTTCGCAGGCTCTTGGGCGGAGCCGCCGAGCACGCGGGCAGCGTCGAACGCACGGTCGATGCGCTCGAAAAGGAATTGATGGCAGTCCCGGAAAACGGCGTGATCGCGTACCGGGACGCCGAGCGCCTGGTGCTCGAGTTCGAGCGCAGCGTTCCCGCGGTGGACAGAAGCGAGGCGCTCCAGATTCGCGAGAACGGCGTTTACCTGATTACCGGCGGCCTGGGTGGCCTCGGCCTGGTAATGGCGAAACACCTGGCGGAGCGGGCGCGCGCCAAGCTGGTGCTGCTTGGCCGCACCGCGCTGCCCGAGCGCGGCGAGTGGGAAGCCTGGCTGCGGCACCACGGGTCGGACGACCGCGTCAGCCGGCGCATCGAGCAGGTGCAGGCACTCGAGGCGAAAGGCGCCGAGGTAATGGTGGTCTCGGTGGACGTCACCGACATCGAAGGCGTGCGCGAAGCCGTGGCGGCCGCGCGCGCCCGGTTCGGCGCCGTCCATGGCGTGATCCACGCGGCGGGGGTGGTGAACGACAACCTGATCCAGCTCAAGTCGCTATCCGGCGTGGAAGACGTGTTCGCACCGAAGATCCACGGCACGGCGGTCCTCGACTCCGTGTTCGCGGACACCGATCTCGATTTCATGGTGCTGTTCTCCTCGACTTCGACGGTGACTGCACCGGCCGGCCAGGTCGACTACGTGGCGGCGAACGCGTTTCTCAACGCCTATGCC